>NZ_JBOZDP010000001.1:0-317240 GCF_051265835.1 Actinotignum inguinis | reverse complement strand
CGTTTAGTTTTCGCTGACTCCATTAGTTGTAGCTCCTTCGCTCCCGGCCGCGTCGTCGTAAAAAGTGTGCTGCGCATAATGTATACCACGCCGCATTTTGCAATAGGCTGGGAGTAAGAGATTCTGTCGGTTTTTCAACCTGACTTGGCTCATCACCCACTGGCCCGGCCCGCGCCTCCACCTGCCGAAGTCTCGTCTTACCGCTCCCGAATCGAAGGATCTTCGCCTCCAATTGAACACGTGGAGAAGATCATGGCTGGCGAGCTTCCGGAAGACGACGCCGTTTTCAATGACCTCCACGACGGACTCAATTCCTTGACACTCTCGTCTAAGCCGTCCCGTTCTGAAGCGGCAGCACCACCCCGCAGTCAGCCGCCGCTAACAACCACTGGCAGCGGCGTTCACGAAGGCCAGTCGCGAGAGGTGGAAAAGGACCGGCCCTGGGCTCCCACCGAAGTGGGCAGCGGAACCGGTCATGTTGCGATCAGCTTAGCAAACTAATGCCCGGCATCCCAACAAAATAAATACTTTGATGAGAGCACGCGCCAGGCTCCGCCACGAGCCACCGCCCCGCTCCCTCATTCGCCCAGATTTCTGGAAGGCGCTTCGGGAATTGTCGGTCGCCGCACGGGGAAGAAGCTACCTGCCATTATTGGGCCGTTGGCAAGGGGACGGGGCGGGTGGCTGTGCCACCCGCCCCGCGTCGTCTTCATTCCTATGTAGTGACCTACTTATTTAGTTACCCAACGCGGCCGCAACCACGGCGCGTGCCTCCTCCTGGACTTGGGCCAGGTGCTCCGGGCCGCGGAAGGATTCGGCGTAAATCTTGTAGACATCCTCCGTGCCGGAAGGCCGGGCCGCAAACCACGCGTTTTCCGTGGTGACCTTGAGGCCGCCAATCGCCGCGTGGTTCCCGGGTGCCTCCACCAGCTTCGCGGTAATCGGCTCGCCGGCCAGTTCGGTGGCCGTGACGTCCGCCGGGGAAAGCTTGCCGAGCTTGGCTTTTTCTTCCTTCGTGGCCGGGGCGTCGATCCGGGCGTAAGCCGAGGAACCGTAGCGTTCCACCTGCTCATCGTGGAGCTGGGAGGGGGACTTGCCGGTCACCGCGGTGATTTCCGCCGCGAGCAGATCAAGCACAAGCCCGTCCTTATCCGTGGTCCACACCGAACCGTCCTTGCGGAGGAAGGAAGCGCCGGCGGATTCTTCCCCGCCGAAGCCGATCTCACCGCTCACCAGGCCGGATACGAACCACTTGAAGCCCACCGGGACCTCCACGAGGGTGCGGCCAATGCCGGCCACCACCCGGTCGATAAGCGAGGAGGACACCAGGGTCTTCCCGACGTTCACCCGCTCGGACCACTGCGGGCGGTGGGTGAAGAGGTATTCGATGGCCACCGCGAGGTAGTGGTTGGGGTTCATGAGGCCGGCGTCCGGGGTGACGATGCCGTGCCGGTCGGAATCGGCGTCGTTCCCGGTGGCGAGGTCATACGGGGCGCGGCCGCTCGCATCCGGTTCCATGCGGTGGAGCAGGCCCGCCATCGCGTAGGGCGAAGAGCAATCCATGCGGATCTTGCCGTCCCAATCCAGAGTCATGAAAGGCCAGGCCGGGTCCACCTCGGGATTGACCACGGTCAGGTTAATACCGTAGCGGTCCGCGATTTCCTGCCAGTATTCGGCCGAGGCGCCGCCCATCGGGTCCGCGCCAATGCGCACGCCCGCCTTGCGGATCGCCTCGAAATCAATGATGGTATCCAGCGCGGTGACATACGCATCGCGGAAATCGTAGGTGCCTACCTTCGTGACCGCATCCTCATAGGGCACGCGGGCGATGTTCTTCCACCCCGCGGCGATGAGTTCATTGGCCCGCGCCGCGATCCACTTCGTGGCATCGGTATCCGCCGGGCCGCCATTGGGCGGGTTGTACTTGAAGCCACCATCGCGCGGCGGGTTGTGGGACGGCGTAATAACGATGCCGTCCGCCAGGCCCGGGCCGTCCAGGCGCAGCGCGTGCGGGGCGCCGTTCGCCTCCAGGATGGCCAGCGAGACCGCCGGGGTGGGAGTCCACGAGCCGCGAGCATCCACCCGCACATCAGCGCCGTTGGCTACCAGCACCTCGATAGCGGTTTTTTCCGCTGGGAGGGACAGCCCGTGGGTATCACGGCCCACGAAAATGGGGCCGTCATAGCCTTGCTTGTTACGGTAGTCCACGATCGCCTGCGTGGTTGCCGCGATATGGGCTTCATTAAAGGCGCCATCGAAAGCTGAGCCACGATGGCCGGAAGTTCCGAAAACCACCTGCTGGAGGGGGTTAGTCGGATCGGGTTCGATATCGTAATATGCCGCCACCAGCTCATCAACATTGATGAGATCTTCGGGGCGGGCCGGGGTTCCTGCGCGTTCGTTCATACATTGAGTATCCCACGAATTGCGCTCCAATCGCGGGACTTGTTCCGCGGGTGGATAACATCGCCGTTGCTGCCGTGCGTGCGGCTGTGTTCGGTTCCCTGCGCACGGCTGTGCGCGGCTTCTGTGGCGCGCGCGAGTTCTTCGTGGATATTCCCCCAGTGCCCGGCGCGCGCGGCCAGTGGAACTTCCTCGCCGGGAGCAACCGGCCCGGGCGCGGTGGAGCGTTCCCCGCGGGTGGCCGGCCCACCAAAAGGCGAGCCTCCCAGGGCTGCGCGACCGTGCGGGCTGAGCCATCCGGAGGTATCCGGGCCCAGCGGCACGATCTGGTTGGGGTTCACGTCCAGATGAACCCGGTAATAATGCGAGGTGATGTGCTCAAAATCCACGGTGTCCCCGAACCCGGGGGTCTGGAAAAGATCGCGCGCGTAGGCCCAGAGCACCGGCATCTCGGTCAGTTTCTTTTCATTGCATTTAAAATGCCCGTGGTAGACGGCATCGAAACGCACCAGGGTGGTAAAGAGGCGCACATCCGCTTCGGTGATGTGGTCACCCATGAGGTAACGGCGGCCCTCCAGCAGCTCGGAAATATTGCGCAGCGCCGTGAAAAGGCGCAGGTAGGCGCGGTTATAGGACTCCTGACTGCCGGCGAAACCACAACGGTAGACGCCATTATTAATCTCGGTGTAGATATAGCGCATGAGCGCGTCCATGGGCTGGCGCAGTTCCGCGGGGTAGAGATCCGGGGCGCCCTCGCGGTGAAAATCGCGCCACTCGGTAGAAAAATCGAGCGTCATCTGCGCAAAATCATTTGTGGCGACGGCGCCGCTAGCAAGATCCACTAGGGCTGGAACCGTAATTCCCAAGGAGAAATTCGGGTCGCGGGCCAGGTAGGCATCCCGCAGGAAATGGATCCCGAGCACCGGATCCACCCCGCCCGCATCACGGTCAAAAATCCAGGACCGCTCATCGTGGGTGGGGCCGGGGATGCCCAGCGATATAGCATTTTCCAGCCCGAGCAAGCGGCGCACAATCAGCGTGCGATTCGCCCACGGGCAGGCGCGCGCCGCGATGAGGCGGTAACGCCCCGGCTCCACGGGGAAGCTGGCGCTGTCGCGGCTCACGCGCGTGGTGATATAGCGGGCGTCGCGGCTGTAGCCTTCGCCGCGGCGAGTGAATGTTGCTCCGATGGTCATATTCGCCTCCCTGCGCGTTGGTGAGTATGGGGTGTTGATCGGGGCATCGGTCTCTGACACCCCCTGATCGTTGAAGAATATATCAGATTGTGTGGGCGGGGGCCAGGCTTTCGCGCACCACGTGCTGCCGCCGCGGTTCGAGCCTGGCCTGTTGGCGGGTGGGTGGTATTTTCTGAGCTGTACTTCGTATGTGTTACGAGTGCAGTACAGGGGTGAAAACACGCAGGGCATCTGTGGAAAATAATGTGCTTTCTGGGGGATCTGAGGTTTATGTAATCGCGGGGTTATGTGTTGTGGAGATTCTCCATGCTCCTGGTAATTTTCGTTGACGTTCGGGGTTCTGGTAATTACTGTTGACAGTGTGGAGATAGAGGACAGCGCGTACCGGCACGGCATTGCAGCTGAAGATATTCGGCATGCCGCCCGTAATGCGATAAAAACGCATTACATGGACGGCTACGTGTTGATCATCGGGCCAAGCCAGTCTGGGCAACTGCTCGAACTGTGTATTAGCGATGATGACCGTATTTTCCACGCTATGAAAGCCCGTAAAAAATTTCTGCGACTGAAAGGCGATTTCTCGTGAAACGCTCTATTGAAGAGATGCTTGATGAAGTGGAAAACGCGAACGGTGGCGAGGGGCCAGATCCCATTGCGACCGTTGATGACCCGTATCTCGCGCAAGTTGCCGTGGCTCAAATTGAGCTACGAGCGGCGGACAATCGGCTAGACGCTGCGGTCGCTCGGGCTCGTGCCGCCGGTAAAACGTGGCAAGCCATTGGTGATGTTTTGGGTATGACACGCCAGGGTGCTAACCAGCGGTTTGCGGCCGCATAATCCTTGATGGCTTGAGTGTTCTGAACCAGGAGCTCGCCGGCTCTTGGTTTTCTACCCGGCTCTACCCGAGCGCCAGGCCGGCGAAGAACGCCGCGATGCCGAGGAGGAAATTCCCGAGCAGGAGGCTGATGCAGGCCCAGTAGCGGCGCTTTTCGAAGAGGCCGAGGGCGTCGGTCATCGCCGTCGAAAACGTAGTGAAACCACCCAAAAAACCGGTGGTGACGTAAAGACTGTACGGACCGATCCAGGCGGAAAGCGCCCCGCCGCCGGTTACTAGCCCGAAGAGGAAACAGCCGATCACATTCACCGTGAAAATCCCGGCCGGCCACGTCGGCTTGAGCCGTGCGGTGAGGAAAGAATCAAGAAGCCCGCGGCACAGGGCGCCCAGCCCGCCCGCTAGACCAAGAAGCAGGAGCGTCATGCCGCATCACCGCCCGTGCTCGTGTCCGTGTCCGTGTCCGTGGGCGGTGTACATGGTGCAGGTAACGTAGGCGGAGCCGGTAATGTGGGTGCGGCGGGTTGCGCGGGCGCCGCGAGGAAGTGCCGGCCCAGCGCTCGCCCGCAGGCCATCCCGGCAAAAGCCAGCAGGAAACCACCGAAAAGAGTGCCTCCCGCAGCCAGCCCGGCCAGCCGCGCCAGCTCGCCAGGCGCCCCGCTGAGGACCTCGCCGGTGGCCAAGTGGGCGCTGAGCGCCACGAAGCTCGAATAGGTGGTGAAACCACCGCAGAAACCGGTGCCGAGCAGCAGCCGCAACCGAGCCCCGTACCGGTGCACGCCCGTGGTGAAGAAACCGGTGATGAGGCCGAGGAGGAAAGACCCCGCGAGATTGACGATAATCGGCGCCGCCACGCTCGGGACGAGCGCGCGGGCTACCGTGCCGGCCCCGCCACCGAGGAAAACAAGGAGCAGCCCGGTCGCGTCGCGATAGAGCGGGCGAGCAGAAGACGCTGAGATAGATCTAGGTGCAGCCGTGTTATTTTCCTTCCTCGCGCGCGGGGGCTTCGCCGGGCAGCACGGTCACGTAGCCGCCTTTATCGCTAGCAATATGCCAGGTGCCCCCGAAGGTGGTGCTAGCCCAGTCGAGAATCTGCTGCGCATCCCCGTGGTTGGCCTTCGATTGAGGCGCGAAGACCACCGCGTTCGCCCCGGCATTCCCGCGGGTTCCCTCCCAGTACACCGTATTATTCGGCACCAGGTAGGCCAGCATGTGTATATCAGTAACCACGTGGGAACCATCCGGCACCGCGGCCAGGGCTTCCCGCGCGCCGGCTCGCTCCTCCGCGCTCGCTCCGTCGTAACGTCCCTGGATCCACCAGCCCACCGCGTTCGCGCGGGTACCGACCAGCGTGGCAATCACGCTGGCGGCCAACGCGAGCACGATCAAGCCGCGCTTGACGTGCCCGCTGCGCGTGGCACGTTCGCTGCCCGTGGCACGTTCACTGCGCGTGGCACGTTCGCTGCCCGTGGCGCATTCACCGCACGGGGTGCACTCGCCGCGCGGGGAGCACTCGCCATGCGTCGCGTGCTCGGCATGCTCACGCCGTGCCCGAAGCCATACAGAACGCTCCAGCCGCCCCAGCCCATCCAGCAGCGCGATGGTGGCAATCGGCATGAGCACAGCGGAATAATGCCAGTCCAGCCCCCAGTAGAACTCCACGTTTCCCGTGAAACGCCAGGCCAGAGTCGGGAGCATGAGCAGAATCCACGGGCTGGCTAGGCCCACCACTCCGGCGCTGCCCAGCAGCACCGCCAGGGTCATCAGCTTCGTAGCCGCTCCGGTGAAAAGCCCAGCATCGCCCGTGAGGCGATCCGTGTAGTCCCAGGCGCCATCCGGATTGAAAGCCGGCAGCAGCACCCAGATAGAAAGTACAAACCACACCGCGCCCCATATCGCCAGGCCCACCGCCCAGCGCCCCGCGGGGCTCGCCCAGACCGTCCGAGCTCGCGCACTCCGAGTTCGCGCCGCCGTGGCGGCGCCGTCGTCGTGCTGCTCCGTTACGCCCTGCACCGTTTCCGTGACGTTGCGGCCTGCGCCCGGTGCGCTACCGTTCTGCCCCGCTACGCCGCAAACCGCCCGCCTCTGCGCGAAAAACTCCGCCAGTAGCGCGGCCGCACCGAAAGCGATCAACGTGAGGCCGAGGTCTTCCTTCACGAAGACGAGCGTTCCGAGCGGGAGCGCGGCGCGCCGGTAGCGGCCCCCCACCCAGGCCGTCAGCCCGTAGGCGAGGAGGGGCACCGCGAAGGCGATCTCGTGGAATTGCGCGGCCACCGCGGCCGATAGCCCCCAGGACACCGCGTAGAGCAGGCCGAAAGCAGTTCCCGCCCCGGCCCCGCAGCGTGCCCGCGCCAGGCGGGTGAGTGGAATCGCGGAGATTGCGAAGAGCGCGTTTTGCACAATAAGCAGGGTGGCGCCGCTGGGCCACAGCGCGAAAATCGGGCCGAGCACCACCAGGATGGGATGGAAATGATCGCCCCACAGGTTGAAGCCGGGGCCTTTAATATCCACGGTGGGTGCTTCGAGATGCGCGTAACGCTGGGCGAGCTGCGTGAAAATGCCCAGATCCCAGGAGGAGGTTTGCATAGAAGCCCACTGGTACAGCGAAAAAGCGGTAAAAAGAATGAAGCTGAGGAGCGCCACCAGGTAGGGAACCGGGTCGGTGCGCAGCGGGCGGTACCAGGTCGCGGTGCGAGCCAGCTTCATGCGGGTGCCTCCCGTGCGGTGCGATACCAATACGCGGCGCGGCACCGGCATGCGGCGCGAAACTGCCGTGCGGCGAGCCATCATCATGCGTTCCTCACCTTCCGTCCGTGCCGTCGCGAGCCACCACCACATAGCCGGCGTCCTCCGTGACAATATGCCACTGCCCGCCAACTTTCGCGGTAATCCACGCCACCACCTGGGCGCCGTCGCCGTGGTTGAGCCGGTTGGAGAACACCACCGTGTCAATATATGCGCCGCCGTAGCTGTGCTCCCAGTACACGGTATTGCCCGGCACCACGTAGGCCATCATGACCACGTCGGCGAGGATATGCCGCCCGGTGCCTGCCGCCGCCACCGCCGCGCGGGCCCCGTCGCGCTGCTCGGCGGTTTGGCTGGCGCCGTAATCGGAAAAATACACGTATTGCTGGGTATTGGAGCGCCCCGTGAGCCACGAGCCGAAGCCGTTAGAGGCGGTGCCGAGCACACTGGAGGCGAGCGCGAGGGCGAGGGCCGCCGCGGCCAGGCGCGGGCGGCGAGCCAGCACACCTAAAGTTTCGTGCTGTGTGGTTGCGGCCGCGGGAGCTTCAGATTCTTGCGCCTCCGGTGGTGGTACGACGACGCCGCGCGCGCCCGCCCGCGCGAGCCCATCGGTCAGCGCGACGGCGATTATCGGCGCGAGCACCGCCGAATAATGCCACAGAATTGTCCAGTAGTAGGGGTTATCCCCCGCGAAGCGCCAGGCGAGAGTGGGCAGCAGCAGCGCCGCCCACGGGCTGCGCAGCCCCACGATTCCCAGGGCGGCCACGATATAGCAGAGGGTGCCCCAGCGGTTAGGCTCGAGGATCATGCTCGCCAGGTTGAGGCCTTCGCGCACCCGCCCGGCGTAGTCCCACTGCCCGGAATTATTGAAAGCCGGGAGGATGACCTGGGTGGCGGCCAGGAACCAGGCGGTGCCCCAGGCGGCCAGGAAGGCGCCAATGCCGGCCATCTCGGGCCAGTCGCGCGCGCCGTGGCCGCCGCACTGCCCTGCGCTGCCGGCCGCAGCCACGCCACCGGTGCTGGACGCACCGCCGTGCCCGCGCGCTCCGCGCCAGCTGAGCAGCGCCACCAGCACCCCGAAGCAGGCCACCGTGAGGCCGAGGTCCTCCTTGACGAAAACCAGCAGGGAGATGAGCACGGCGGCGCTCCGGTAGCGGCCCTCCAGCCAGGCTGTCAGCCCGAAAGCGAGCAAGGGCACCGCGAAGGCGATTTCGTGGAATTGCACCACGAGCGCGGACGTGAGCCCCCAGCTGGCCGCGTAGGCCACCCCGATGAGGGTGCCCGGCACAGCCCCCACCCGCGCTCGGGCAAAACGCGCGATGGGATACACCGAGATCCCGAAAAGCACCGCTTGCAGGGTGAGCAGACTCAACCCCGATGGCCAGAGCCAGAACAGCGGCCCGGTCAGCAGCAAAATGGGATGGAAATGATCGCCCCACAGGTTGAAGCCCGGGCCTTTAATATCCACGATGGGTGGGAATTGCCAGCGGGCGTACTGGTCGGCCAGCTGGGTGAAAATACCCTGATCCCACGAAGGAGAGGAGAAGTTCACCCAGGTATACCAGGAAAAGAACATGTACACGGCGAAAGCTCCCGCGGCCAGGAGCAGCGCCGTCGTATCACAGTGGGTGCGCGCCCACGCGAGTACCGCGCGCGGCGCCCACGCGCGCACCGGTGCCCTTCGGGAATATGCCCGCACCCCGCGCGCGTCCAGCTCCCGCACCCCGCGCACTTCTAGCTCCCGCACCCCGCGCGCGTCCAGCTCCCGCGCCGGCCCGCCGCGCATTAGATAATGTCCTTCTTCTGGAGGTGGCGCAGCGCGAACCAGCCGATGGGTACCCGCGCCCAGAAGGTGAGCAGGCGGTACAGGATCGCGGTGGAGAAGGCCACCGAATACGGTAGGCCCGCGATGGTGAGTCCGCCGGTGAGGGCCGCTTCCACCGGGCCGATACCACCGGGGGAGGGCACCAGGGAGCCCACCGAATTAGAAACCAGGTAGGTGATCGCGAGGGTGACCACCGGCAGGGTCTCGCCGAAGGCCGCCAGGGAGAAACCGAAGGCCGCCACGAAACTCACCGTCATGAGGAGCGAACCTCCGAAACCGGCGAGAATCCGGGACGGGTGGGTGGCCAGCCACACCACGCGCGGCCACACCTGCTCGATGGTGGGGCGCACCAGCTCAATGACCTTGCGGCGCAGCGGGCGAATGAAGTAGACGGCCGCGCCCAGGGCCGCCACCGCCGCCACGATGAGCATCACGGAGGTGCTCGGGATGGAAAGATTCCCGAAGTCGCCGGTGAGCAGCCCGAGGGCCAATAGCAGCAGCACCGTGGTAATAAATTGCGCGATCTGCACCAGGGACACCGTGGCCACCGCGACCGGGGTGGCCACCTGGTTGCGTTGCAGGTAGCGCAAATTGAGAGCGAGCGGCCCGATACCGGCCGGCATAACCAGCCCCAGCACCGAGGCGGCGATCTGCACCTCGCTGGTTTCCCACAGCGGCAGGCGTTCGGCCGTGTAGGCCTTCAGGCACAGCGCCGCGCCCACGTACGTTGCGAAACTGGCGATAAAGGCGGCGAGCATCCACCACGGGTTGGCGTTGCGAATCGTTTCTTGCAGCTCGGTGAAATTAATGGAGCCGAGCAGAATAAAGATGGCAAGCACCCCGATGACGATGGTAATAATCGTCTTCGCGGAGAATTTACGCAGCTGGATGGTTTGGGTGGCGGTGCCCATATCCTGCGGGAGGACCTCCAGGAGCACCTCGCGCATGCGCTGCACGCCCTTTTTATCCTCGAGTTCGGCCAGGGTTTGCGCCGGCATAATGGTGCGCTGGATCGTCGGGGCCACCGAGGAAAGCCGGTCGCGGGAAATGCAGCGCAGCGCGGAAGCGACGGCGCGCTCCGGGCCCACCGCCACCGCCTGGAGCAGGTACAGCTGCGCCAAATCAATATGCCGGGAAAGTTCATTGGAAGAAAAACTGCCGTTGCGCCAGTGGGTGATGAGGGCTTCATCCCCGCGCACCGCGACCACCCCGGCGCGAATATCGTGGTGGGTGAGCCCGCGTGCGTGCGCGCGTTCGAGCGTGGACCACATGGAGTCCAGTGCCGCGTCGGAGATATCTTCCGGCTCCAGATCCGTGAGGGGAACGGCCTCGATATCAGCAAAAGCGACGACGGCGGACGCGCCAGCCGCCGCGTAATGTGCATCGCGCCGTGGGGCCACCCCGGCGTTCACCGCGAGGGCTTCCATGAGGAGGGTGCGTTCGGCAGTTTCCTCCACGTTATCCCCGGTCCGCTGGGTGACCTGAGTGAGGGTGGCTCGCTGCCAGGCACTGGCCAGGCGCCCGAGGACCGCACGATCCGAGTCAATGAGGGCGGCAACGTAATGGGCGCCGTCGGCCAAAGTAACCACGTAGTGGCGGGAATTGACGTCCCCGATAAGCGGGCGGACCTCGTGGCGGGCCCGGGCGATGAGGGCGCGCACGTTAATATCGTCCTCCGGTTCGCCCAGCTGGTAGGCGCCCGCCGCGCTCGCGGGGAGTGCGCCCTCGGTTTCCGCGCCCGCGTCGGCGGCGAAAGCGGCGTTGGTCTGCGCGCTGCGGCCGGTATCGCCGCCCATTCCGCTGTGGCCGGTGAGCGCCTCGCGCAGTTCTTTGAGAATCGCGGTATCCACATATCCGAGCGGGCCGGTTACGGGAACGGACCACGCGTGCATATCGGCGTCGTCGCCCGCATCCACGCGGATAATGCTGCGTGCGTCCAGGCCGGCGCGTCGAATAAGAGTGACGACGGCGGCGCCGGTGGCGCGGTCGGGCGAATCCCCAAAAGCGTAGAGCGCGAAATAGCCGCAGGCCATCCCCACGAATACGGTGGTGAGCGCGCCGGTCAGGGTTTGGGCGCCCTGGAGCACGGACAGCACCAGCACGATTCCCAGCGCCCACCAGCCGGTGCGCACCAGCCGGCCCTGACGTTCGGAAGCGGCCACCACCAGGATGGTGGCGATAATCGAAACGTAGGGGAGCATGCCCACGGCGGCCTGTTCTTGGATGGTATCCGAGAGGTCGATAGTGATTTGCGAGGTGGGCATGAAACGCTCGAAAAGCCACAGGGAACCGTAGCAGATGGCGAGTGCGCCGGCCATGGCGACTAGCGCGGTCACGAGGGTGCGCCAGCGCCGGTAGCGGATGATATCGAAGAAAAGCAGGAGGGGGAGGAAAAGCGAGACGAGGCCCTCGAGCACGTTAATAGGCATGGAGAAAATGGTGCGGAGGGTATCCGGGGCGGCGTTGGCGACGTCGTGCGTGACGGCCACGGTGGTGGTGTAGCCGAAGCGGGAGATGAGGAGCATCCCGGCGATGGCCAGGGTGAAGAGGATGCCGCGCAGCAGGTTGGCGGGGCGGCGGGTCCAGCGCGCGATTTCGTCCACGAGGAGGACGCGGTGCACGGCGGGCTCGGCGGGTTCGGCAGGTTCGGTGTGCTCCTCAAGGGAAGTTTCCGCAAGCGCCGGTGAAGCGGCGGAAACGGAAGCGGGCGCTTCGGGCGCGCTTACCGCAGCCGGGGCGGCTTCTACCTCCGCCGGCTGGACCGGGCTCGTTTCCTCGTTGTGGCGCACCAGCCCAGTCTAGTTG
Source organism: Actinotignum inguinis (assembly GCF_051265835.1). Classification (NCBI taxonomy): domain Bacteria; kingdom Bacillati; phylum Actinomycetota; class Actinomycetes; order Actinomycetales; family Actinomycetaceae; genus Actinotignum; species Actinotignum inguinis. The sequence goes on along the minus strand of NZ_JBOZDP010000001.1, from coordinate 305,434 downwards.
ATAGGTATTAGTTTCTCCTGTGACCTGGCGCGGTTATTCGGTGGGCGCGGTGCCGGTCGCGGTGCGCGTGCGGCGGCGTGCGCCCAGCGATTCGGAGCGGCACTACTCGGCCCGGCGCAGCCGCAGCGAATTGAGCACCACGATAACCGAGGAGGAAGCCATGGCCGCGGCGGCCAACCCCGGGAGGATAATTCCGGCCACCGCCGCCGGAATGGCGATGAGGTTATAGCCGAAAGCCCAGGCCAGATTCTGGCGGATGACCCGCAAGGTGGCGGCGGAGATGCGCAGCGCCGCCCCCACATTGCGCAGATCGGAATTGACGATGGTGATATCGGAGGCGGCTTTGGCCACGTCCGTGCCCGAGCCCATCGCGATGGAGAGGTCCGCGGCGGCCAGAGCTGCGGCGTCGTTCACCCCGTCCCCGACCATCGCAACCCGCCGGCCCTCCGCGCGCACCGCTTCCACCACCCGGACCTTGTCCTCGGGAAGGACTTCGGCGTGCACGATCTCGATGCCGACGGCCCGGGCCACCGCGCGGGTGGTGGCCGCGTTATCCCCGGAGGCCAAAATCGGGGTGAGGTCCAGGTTTTTGAGTTCGGCGACGGCCGCGGCGGAGGTGGGGCGCAGCTGGTCGCGCACCGTCACGAGGGCGAGCGCTTCGTGTGCGCCGGTTTCGCGTGCCAGCATCACCAGGGACGCCCCGCCACTCGCGGCTTCTTCCAACACAGCCTCCCACCCGGAGAGATCCACGCCGGCCTCCCGCAGCGCCCGCGGCGAGGCCGCGTAGTAGCGCTGCCCGCCGATGGTGGCGCGCACGCCCTGCCCGGCCAGATTCTCAAAATCGGTGGCGGGGGCGAGCTCCAGCCCCTCCTCGCGTGCCCGGGCCACAATGGCGCGGGCGAGGGGATGCTCGGAATAGTTCTCCACGCTCGCGGCCAGGGCCAACGCTTCTTTCGCTTCGTTGTGCGCGTTTTCTTCGTGGGTCGCTTCTTTTTCCGCCGCTTCTTTGTCCGCGGCTTCTTGTGTGGCGACGACGCCGCCAGCCGCGCCATCAGCCCCCGCCGGCGGGAGAATCACCCGGTCCACGGCCATGGTTCCGGTGGTGAGGGTTCCGGTTTTATCCAAGATGATGGTGTCTACGCTATGGGCGCTTTCCAGGGTTTCCGGGCCGTGGATAAGGATGCCGCGCTGGCTAGCCCGCCCGGAACCCACCATGAGCGCGGTGGGGGTGGCCAAGCCTAGAGCACAGGGGCAGGCCACCACCAGCACGGTAATGGCGGTCATGATGGCCAGGTCCAGGGGGTTGCCGAGCGCCAGGCGCACCCCGAACGTCGCGAGCGCAATGAGGATAACGGCGGGCACAAATACCGCGGAGACCCGGTCCGCCAGGGCCTGCACCGGGGCTTTCCCGGATTGGGCGCGGGTGAGGAGGCGGCCCATCTGCGCCAGGGTGGTATCGCGGCCCACCCGGGTGGCCCGCACCCGGATCGCACCGGCGGTGGTGAGGGTCGCCCCGGTCACCTCATCGCCCGGGCCCACGTCAATAGGGGTGGATTCGCCGGTGAGGAGGCTGGCATCCACCGCGGTAGTCCCGGAGACCACCACCCCGTCGGTTGCAATTTTCGTGCCGGGGGCCACGAGGAATTCGTCCCCGACGGCCAGGTCGCTGGCAGAAATAATTTCATCAACATCCGCTCCGGAGGCGGTGCGTACCCGGCGTGCGTCGTCGGCCCCTAAAGCGAGGAGGGACCGCAGCGCATCGCCGGCACTGCGGCGCGAGCGGGTCTCCAGCCAGCGCCCCAAGAGGAGGAAGGTGACGATCATGGCCGCGGTTTCGAAATACACGTGGGAGCCGTGCGCGGCCCCGGTGGTGAGCGCGTGGATGCCAGTCATGGACATGCGGTAGTCGGCGCCGCCGGCTCCGCCCCACAGTAGCGCCCAGATCGACCAGCCCAGCGAGGCCAGTGTTCCCAGCGAGATGAGGGTGTCCATGGTGGTGGAGCCGTGGCGCAGCGCGGCGGCGGCCGACCGGTGGAAGGGCCAGCCGCACCAGAGCGCGATCGGGAGGGTGAGCGCACCGATGGCCCACTGCCAGTACGGGAATTGCAGGGCCGGGATCATGGAGAGGGCCACCACGGGGATGGAGAGGGCCAGCGAGATCCAGAAACGGCGCCGCAGCGAGGCGATGCGGGCGCTCGCCTGAGCGTCGGCTGCTTCACGCGTAGCTGCTGCGTGGGCGGATTCGGCTTGCGTGCTCGCGGTTGTGGTGGCCGGGTGTGCGTCGTCGTGCGGTTTGGTAGTGCCCGTGCGGGCGCCCGCGCCTGTAGTAGTGCCGCGCCCGGCCGTTGGGGTGAGGTCCGTGCGGGAAATGAGCTGGGCCTCGTAGCCGGCCGCGCTGACCTGGGCGAGGAAATCTGCGGTGTCCAGCTGCGCCCCGGTTTCGCTGAGTTCGAGGCGGGCTTCGTCGGTGGCGAGATTGACGGAGGCGCGCACCCCGGGCAGCTTATTGAGTTTCTTTTCCACGCGCGCCACGCAGGAAGCGCAGGTCATCCCGGAAATCGCGAGGTTCACTTCGGCAACGGGAGCTGCGCTATCCGGCGTGGTGGATGTCATTTAGCGGATGATCTCGGTCACGGTATAGTCGCCGGCTTCGGCTACTGCGGCTTTGAGGTCGTCGTCGGAAAAATCGTGCGGGGTGTACACGAGCACCGAGGAGGTGCCTTCCGGGTTTAGGGTGACGAGCACGCTGTTGACATCCGGGAGAGCATCGAGTTCCGCGCTTACGTGCTTGACGCAGTTTTCGCAGGTCATCCCGGTTACTTTTAGTTCAATAGTGCGATCAAATTCTTCTGTTGCCATGGTGCGCCTCCTTCTTCAGCCCCGAGGTGGGGTGCACTCGGTTTAACACGATTCCTGGTGGTGCTATTCCCGCATGGCTTGCGGCTCGGGAATCCTAGTAGCGTTCTTCTTCGCGCATCTGTTTCAGAATCTCGCTTGCGGCTGGCTCATCGGGCGTAGGCTCGGCGGGCGTAGACGCAAGCTTACGAAGGCCCGGCCAGAGAATTGTTGCTTCCTGTACGTCGCCGTTTTTCCACAGCTGCAGCAGTGGAGAATCTTTCTGCTCGAGTGGCTTTTTATCCATGTTTTTCATTGTATGGCCCAAGGAATAGCTGACCAGCGCATGACGGTCCGGGAATTTAAGGAGGCGAAGATCGGTGGCATTCACTTGAGTATGGCCACTGAAAACACGGAAGTAGGCATCAATCTGCGGGGAGTTAAGCCAGAGTGCGATCCCGCGGGCCAGCACCGGGTCGAGGCCGCCACCGGATTCGTGGATGTAATTGAGCTTATTGTCGAAAGCCGAGGGCTCTGCGCTGGTCCAAACGGCCGATACAATCCTGCGCGCTTCTTCTTTGGAGGAGAATCTTTTTACCAGCACATAGCTTCCGGCCGGACATAACAGTTTTAGCCCGGCACTATCTACGGGGTGAATCCACTGCGGCTTTGACAGTGTGGCTCGCGGATGAACAACCCGGTGATCGACGATATTCGCCGGGTAGATCAAGCGTTGAGAGCGAAGGTCGGGATCAGTATGTACTATTTCTTTGCAGCGAAAACCAACCACCTTGCCAGTTGAAACACTGAGCCCGAGATCAGCCAAAGTATAGGGGAAACTTTCCATCCAGGAAACCGCATCGCTATCGCTTTGCGAGGCCGGCACAAAAATAGCGTTGGATCGGATGACCTCCGCGGCTGATACAGTGCGTTCACGAACCGGAGCGTAAGCATCCATGGAAGAACGGATGAGGATCCGATCTCCTTGGATTCCCGCGCTCACACACATAATGAGCGACTCTTGCAGAACATCCATATCCCCAAAAATCAGGGAACGAGACTCAAAGGTGTGAATCGCGTCAAGGGAAACCCTGTTGGTGAGATCCTTGCGGAAGTGTGAATAGTAGGTGCCATTCATCCACGAGCGCGGCGAAATAGCCACCATCTGGCCCTGCGGCGTCAATTGGCGAATCCCCAGTGCAATGAAGGCCGCATACACATTAGGAACCTGTATTCCATGCGCGCGCAGCGCTACATCATCCGGGCTGCCCACGCGGAGTTTGTGATACGGAGGATTCTGAATAATGAGATCGAAATATTGCCGCGCCCGCGGAGCCCATTCGATGTAATTTTCCGGCACAAGCGTGACCGTGGCACCCAAGCGGGCGCAGTCCTCCAGGGCCTCCCTGAGCGCGGGGAGAAGATCCGGATCGTTCTCAACCGCGGTGAGCTCAAGCGTGAGATTCGGGCGAGCCGCGCGCAGATAACTAGCCACCGCAACGCTGAGCATCCCGGTTCCCGCACCGGGATCAAGGATGCGGATCACGCCAGATTCCGGCAGACGCGACATCCGCACCATCCGTGCCATGATTCCAGCAACGGCAGGCGGGGTGAAGAACTGCCCACGCGCTGCTTGTTCGGCGGAATCCAGGCAGGCTAGAGCGGCATCACGCCTGTGTTCAGCCCGCTCCATCATCTCCATGGGGCAATCCTAACGTAGGGCCCCGACACAAATATGCCCCCGAATTCGTGATCGCTGCGCGGCCGGAGTGCGCGCCGTCGCCGAATTTACGCCCCCAATAGCGCGAGGGGGATAACGTAAATCCCGTCGGGGCGGCGGTATGCCTGGGTGCCGGTGTTGAGGACCATGAGCAGCGGGTCGTGTTCGGGAATTTGCTTGCGTAACCACAGCAGGTGCTGCACATCATGCTCGCTAATCGCGTTGGCGAGTTTCACCTCCACTCCGGCGATTTCTCCGCTCGGGCCCTCAGCTATCAAGTCCACCTCGTGGTCTCCGTTGCGGGTTCGTAAATGGAATACGCGGGCCCGGTTGGCTTCGGCTGCGACTCGCACGCTCAGCGCGGCTAGGGACTCGAATAATTGCCCCAAGAACTTCTGCCCGCGCGCGCCCAGCAATGTGGTTTCGTTCAGGTTGAGTAGCCGCAGCGCCAGTGCCGGATCAGCTAGCTGGTGTTTCGGGGCGAGCTGCAGCCGCTTCAAAGCGTTACTGGCGGGTGCCCAACCGGGGATGGGGTCCAAAATCCACAGTGCGGTGAGGTGTTCCCGGTACGTAATCGTGGTACTTTTTGCAGGCTGCGTGCCATCCCCACCGGTGGTGGCATCTAATAAATTGGCGTACGAGGTTGTGAGGGAACTCGCCGCCGCGTACGCAGCTAACCAGCGGTGCAATACTTCCGGGCGGCGCACCGTTGCCCCGTAATCAGGTAAATCACGGTCGATAATCAAGCGTAGATACGAATCCAGTAACTCTTGGGTCACTTCAGCGGATTTCGTCATGATCCCGGGGAAGCCGCTCCGGGCTATGGCGCGGCAATAATCCGGCAAAGCAAAATCCGTATGGCCGGCTATGTTTTGACTCGGGTTTCTGAGCAGTTCACCGAAACTCACGCTAGGCTCAACAAGGCCGCGTTCGAATAATGCCATTGGGCGCAGCCGTAAAGAGAGCACTCGTCCGGCCCCGCTGTGCAGCCCGCTGGCATCGAAAGGCGTGGCTGAGCCGGTCAGCAGGAATCTTCCCGCAGGTGCACCCCCGTCTACCTGGCGCCGCACAGAATCCCACACCGCCGGGACTTTCTGCCATTCGTCCAATAGGAGGGTGCCGGGCGGGACGGTGGTGAAATCCGGATCCGCGGCCGCCACATATTGAGTTTCGGGGCGGTCAAGCAGCCATACTGTATTCGCGCGCTGCAAGGCGGTGGCGGTTTTCCCCACGCCTTTCGCGCCGTCAATCGCGATTGCGGGAACCTCGGGAAGTAATGCGTCTAGCCGCTTATCAATTGCTCGCTTATGGTAACGCATAGCTCTATCCTACCGTTAGCAGGCGCCCTACGCTACCATTAGCCGGATTTCTATCCTACTTTTAGCCGAACTTCTACGCTACCTTGAGCCGGAATTGCTTGAGGGTTTTACTTTCTAACGCCCCCGCCGGTTCACAACCACGCGGTGAATAATCCACCCCACCGCGATCACCAGGCACACCACCGCCACGATCTTCGCGAAAATCCCCACGTAATCTTCCACGATGGTCCAATTCGCGCCCAGCAGGTAACCGGCGTAAATCAGAATCGTATTCCAGATCGCCGAGCCCACCGCCGTCAGCGCGGTAAATTTCAGCATCCCCATATTCGTCACGCCGGCGGGAAGCGAAATAAGGGAGCGGAAAATCGGCACCATGCGCCCGAAGAACACGGTCCAACTGCCGTGCTTATCGAACCAGGCCTCGGTTTTATCCACGTCGGATTGTTTGGTGAGCGGGAACCACAGCAGAATTTTGCGGGTACGTTCCCGCCCGAGCCAGGCGCCCAGCCCGTACAGCAGCCACGCCCCGGCCAGCGAACCGGCGGTACACCACAGAATCGCGCCGATGAGCGTCATATTCGAGGTGGGCGAGGAGGCCGTGAACCCGGCCAGCGGCAAAATCACCTCGGAGGGCAGCGGCGGAAAAATATTTTCCAGCGCGATAAGAAGCGCCGCTCCGAACCCGCCGATAGCGTCCATCACGCTGACCACCCAGCCGGTGATCCCGCCCATCGCGCCCGGGTCGCCGCCCGGCGCCGGTGCGGTCGCCAGGACGCTCGTCCATGCTGCTACGTTCACGCTTCTCCTCTGGTTGCGAACGCCGCGAAGTGCGGCACATATGCCGTATTTTTTACGACGACGCCGCCGCGCTACCGCGCGGCCTGCCGGTTACCTTAGCAGGCTTAGCTGGCTGCGGTCCCGGGCGTGTCTTCCAGGAAATCCACGAGGCGGGCAGCCAGGCCGGTGTACCCGGCCGGGGTGAGAGCAAGAAGACGTTTCTCCACGTCCCCCGGCAAACCCAAGCCCGCAATAAATTCCCGCATATCTGCCGCGGTGACTTTCCGCCCGCGGGTGAGTGCCTTGAGCCGCTCGTAGGGATCTTCCAGATGTTCGGCCCCACCCAGGGCCGCGGCCCGCATGGCCTGCTGGATCGGTTCGCCCAGCACTTCCCAATTCGCTTCCAGATCCGCGGCGAGTTTAGCGGGATTGGGATCCACTCCGGCCAGCCCGCGCCGTAAATTATCGAGGGCGAGGTAGGAATGCCCGAGCGCCACCCCGATATTGCGTTTCGTGGAGGAATCGGTGAGATCGCGCTGCATCCGGGAGGTCACCAGCGTCTGGCTGAGCACCCCGAAAAGCCCGGAGCTGATCTCAAGATTCGCTTCCGCATTTTCGAAGCGAATGGGATTGACCTTATGCGGCATTGTCGAGGAGCCGGTCGAGCCCTGCGCCGCCAGGTTCTGATGGAAATAATCAAGCGAAATATAGGTCCACATATCGGTGGCGAGGTTATGGGCGATGCGATTGACGTGCGCAATATCGTCGAAAAGATCGGCGAGTGCATCATAGGACTCAATCTGGGTGGTGAGCGGATTCCAGCTCAGCCCTAAGGATTCCACAAAATCGCGGGCCAGTTCCGGCCAGTTCGCCTCCGGAATCGCGGTGGCGTGCGCGGAGAAAGTCCCGGTGGCCCCTGAGAATTTCCCATAATATTCGGCGGCTTCTACCCGGCGCAGAGACCGGTGCAGGCGGTGCGCGAAAACGGCAAGCTCCTTGCCAACGGTGGTGGGCGAAGCCGGTTGCCCGTGCGTATGAGCCAGCATGGGCAGCTCCGCGTGGGTGCGAGCCAGCTCGCTCAAATCAGAAACCAGGCTCCAAGCGCGCGGCAACCAGCAGCGGCGTACCGCATCGCGCACGCCCAGCGCCCAGGCCAGGCTATTAATATCCTCCGAGGTGCAGAAAATATGGACCATCTCGCGCAGGTGGCCCAGCCCGCCAGCGTCCATACGCTTCTTGATGAAGTATTCGACAGCCTTGACATCGTGCCGTGTTTCCGCCTCAATGGTGGCCAGCTCGCGTGCCGCGGCGTCGTCGAACTTTTCAGGAAGTGACCGCAAATATACGACGGCGCTGCCGGGCAACGCCCCCACCCCGGGAATCACGGCGCGTTCGCACAGGAAAATCAACCATTCGACTTCCACGTGAATCCGGTAGCGGTTAAGCGCGGCCTCGCACAGGTAGGGCTGGAGCGGGGCGGTGGCGCTGGCGTAGCGGCCGTCTAAGGGGGATAGCGGCCCGGAAATATTCGGGACGGGGGTGGATTCGGAAGCTGATTCTGGCGCGCGCTGCTCACTCATGGCTCTATTCTGGCAGATCCGCGCCCGGCTGGCAGAACCGCGGGCGTACACCGGGGTGCCCGGTGGTGGCCGGGAATGCACGTTCGGCTGGAATAACTAGAGGTAGGGCCGGGCGGCGGCCAGGGTTTCCGCGCCGTAGGAACCGCCGAAAAGCGCGGCGTGGAGGATGAGGATATGGAGGCTGTGCAGGCCGATGCGGTGCTGCCACCCGGAAGCCAGCGGGGAGACCTCGTTATAGCCGGCGTAGATTTCCTCCACGAACGGCGCGCGGAAGACCGTGAGGGTGGCCAGGTCGGTTTCCGCGTGTCCGCCGTGGGAAACCGGGTCGATGAGCATCCCGCCGCGCTCCGTCCACATCACATTGCCGCTCCATAAATCGCCGTGGAGCAGGGCGGCCGGGCTGTGCACCAGGGCCGGCTGAGGGCTATCGAAAGCGCCGTCGCGCAGGCGCTCGCATAAACGCTCCAGGGCGTGGGTGCCGCTCGCATCCAACGCACAGTTGTCGCGGGCGGGGCCCAGGTAGGGCTCGATGCGATCCGCGGCGTAGAACTCCCCGAAGCCGCGGGTGGGGGAATCGGCGGGAACCACCGGCAAATCCCAGGAACCCAGCCGGATCCGGCGGGAGCGGGTAGTGGCGGGCGCGGTCGTTTTTCCGGGTTTGGCGGTTCTACCTGGTGAACCCGCGTTCCCGGGCGGGGCCGTGTTGGAGGGCGAAGCCGCGCCACCGGGAGCCTGCCCGAAAATCCGGTGCCCGGAGGGATCCCAGGCGTGGGTGTGGGCCAGGCGCGCCCCGAATTCCCGCGCGGCCAGCGCGGTGGCGCGCACGGAGCGCAAGCGTTCTTCACGAATAACACCGCGGTCGTGATCCGCGGCGGTGGACAGGAGGGGCACGACGGGCGCCCCACCACTCGGCGTGGCCTCAGCCAGCTCCGCCAGCGAGAGCGCCTCACCCCAGATCTCAGCCGGATCACCGGTTTTCACAAAGGTCTCCATACCCGCATCCTACGGCGCACCGAGCTGGGTGGCGCACCGTTTCGGATAACGGTGCGCGGCAAATGGGGTGTGCGCGGCCACGGTGCGCAGTATGGAGGCGCCGGTGCTGGCGGCCACGGTCCACGGCGCGACGGTGCGGCGGCGCGGAACGGCCCCGGGGTAGCCCGCAGCGATGGTGCACAATAGAAGAATGCAATGGTTCCGCCCCGAATTAGCCGATCTGCCCAGTTATGTTGCCGGGAAACGCCCCCGCAACGCCGATAGCGTCAAACTCTCCAGCAACGAAGTTCCTTTCCCGCCCACCCCGGCGGTGGCCGCCGCGCTCGCGGCCGCGGTCGCTCAGGGCGGGGAGCTCAATCGCTATCCCGATATGTCCTGCGCGCAGCTCACCGCCGCGCTCGCGGCCTACGAGAACTGGGATCCGGCAGGCATTGTGGTGGGCAATGGCTCCACCGCCCTCATCGAAAAATTCTTGCAAGCCGTGGTCACCCCGGGCGGTGAAGTAGTGAGTCCGTGGCGCTCCTTCGAGGCCTACCCCATTGCCACCATTGCCGCGGGCGGGCGTTTCGTGGGCGTGCCGCTGCGCGCGGATGGCACCCATGACCTGGACGCCATGGCCGCCGCCATTACGGACAATACCCGCGCCATCCTCCTGTGTTCGCCCAATAATCCCACCGGCACCACCATTCCGCATGCCGAGCTAGCCAGCTTCCTGGCCAAGGTTCCCGCCCGCATCCCGGTGCTTCTCGACGAAGCCTATATTCACTTCGCTCCCGCGGTAGGCGAAAGCCAGGCGAGCCGCGCCGTCGTACAAAACGGGAAGGAACTCGCGCGCCAGTACCCGAATGTGGCGGTGGCGCGCACGTTTTCCAAGGCATTTGCGCTGGCCGGGCTGCGACTGGGTTACCTGCTCACCAGCCCCGCGCTGGCCGAGCCGCTGCGCCGTATCGCCACGCCTTTCGGCGTGAATCACCTCGCTCAGGTGGCCGGCCAGGCCGCTCTCACCGAAGCGGATACCGTGCTGGAACGCGCCGCGCAGCTCGCCGGTGCCCGCGATGAGCTGGCCGCCCAGCTCGCGGCGGCCGGTTGGCACACGCCCACCTCCCACGCGAATTTCCTGTGGGTTTCCGCGGCGGAACTGGCCCGGCACGGGGTGAGCGCCGCGCGTTTCGAAGACGCTTGCATGGATGCCGGGGTGCTGGTGCGGGTGCTCGGCGACGGCGTGCGGATCAGCGTGGCCGAACCGGAAGGCAGCGCGCGGGTGCTCGCCGCCGTGCGCGCGCTCGGCGAACGCAGCAGCTAGAACACTTCTTCGGCGGCCCGCCGCACCGTAAAGCCGTGGCCGGTCAGCTCCGACCAGCAGGAAATCCCGGCGTATTGGTCGGCGGTGCAGGCGAAACCGTGCGCGGCCACCACGCTGCCGTAGGGCACCTCTTTGGCGGTGCTCACCTGGGTGGAACACCCGGAGGTGGTGGTGCCCGTCAGCCCCACGGTGTAATTGGCCGGTTCGCCTTCGCAGCCGGGCGGCGACACATAGTCATAGGTGAAAATCGTGCAATTGGCGGCTTTTTCGTCGAGGGAGCAGCGCACGTTATTCATCGGGGTGGTGAAAGATTCCAGCCGAGTGGCCTCCGGCGGGGCGGGCCGCACCAGTTTCCACCACTGGCGCGAGGCCGCGAAAGATTGGAAATCCGCCGGGGCGGCAATATCGCCGAGCGCCGTGCTCAAGCTCAGGGTGTATTCGGCCCCGCAGCTGGAGGAGAGAGTACGCAGGGCTTCGGTGAGCAGCGGCGCTTCGGCGGTATAGGTGCCGCCCGCGGCCGCCGCGGTGGCGTAATCAGCCAGGGTTGCCGCCGCGCTCTCCGGATTCGGGCAGGCGCCCGAGCGCAAGTCGTGAACCTGTTCGCGCAGCTGGGTGAGATCGGCGGAGGCGCTGCGCCCGGGTTCGGAACCGGCGGCGGTGGGCGCCGGCCCGGCGGCGTCGTCGCCAGAAAAATACGAAACCCCCACCAGGGCGAGCACGCCCGCGAGAACGGCAGCGGCGAAAAGCAAGAAATACAGCGGCCATCGCGCCGGGCCGTGCGCGCCGTGTTTCATGCGTACTCCTTGTGCTGGGGATTGTCCTCCTAGGTTACGGCACCGCGCGCCGTGCGTCATCTTAGGTACGACGGCGCAGCTAGGAAGCCTGCCCCATGCGGCCACCGCCGTGGCTTTCGGCTAGCGCCCACCCAGGGCGGCGCGCAGCACAGGCAGAATCTGGATATCGCCGGGCAACCACTCCACGCTATCGAGCTCCGCGGCGGTGAGGACGCGGGCATCGCGGTGCGCCGGGCCCAGGGTGATCTCCCCGAAGGGTCGCGCCAGCCACACCATCATCCGCAGCCCGGCGTTATGTTCCCCGGAACTCAGGTCCCAGGAGCCGTCCGGGCTATCGGGATTGGCCAGTTGCCTGCCGATATCAATACCGCAGCCCAGCTCCTCGGAAATCTCCCGGTGCAGGGCCTCGCGCGGGGTTTCCCCGGGTTCCACTTTGCCGCCGGGGAATTCCCACAGGCCGTCCGCCCATTCAGGATAGGAACGCTGGGTGGCCAGCACGCCGCTGGGATTGGTGAGGTCGGCGACGAGGGCCGCGCCCACCACCAGGCGGGGCGCAGCTTCGGATTCGGATGTCATATCGGATACCTCCTCGCCGCCCATATTAATTCCTGGGGTGGGCGGTGCGGATACGCGTTCACCTTGTGAGTGAGTTCTGCCACCGGATAAACTGGCCGCGCATTGCCCGCCCTGCGGGCGCCGCTCGCGCACCGTCCCCGCGCGTATCCGCACCGCTCCCATTTTGCCGATCACAGGAGATCACCATGACCCACCACTGGAGTTCTGAGGCGCTTTTCGGCTGCGGGGAGTTCCTCGCGCAATCGGTTAACCGCTCGTTGATTGCCTGGCCCGCGGAGCAGATCGCGGAGGGCGACAGCTTTGAGCTGTGGGTCTGCCCGGATGGGGCTGGGGTGCTCGGGGACAGTGCGCGTGGCGATAGGAGCGCAGAACAGCTCGGCGTCACGCGGCTTTGCGCCCTCACGGTGGACCCGGGAGGTATCCCGGCCGCGGCCATTCCCACGCGCGCTCACCTGGCCGGATATACCGCGCTGCGCCTGAGCGGCGTGCCTTCCCACCAGTTGCGCGAGGCCCTGCGCGGGCAGCTCCTCGTGGCGCGCCGTAGCAGCTCCGGTGAGCTGAGCGCCCTGACCGGGGTGCAGATTGCCGGGATGATTGATGATCTTTACGCGGGTGCCCGCCAGGCAAAGCTCGGGGTCGCGTGGAATGGGGATGCGCCCGCGGCGGCACTGTGGGCGCCCACCGCCCGCCGGGTTCGTATTGAGGTGACGGGTGCGGGCGAGAGTGCGGGCGATGGCGCGGGTGCGGGTGCGGAGACCACTGGCGACGGCGCTGGCCCCGCCACTGGTGCCGCTGCGTGCACCGCTAGCTCCGCCACGTGCGCCGCCACCCGCACCGCTGCCGCGTGCACCACCACGCACCCCATGACCCGCGATGAGCTGGGTATTTGGCACGTGCATGGCACCCCGGCCTGGAAGAACGCCAGCTATCTTTTCGAGGTCGAGGTTGTGGAACCCCGGGCGGGCACCGTGGTGACCTACCGGGTAACCGACCCCTACGCGGTGGCCCTCACGGTGGATTCCGAGCGCGCCGTCTTCGTGGATATGGATGACCCGGCCTACCAGCCAGATCTCTGGCGCACCGCCCCGCAGCGCACCCTCACCAACCCGGCCGCCCACACCATTTACGAGCTGCACGTGCGTGATTTTTCAATGTCGGATCCCACCGTTCCCGATCACTTGCGCGGAAAATACGGTGCGTTTACGCTGCCGGATTCGGTCGGGATGCGCCACCTGCGCGCCCTGGCCGCCGCCGGGATGACCACCGTTCACCTCCTTCCCACCTTCGATATCGCCACCATTCCCGAACGCCCCGAGAACCAGAAAATCCCGCGGATCCCGCCGGCCGCCCCGGATTCCCCGGCCCAGCAGCAGGCCGTGAGTGCGGTGGCGGATTCCGATGCCTATAACTGGGGCTACGATCCGTTCCATTACCTGGCGCCGGAAGGTAGCTACGCGGTGGAACCCTATGGCGGGGCGCGCATAAATGAGTTCCGTGCCATGGTGGGAGGGCTGCATGCGGCTGGCCTCGGCGTCGTACTCGATCAGGTCTACAACCACACGGCCGCTGCGGGCGGGGCGCCGGCCTCCGTCCTCGATAAAGTAGTGCCCGGTTATTATTACCGGCTGGACGCGCGCGGCGCCGTCGCAACGTCGACGTGCTGCCCGAATGTGGCGACCGAAAATCTCATGGCGGAAAAACTCATGGTCGATGCGGTGGTGCTGTGGGCCAAGTACTATCGCGTGGACGGTTTCCGTTTCGACCTCATGGGCCACCATGCGCGGGCAAATATGGAGGCGGTGCGCGCCGCTCTCGATGCCCTCACGGCGGAGCGGGACGGTATCGACGGCACGCGCATCTACCTCTACGGGGAGGGCTGGAATTTCGGGGAAGTGGCCGATAATGCGCGGTTCCGTCAGGCCACCCAGCTGGAGTTGAACGGCACCGGTATCGGGGCCTTCAATGATCGCCTGCGCGATGCCGTCCACGGCGGCGGGCCTTTCGATTCCGATAAACGCCACCACCAGGGCTACGGCACCGGCCTGTTCACCGACCCGAATGGCCACAGTCCGTGCTCTCCGGAGGAGAATCGCGCACGCCTCGGGCACGCCACCGACCTGGTCAAACTCTCCCTGGCCGGGGCTCTACGCGATTTTCGCTTCCGCACCCACACCGGGGAATGGAAAAGCGGTGCCGAGCTGGATTACGGTGGGCGGCCCGCCGGTTTCGCCTCCCAGCCCCAGGAAGCCGTCAATTACGTGGACGCGCACGATAACGAAACCCTGTGGGATATTGGCGCATACAAACTGCCGCTCTCCCTGAGCACCGATGACCGCATCCGGATGGCGCTGCTCTCTCTGGCCACGGTGGTGCTCGGGCAGGCCCCGGCTTTCTGGCACGCGGGCACCGAGCTGCTCCGCTCGAAGTCCCTGGACCGGGATTCCTATAATTCCGGGGACCATTTCAACCGCCTGGATTTCTCCGGGCAGAGCAATAATTTCGGGGTGGGCCTCCCGCCCGCCAGCCGCAACGAGGCATCCTGGCCGGTCATCCGGCCGCTGCTGGCGCGCCCCGAGCTGCGCCCCGGCCCCGAACAGATCGCCCGCGCGGGCGCCATTGCCCGCGACCTACTGCGCCTGCGCCATTCCAGCCCGCTCATCACCCTGGGAAGCGCGGAGCTGATCCGCGCGAAAGTGAGTTTCCCCAACGGCGGGCCGGGCGCCACCCCCGGCCTTATCATCATGCGCATCGACGACACCGCCGGCCCGGATATCGACCCGCAGCTCGACGGCATCATCATTGCCTTCAACGCCTCCCCGCGCCCCATCACGGAAAAAATCGAGGGCGTCACGGAAAGTTATGAGCTTTCGCCCATTCAGATTCATGGGTACGACGACGCAGTCCGCGCCGCCACGCTTATCAGCGGCACCGTTACTGTGCCAGCTCGCTCCGTCGCGGTGTTCCTGTTGGCCCAGCGGCCATGACCGTACTGTGCGGTGTGCTGTGCCCCTATCCCGCGAGGGGCGCTAGCTGCGCCGCCCACTGACGGTGGGATCCCCGGGTAGCCAGAAGCGCAGCGGTGCCTCTTTATTTCGGGAAATCCCGATGCGGGGGCCCACCTTGTAGGGCAGCGGCACCGGCGGCAACTCCAGCCACAGGGCCCGCCCCGCCAATCCCGCGGGAGCGAGCATCCCGCCATCCGCATCCCTCACCGTCAGCGGCAGCCCGCTCATGGAGATATCCAAAGCTAGCACCTGGCCCAAGTTGCCCGGCCCGCGCGCCAGGGCCTGGCGCGCGGGCGGAGCGGCCCCTGGCCGGGTCCGGCGCCGGCGGGCTTCCTCCAGCCCGGCCACGACCTCGCCGGCGCGCAAGAGCACCGCGCTGGCCTGGCCATCCGCCCCGCAGACGATATTGCCGATGCGATGGATGCCGTAGCTGAGATAGACATAGAGGTGGGCGGGTGGCCCGAACATGACGCGGGCGCGCGGGGTGGGTCCGGCGAAAGCATGCGAGGCCGGATCGCTCGCCCCGAGGTAGGCTTCCACCTCGGTGAGGCGCACCGCTACGGCACCGTCGCCTACCACCGCGCCCAGCAGCAGCGGGGCCAGCTCATCAGCCGGCCGGCTCAGGTCCGCGATGCTTGCTGACACGATGCTTGCCGCCGCCTAGGCGTCGTCGCCCATACCCTCAAGGTTGGACAGCGCTTCGCGAATCTGCGCGGCGCTGGCCCGCAGGGATTCCAGTTCCGCATCCGATGGCTTCATATCGATCTGCCGGATCGCGCCGCGCGCCCCCACGATGGTGGGCACGGACATGCACACCCCGGAAATCCCGTTCCAGCCGGTCATGAGCCGGGAAACGGAAAGCACCACGTGTTCGTCGCGCAGCACCGCCTGGATAATCCGGGAGGCCGCCAGCCCGATGGCGTAATTTGTGGAGCCTTTCCCTTCGATCACTTCGTAGGCGGCGTTGATGACGCGGTCGGCGATACCGTCGAGGAGTTCGTCGGTGACCGGGCCGGAGCGTAGCTCCCATTCGCGGATCGGCACCGTGGAAATCGACGCCATCGACCACATGGGAGTTTCGGAATCCCCGTGTTCGCCGCACATATAGGCGTGCACATTCGAGGTCGCCACGTGGAACTTCTGCGAAATAAGCTGGCGCAGCCGCGAAGAATCCAGCACGGTTCCGGTCCCGAAAACGCGCGCGGGCGGCAGCCCGGAGATTTTGAGGACGGCTTGGGTGACCACGTCCACAGGATTGGCGACGACGACGAAAATCGCGTTGGGGGAGAGCTCAACGAGTGGGGGAACAATGGAGCGCATCATCGCCACACTCGCGCCCGCAAGGTCCAAGCGAGACTGGCCCGGCCGCTGGCGCGCCCCGGCAGTAATCACGATAACATCGGAATCCGCGGTGGCCTCCACGTTATCGGTGCCCTCAATTTTGGCGGTCGGCATGAACTGGCCACCGTGCATAAGATCGAGAGCTTCGGCATGCACCTTCTGTGCGTTGATATCTTGAAGAACAACATGCCGGGCCACGCCTTTAATGAGCATGGCGTAGGCGAGGGAAGTTCCCACCGCCCCGGCGCCAATAATAGAAACCTTTGAGCCTTCAGTGCGCTGGTCAATCATATTTCACTATTTTAGCCGGTGCGGGCCGCGCCAAACGGGGGCTACGGGCCGTTCGCCGGCCCGCGGCCCCCGTCGGCCTCGGCTCATGCACGCCGCGGTCTGACCGGCGCTGCCCCGCAGGTCCGCGCTGCCGCCCTTAGCTAATCCGCACCGCCGTGCGGCCGTAACGCTGGCCGGCCAGCAGCTCGCGCCCAGCTGCGGGAACCTCCTCCAGCTCGATCACGTGGGTGAGGGAATCGAGCACGCTCGTATCTACGTGCTCGGCCAGCAGCTCCCAGGCGCGCAGGCGCAGCTCGCGCGGGGCCCGCACCGAATCCACCCCGGCCAGGGTAACGCCCCGCAAAATAAAGGGCAGCACCGTGGTGGGCAGCGCGGTGCTGCCGGCCAGCCCGCAGGCGGCCACCGTCCCGCCCCAGCGGGTTTGCGCCAGCAGATTCGCGAGCACCTGCCCGCCCACGGTATCCACCCCGCCCGCGAAGCGGCTCTTCTGCAGCGGCCGCGCGGAAGGCTCCTCGAATTCCGAGCGCTCAAGCACCTCGCTGGCCCCGAGTCCGCGCAGGAAATCCCCGAAGCGCTCCGCTCGCCCGGTCAGCGCCACCGGTTCATAGCCGAGCCGTGCGAGGAGATGGAGCGCGATACTTCCCACCCCGCCGCTCGCCCCGGTTACCACAACCGGGCCGTCCTTCGCCGCGTGATCACTGAGCGCCAGCACGCACAGCGCCGCCGTATACCCGGCCGTTCCCAGGGCCGCCGCCTGCGCGGCGCTCAACACTTCCGGCACCGGCACGCAGGCATCTCCCGGAACCAGCAGCTGCGGGGTGTAACCCCCGTGCCGGAATTCGCCCAGGCCCGCCCCGTTCACGCTGACCAGATGCCCCGGGCGCACCGGGCTGTCCGGGCCGGCCTCCCGCACCGTCCCCACCGCGTCAATACCGGGAATAAGCGGGCTGACCCTAGCCACACCCCGGTCGCCTTTCAGGCACAGCGCATCTTTGTAATTGAGGGAAGACCAGGAAATATCGAGGAGCACATCGCCTTCCCCGAAGGGGGCCGCATTCGCTCCACCGGCCTGAGTATCGAAAGTGAGCGTGGGCGCGGCTGCGTCGTCGCACCGCACAAAAATAGTAGCCATGCATTAAGCGTACCGGCGCGGCATCGGCCACGCTTTCCGGCTACTATCTGAAGTAGACCCGGCGCGTGAGCCGGGCACAAGGCGCAGATAGGGCCGGCCGCTACTTCCACGCATTCGCAACGATGGCGGTCCCGCCCTATCCTGGCGGAAAGGTGATTCATGATCAACATTAAAGAGGCGGTGGATTCTTTCACCTCCTGGCAAGAAGAGCTTTATGTCCACCTGCATCAGCATCCCGAACTTTCTATGCAGGAAAAAGAAACGTGTGACACTATCGACGCGGAACTGACGCGCCTCGGGTACGCAACGCAGCGGATCGGCGGCGGCGTCGTCGGTGTGCTGGAAAACGGGGAGGGGCCCGCGGTGCTGTTCCGCGCCGATATTGACGGGCTCCCGGTCAAGGAAGCGACCGGGCTCGAGTACGCATCCACGCAGACGCGCACGGATGCGGACGGCAACGAAGTCCCGGCCATGCACGCCTGCGGCCACGATTTCCATATTTCTTGCGCGCTGGGCGCGGCCCGTATTTTCGCGGAAAACCGCGAGGCCTGGGCCGGCACCTATATCGCGCTGTTCCAGCCCGGGGAAGAAACCGCGGCCGGGGCGCGCTCCATGGTGGCCGACGGCCTGGTCGATAAGATTCCGGCGCCGGATGTGGCTCTGGGGCAGCACGTGCTGGCCGGGCCGATGCGTGCCGGGCAGGTCGGCACCCACGCCGGGGCGATTCTCTCCACCGGCGCTTCCGTTAAGGTGACGCTGCACGGGAAGGGCTCGCACGGCTCCATGCCGCATCTGAGCATCGACCCGGTGGTGCTGGCCGCCGCCGTGGTGACCCGGCTCCAGAGCGTGGTGGCGCGCGAAATTAATCCCTTCAAGATGGCGGTGCTGACCGTGGGTTCCATCCACGCCGGAAGCAAATCAAATATTATTCCGGACACGGCCACCCTGCTTATTAATATTCGCGCGTACGACATGGACGTGCGCGAACAGCTCCTTGATGGCATTAAGCGCACCGTCACGGCCGAATGCGAAGCGGCTCGCGCCCCGCAGGCACCGGAGTTTGAGATCTACGATTCCTACCCGCTTACTAATAACGACGACGCAACTACCGCCAAGGTCACCCAGGCATTCCTGGCACACTTCGGGGAAGAGCGCGTGATGGACTGCGGCGAAGTATCGGCTTCCGAAGATTTCAGCGTGATCCCGGATGCCTTCGGGATTCCCTACACCTACTGGGGCTTCGGTGGTTTCGCGGAAGGCGCGCCCACCTACCCCAACCACAACCCCGCCTTCGGGCCGGTTCTCCAACCCACCCTCGCCACCGGCACCGAAGCCGCGGCCGTTGCCGCGCTCGCCTGGCTGGCGCGGGACTAGCGGGACCACATTTCCACGATGACAAAGGATAAAACTATGGCTACCACCAATGGCGCAAAGGCGCCGGCTGGTACGGCGCAGGCTGGCACGGCGCCGGCCGGTAACCCGCCGCAAGAAACTGGCTACCGCGGCACCGAAAAACTGCTGTGGGGCATCGTCCTCGCGGTGGTGACCTTCTGGCTATTCGCCGGAACTGCCGCCACCGTGGCACCCAATATTATGGAGGACCTCGGTAACGTGGACGCGGCCGGGATGAACCTCGCGGTTTCTATCACCGGCCTGTTCTCCGGCCTCTTCATGGTGCTCATGGGCGGCCTGGCCGATAAGATCGGGCGCGTACGTATTACCCTCCTCGGGATTGTGCTCAACGCGGCCGGTTCGCTGCTGCTCATTTTCGCGGCCGGGGGCGTGGCGCTGCCGCTGCTGCTGACCGGGCGCGCGATCCAGGGCCTGGGTGCGGCCTGCATTATGCCGGCCTCGATGGCCCTCGTGAAGGCCTACTGGGATGGCCCGGCCCGCCAGCGCGCGGTGTCCATGTGGTCGATTGGTTCCTGGGGTGGCTCCGGCCTGGCCGCGATCTTCGGCGGCACCGTGGTGCAATTCGTGGGCTGGCGCGGAATCTTCATCGCCTCGATTATTATTTCCGTGCTCGCCTTCCTCATGATCCTGGGCACCCCGGAAAACCGGGTGGAAAGCACCGGCCCGCGCAAGAGCTTCGACGCCATCGGCCTGGTGCTCTTCATCGCCGGCACCCTCGGGCTTATGATCGTGCTGCTCTACGGCTCGAAACTCGGCTGGGGCAGCGCGGCAACGCTCCTGCTCACCGCGCTCGCGGTGGTGTCCTACGCGCTCTTCTTCGGGTGGGAACGCAAGCAGGCGAACCCCTTCATTGATTTCGCGCTTTTCAAGAACACCACCTTCACGGGTGCCACGATCTCCAACTTCCTGGTGAACGGCACCATCGGCATGCTCATTATTAGCCAGCAGGTCATCCAGCTGGCCGGGCACAAGGCGGACGGTTCGCTCTACACCGCGTTCGATGCGGGCCTGCTTTCGCTGGGCTACGGTGTGTGCATTATCGCCTTCATCCGCATCGGCGAGAAACTCCTCCAGCGTTTCGGGCCGCGCAAGCCGATGATTTGGGGCTGCCTCATCACCATCGTGGCCTGCGGGCTGCTCATGACCACGCACCTGCTTATCGGCCAGTACGTGCTCATGGCGGTGATCGCCTACTGCCTCTTCGGTCTGGGCTTGGCCTTCTACGCCACCCCGTCCACGGACGCGGCGCTCTCGAACCTGCCGGCTTCCCAGGCCGGTTCCGGTTCGGGTATCTACAAGATGGCCTCCTCGCTGGGCGGGGCGATCGGTACCGCGATTTCGCTGGCGGTCTTCTACGGGCTGCAGGGCGCCCCGGTGCCGGACGTGATCGCAATGTCCGGGCGCACGGATAACTCCTCGATTCGCCTGGCCGCGATGGTCGCCTTGGGTGTTTCTTTGGTGTTCTTGCTGCTCGCCATTGTTTCTATTACGACGACGGTACCCAAGGGCGGGGGCTCTGCCACCGCGGGTGCTTCGGCTCCCAGCGCGGCTCCGGCCCCGCAGCTCGCCCCGGACGACGAGCGCCAGGAGATTATCGCGCGCCTGTCCGAGCTGCCGCTGCGCGATCTCCAGCGCCTGGAGCGCCAGCTGCTCGTGGACGAACTCTCCGGCTTGGACACCAAGGCTTTGCAGGCCCTGGTGGAGAAGCAGAAGGCGTAGTTCTTCGCGCGGCGCGCTCGCGGAGCGGGTGCGCAGGCAGCGCGGGATAGCTACATGGTCGTGGGTGCGTATCGCAGGTTTCTGCGGTACGCACCCACACCTCGTTAAAGCTGATGTGCTTTCGAAACGATCCGGCAGCAACCTACCGCTTGAGGTACCGCGGCCGGATGCCTTGGCAGTACAGTGCCGAGCATAATCCTGCCGCTACACACATGCCGGCAGTGATAAGCCACAGCGAGGGGCTATTGCTCCGCGATTGCACCAGATTCCAGGTGCTCTCACGATCAGGCGCAAAAGCTGCGCTCAGGAACACCAGCACCAGGGGAAGTGCCCACATGAGGCGTGCGCCGAAGAAGTAGGCACTCACGATTCCAAGTGCTAGCCACGCAACGTGAAGCCGGAGCAGGCTGAGCCCGGTCGAGTCGTGGGTGAGTAGCACGAAAACTCCGGTTAATGCCGCAGTAGCGCTGGCGATTCCGCACCCTACCGTCAGCAACATACCCGCCGGAGCTTTACCGTAGTAGTCCTTCTCTTCACGCGGGGCCATAACACTGAGGAGAGCCAAAGGTATGCAGAAGGTGAGCATGCGGCCAAGCGGCGTGGTCCCACCTGAGACCCACGAATGGAAGGTGTGGTCTTCCCCGAGTAAATAGATAGCGATGAGGGCGGCAAGGGCGATACCGAGCGCCTTCAAAGCTCGGTGAGCGCGAAGGTAGATGAGCCACGGATGTGCGGTCATCGTGCTACCTCTCTAAATCGGCAACAGATGCTGCATACGTCGCCTGAGCCCAGGCGCGCTGTTCCGCTTCCGGTAGCGCAGTGATTGCTCGCACGCGTTCCACTGTCGCGGAATCATGACCGTCGGCAATAAAAGAACCATCGGTTTTACTCGGGGCACCTCGCATCATGAGCCATAGGTCAAGATCATTACGTGCGGCATTCCCGGCATCACTGTTTGATCCTCCTTCATAACTCCGATTCGTGAGGGGGTATACCAGCGCAGTGACGAGCATGCTTTCGTCATCCATATCCGCGCTCGCAAAGTTTAAGGTTCGCCCGCCGTAGTGATTGCCGTTGAGCGCAAATTCTTCAAAGGTATCCGCAACTGGCATTCCTTCGGGGATAAGTGGCAGGATACGGTCGCGGATATTCGTGAATGTCTTCAAAGCGGGCTCGTGTTCTTTCCATACGCACAGGAAAGGTTGGGACGTGGTGCATACCTGGCCGCCGCCCCGACGTTGGCTCGGCTCCGGGAAGAGCGTGCTGGTAGCGATGAGGGCAGCAACAGCAATAAAGGCAAATATCAAGCCTCCCACGCTTTGTTTTTTATGCCAGCCGGAACGCCAGGGAAGGAAAAGTGCGGGGATGAAGGCCAGCGCTGTCACTGCAATAAGGGTGTAGAGCTGGGGGAGCGATACCTCCATATAGGGCTCCAGCACAGTGTATTGAGTAGTAAACATGGCAATGCCTAGCATTGCTCCGAAGCTTCCCACTGCAAGTACGGCGCTAGATGCATCTATTCGCCCGATCATATGGCCAATAAGTACGCCCAGGAATCCGAGGCATAGGTACCCGATGATCGGATGAATATTGACCGGCGCGAGCTCCTCGCGTGCCATGGCAGTTATTCCTAAGGCGGCACCACTGAGCACAGCTCCCGTGAAGAGGACGGTGATGAGTCCCGACATAAGCGCGCTGGCATTTTGCATGAGCACGCGAGGCGGGGAATAAGGCACCCACGTGGGAAGATCTACCGCACGGATTCGTTCGGAGTGAATTGCCTGCACCGCAGAAACCAGCGGCATTCCGAAAATAAAACCGCAGAGAGCGTAATTCGCCGTGGCGCTTGTATAGCCCACCCAAGAATCACGTAGGAGCCATAACGCTATCGTTCCGACTATCAGGGTGAGGAGTGCGCTGATGAAATGTGGGTGACGTTTGAGGTAGGGCCAGAAAATCATGACGTGCTCCCCCGCGGAGTTTCTCCGGCCAATACCGCCATAAAGCCCGCCTCCGCCAGGCTCATATCTCGCGTATCAATGCCGGTGCCACTGCCAAGGCTTTCCAGCTCCGCCACCGTTCCCGAAAAACGGATAGTGCCCTGGTCGAAGACTAGAACAGTTTCAGTTACATGAACAATGTCCTCAATGAGGTGGGTGGAGATGATAACGGTATCCGCCAGGTGCGCGCCGAGGAGTTTCCGGAATTTCACGCGCTGCACCGGATCCAAGCCGGCCGTTGGCTCGTCAAGAAGTAATATCTGTGGGTCGCCCACTTTGGCAGCTGCTAATCCGGCTCGTTGCAATTGCCCACCAGATAGGCTCCCCATTTTCTTATTGGTGAGGTCGTCAATATCGAAATCGTGGAGGTTCGTGCGCACCGAGGTATCAATATTTGAGCGCGCCACGCCGCGCACCCAGCCGATATATGAAGCGAATTCTGCAGCAGTGAGCCTGGGATCAAATGTGATTTTCTGCGGCAGGTAGCCGATGCTTTGCCCCAATTCGCGCCAGCTGAGTTTGTGGAGTGGTTTTTCGGAAATGTAAACGCTGCCGTCACGCGGGCGTAATTGGCCGGCCAGGGTACGTAGCAGGGTGGTTTTACCGGCACCGTTTGGCCCCAGTAAAGCGGTGACCCCGGAGGGGAACTCCGCGTCAAGTCCGCTAAAGACGGGATTTGACGCGGAGTAGCCCTGGGTTAGCTTCCAAGTGGTAAGCATAGATTTTAACCTTGTTGTTGGATCGTGCCAGAAGAGATACCCCAGAAACAGGCCCCCCGAGAAACCTGGGATACCTTTGCCCCTCTCTCGATATAGGCGTAGTCTCCCTGTCGTGTCGGTTGTGCAGTACACCGGGCGTGGGTCCGGTAGTTCCCGCTTACGGTTGCTCCTCCTGTTGCGACAGAATTAGCCCAGAAACCACCGGGATTCGAAGTATTAACTTGGAAAATGACGCCGTTAGTCGATCCTCCAAATTGGCCGGCAGACATTGACGCGTAGGCAGCTGTTGGTAGAGCTGCAAGTAGGGCTACGGCAGTAGTGCCTAGTATCTTTTTCATTATATTCTCCTTTGAATGACGTGAACTATCGGTTCACAATTTAAGAATATAGCGTGATGTGGGTTACATGCAAGTGCTTAGGTGTATTTGTTATTTGAAATAAGTCGTTCTGAAGAGAAATTCACTATGTGATTTGTTTAGAACGAACGGGAGTCTGCTCTAAATCTGTGATGTCTCGAAGCTTTTTGGACAGGGAGTCCGTTGACTTTTTGGACGAGGAGTCCAGTCACTTCTTTGGCAACATGTCTGCCCGCTTTTTGGACACAGCTGCCCGTGCTGAGACGCAGGGGCAAAGCCGTGAAGCGCACGTTAGATCTGCACGAAGAGCGCAAGGAACGTCGCATAGCCTTCCGGCTCTGCAGGCGAGTGTGCCAGCCGAGCAAAGATCTAGTCAACGCATTCCCCCGCCGATACGTTCCGTCAAACGCCGCTACGTGGACTTGGGAACGGTGGTGGCCGTTGTGCTTACGCCCCGGACAGCGTGGGCCGATTCAGGTAGACGGGACCGGCTAGAAATTGTCAATGAACGTCATGGGCTTGCTGTAAAAAAGCGAGACTCCGTGTCCAAAAAGATACTGGACTCCTTGTCAAAGAAGTATATGGACATAACAAGTCTGCTCTAAATCCGCGTGCCGATTCTGTTCTAGGGGCGAGCTAGTTGTGCCATGTTAGCCGCGCATATTCTGCATTGCTCACCGGCTCGAGCCATTCGTTGGAGGTATCCGTTCCGGGAACTTCCACGGCGAGGTGGGAGAATCAACTCTCGGGGAAATCTCCCAGCTGGTCACGGCCCGCGGTTTGGGTAATCTTCTCATTCACCTGAGATCATCTCCTTCACGTATGGCCGACGCCTTTGCTCAGCCAAAAACAGACTACACCCCGGCGCATCCGGTCTCGGGTGCGCCGGGGTGTAGGGGCGAGCCTTAGTGGCCCGGTCCGTTCATAGGTGCGTTACTTGCGTCGGTGGCGTTCCAGGGCGACGCCGCCGCCCAGGCACAGGGCACACAAAGCGATGACGCCCATGATCTTCGCCAGGGTGCTCAGCTTAATGCTCCGATCCCAGCCGCTTGCCGAAGCGTCGGCATTTGCGCCGGCAGTCGCCTGGTTACCCTGGCCTGCCGCGCCGTTGGGCATTCCAACGAAAGCGGAACCGGAGGGCGTGCCCGCACCGGGCGTGGCACTCGCCGACGGCGTAGCGGAGGGGGCAGTCGCTTTCCCGGCTGCCGGCCCACCGGCCTTCGCCGGAGCGGGGGAGATGGGGCGCGGTGCCCCGCCGCCACCGGCCTGCGGTGCGCCAACCACCCGGTTACCCGTGAGGGTAGCGCCACCACCGGGGCCGAGCGGTGCGTTGCCGCTCGGCGGCAGCACCTTCGCCCCGGGATTCTCCGGAAGCGGAGCGGGCGCGGGCGGCCCGGCCGGAGTTAGCGGCTTATTCCCGGGATTATTTCCCATGCCGGGTATACCCGGCTGCGGATTTGGTTTCGGTGTGCTAATGCCCCCCGGGGTTCCGGGTGCGGCTGACGGCTGCGGTGTGGGAGTGCCGCCCGGCGTGGGCGCACCACCCGGATTAACGGTGCCGCCCGGGTTGCCACCAGGGTTACCTCCGGGGTTGCCGCCCGGATTCGGCGTGCCACCGGGATTCCCGCCCGGATTTGGATCTGCGGAGGGATGATCCGCACCGCCCGGTTCGGGAGCGGTGGGATCGCCGGGGATACTCACGGTGCCCTGCTCGTAACCGGCGATCGTCTCATCCCCAACTAAGAAGACTAGGCGGCCCGCCCGGTTGGCCCCGCCCGCGCCGGAAGCTTCCGGCGCGGCTGCGGCGTCGTCGTACCACACCCGCAACACGTACACGCCTGGCTGCGTGAAGGCCCAACCGGCGTGCTGGTGCGTGGGATCGGGCAGGTCAAGGGCGGTGCGCGAGGAGTCGAAGAGCCGATCCACGTTCCCGAAACCGCTCAGCGCGTAGGCGTGATACTGCGCGCCCGCCGGAATCGACTCCGGCTCCACGTGGAAACGCGTGGGCTTGCGGTAGCTCTCTGTGGACCACCCGGGCCAAATATGCGAACGATCCCAGTTCTGGGGCAGCTGGTAGATCCGCTCGCCCTCCGCGCCGAGGAAATCAAAAGCCGCGCCCTTCGCCCGCGGGGACTTCGCCGAATCGGGCACCGCCAGCGCCACCGTGCTCACATCGCGCTGCGCCGAGGTAGTGGCGTGCTCGAGGGTGTCGTCCTTGAGGGTGACGCCCGGGCCACCCTCACCCGGCACCGCCTGTAGGTCCACGTGGCCGCGCCGCAAAATGGTGCGCGACGGGGCAGGCTGCGGTGCGGGAGCTGGTGCGGGAGCGCTAGGCGACACAGAAGGCGTGGGCGCCGGCGCGGGCGGATTAGGCCCCGGATTCGGTCCCGGGTTCGGGTTCGGCGCAGGATTGGGGCCGGGGTTCGGCCCGGGCTCCGGTTGCGGACCCGGATTCGGCGCGGGATTCGGCCCGGGGGCCGGCTGGGTGCCGGTACCAATCGCGGGAGCAGCGGCGAGCCGCCCGGAATAGCTCTGCGGGGCGCTCAAATCCATGGTGCCGAAACGCACGTCCGCCGCCGCGCTCATATTCACTTCCGGATGCGGGTCGATGCTGAGCTTGAGATGGTAGCCCTCGCACCAGGAATCGCCCTGGGTCACGGTGGCCACGCCGCGCGAATCCGTCACCATATTCACTTCGCAATCCGGGTACTTATCCTCCGCTTTCGCGTAGTAGCCGCCGTGCACGTACGCGCGCACCTTCGGATCCGCGAAAGCAACCGAGGTGGTCACGTTTCCGGTGGCCGTCTTTTCCGTGCGTACCGTGTAATCGAAGGACGACGGCGTATATTCCCCGCCCTCCATGGCCGGCGCCGGGTCTTGCGAGTGGGGCTCGGGCAGCTGCGCGGTGCTCTCCGAAGTGCCGGCCTCGGCCGCCCCGAAGGTGTAGGAGACCGGAGCGGAAACCCAGCGGGTCCCGGTGGTGGCTTGAGCGCCTTGAGCCGAATTGGCTGCGCCGTCGGCCTTGGGCGCGCCGGCCGCGCCCTGCGTTCCCGGGGCGGCGGGCACGAAA
This sequence comes from Actinotignum inguinis, assembly GCF_051265835.1. Lineage (NCBI taxonomy): Bacteria > Bacillati > Actinomycetota > Actinomycetes > Actinomycetales > Actinomycetaceae > Actinotignum > Actinotignum inguinis. The sequence goes on along the minus strand of NZ_JBOZDP010000001.1, from coordinate 278,491 downwards.
ACCGCCTGGAAATTCGAGGCGCCCGAGCCGATCATCTCCGCCCAGCGCGCCTTCCCCTTCTCTACCGGAACCTCGGCCAGGAAGTAACCATCCAGGAAGAACTGCACCTTCCCCGCCACCGTTTCCGAACCGGCATCGAAACGCAGCTCGGTGAGCTGGTCATCCGCATCATGCTCGCGGCCCGCATACGGGGCGAGGGAGAAACGGTAACCGGAGGTATCCCCGGTGGGGGCGGCGTTGAACGCGGTAGCCAGATCGGGGCCCGCCTCCTTGGCCGGGCGGGTACCACCCACCTGCCACACAAACGGAATCTCCTGCGAGGCGATAATCTTGCCGTCCACCCCGCGCGCGATGGCGCGATAGGTCAGGGTGTAGCGCCCCGGCTTGGTAAAAGCGGTCTCGTTATGGGTGTGGCTGCCGGGCACCAGGTAGGAGACCCGCCGCCCCGTCTCGTGGCTGGAGAACAGCGGGAGGTAGAGGTCCATATTGGTCATGAAGGCTTCCATGCGCCCCGGGCCGTCGAATTTGGTCAGCTCCAGGGCGAAGGTGCCGTTGCGGAATTGCTCCACCGGAATGGCAGCATCCGCACCGAAACCGGCCCAGATGGGGAAGGGGCCGCTGGGCATGCCCGGCGCGGAATACCAGCGCTCGGCCACCTTGCGCAGATGCCCGTAAGCCTCGTTATCCGGGGGCAGGAAAATGTACTGCTGCCCGCCCTGATTCGAGCCGGAGCGCGCGTAGCCGCGCCCCACCCAATTGACGGTCTTCTCCAGCGGATATAGCTCGTCATAGGCTTCGTTTTTCAGCACGAACGTACCGTTTTCCCAAAAAACTTTGGGGGCATCAACGTGCGCCGTCGTTGTGACAATCTTTCCGTCATCCGGGGCGGCCGCGGCGGCCGGAGCTATCCCGGCGGTGAGTGCGGCGGCGGCCAGGGCCGCGAGGAGGCGTCGTGCCATTCTGTCTCTTTCCGTTTCGGTGTGCGGCAGTCCGGGTGAGAGACAACCGCATCACCCCTTATTGATAATCATTATTGTTATCAAATAGGCTAGGTGGCGCAAGTACCGCAAGGAAAGGAAAGTCATGACAGCACTCACACGGCGTGCTGCGGCGGGGCTAGCGGGCGCCATGGCGGCGCTCCTGGCCGGGTGGGGAGCATTCCTTCCTGCCGCCCAGGCTGCACCGGTGCCGGCAGCGCCCGCGGGCGCGGGGGCCGGGCAGCCCACCGTTCTCACCTCCGGGCATATGGACCTCTTCAATATTGCCGCCGGGGCGGATGGCACCATCTCCCTCAATCTCAAGGAAGACGCCACCGGCACCGGGGTGGAACGCGCCCCTGAAGAAACCGTGATCGGGGTAGTGGAGCGGACGTTCACTACCAAATCGGCCGAGGTTCCGCAGCTGGGTACACCCGGCTTTTTGCTCGACCAGGTGCAGCAGCCCGGAATTGTATGGCCCGGCTGGGATTCCGGTGCGGCACGCCAGCTTGGTGGCACCGCGGCGCGTTTCGTGGTGGAGCAACTCGAAGGCCCCGGCAAGGTCTTCTTGTGGGAAACGAATTTCGCCACCCTCAACCCGATTCTGCGCGACGCCGCCGGCACCCCGAGCTTCCAGATGGCACCGGGCAGCGTGATCGCCCAGCCCGAACCCGCGCACCAGCACGCCAATTGGCTCTTCTCCGCGCCCGGCACCTACCGCATGACGGTCCGCGCCGAAGTGGATACCCCCGGCGGCACCCTCACCGCGCCCGCCCGCACCTATACCTGGGCGGTGGGCGACGCGGCGATTGCGGCCGCTCAAGGTCGCGATAACGGTCGCGATAACGGTGGCTCCGGTAGTGGTTCCGGTAGCGGTTCCGATAGTGGCTCCGGTAGCGGTTCCGGTAGTGGGTACGACGACGCCGCTGGCGCGCCGGGCAATTCTTCCACTCCGGGTAGCGGAACCACCCCGGGAGCTGGCAATGGGGGAAGCGGTGCGAATGGCGGGGCTAACGGCGCGCCCGGCACCCCGGCACCGAACGGCGGCGCTACGCAGGCACCTTCGGGCCAGACCCCCTCGGGTCAAGCGCCCCAGTCCCCCGCGGGGCAAGCTCCGCAGGCTCCCGCAGGTCAAGCGCCCCAGGCTCCGGCCGGCCAAGCACCCCAAGCGCCCGCCGCGCCGGTGTGCATCCCCACCCCGGTGGAGCGTGCCGCGAGCGGCGGCGCCAGCGGCTCGCATACAATCCCGGCCAATACCCACGTGCACCCCAATTGGGTCTTCACCCAGCCGGGCACTTATACGGTGGGCCTGGCCCTCAACGCCACCGCAACGGACGGCACCCGCCTGTCCAGCACCACCACCCTCACCTTCAACGTCGGGGGAAGTGGCACCGCCAATAGTGGCCATTACGACCTGGGCGCGGTGGTGGACGGCGGGCAGCTGCGCGCCGCCGTCAAGGACGATAATTCCGGGCAGTGGCTCGACCCAGCTTCCCTGAGCTTCGGGCTGGGGGAGGCCGCGGCCACCACCGCACCGGCAGGCATTGATTTCGTGGCGAGCGCCGGCGAGCGCATCTACATGATTTCCTCCAGCCAGGTTTCCGGAGTGCCGTGGCTGGGCGCGAATACCCAGCATCCCAGCTTCCGCGAAGCGACCACCGGTGAACTCACGCTGAGCGTCACGAGCGTGTCCGGCCCCGGCAAGATGGCCGTATTCGAATCGGGCACCTTCGGGCAGCTGGTGGGCCAGCAGTGGTTCGGTTCGAGCGGCGGCGGCACCGAAACGGTGTGGGAAGGCCGCACCGCGGATGGCCAGTCCTGCGAACTTTCCGCCGAACAAATCGCCCAGCTGGAACGCGAAGGCAAGAAGCTCGGCAATAACCTCGCCCATTCCGGCTCCGAGGTGATCGACCCGCTCTCGGTCACCCTGGCCCTCCTCTGCGTGGGTGGAGTGGTGCTGTACACCCGCAAGCGGGCCTAGCCTATGATGGTGGCAGCGTCCGCTTCGGCGCCTGTGGCGGCGGCCGGGCGCGGCACACCCAATCAAATACGAGTGAAAAGCGCGGGATACTTATGAAGATTTCAATTCTGGTGGGTAGTTTGCGGCGCGGTTCCTACGCGCGCAAAATCGCGAGCGAAGTGGCCGGCTATTTCCCCGAAGGGTACCAGGTGGAGATTGTGGAGATCGGTCACCTGCCGCTCTACAACTTCGATTACGACGACGCGGCTGTGACGGACGTACCCCTGCCGGAAAGCTACACCAGCTTCCGGGAAACCATTAAGGCCAGCGATGGCATCCTCTTCGTTACGCCGGAAAATAACCGCACCGTGCCGGCCTGCCTGAAGAACGCCGTGGATATCGGCTCCAAGCCCAATAGTGATGTGGCTTGGAAGAACAAGCCGGCCGGTATTATCAGCCACTCGGTGGGGCGCATGGGTGGCTACAGCTCGCAGAAGAACCTGCGCCTGGCGCTTTCCTACTTCGATATGCCCATGCCTGGGCAGCCCGAAGTATTCCTGGGCCGCTCCCCGGAGCTCTTCGATGAATCTGGCAAGCTGAAGGCCGATACCGCGGACTTCGTGCGCGGCTATATTGACCGCTTCGTGGCCCTGGTCGAGAAGAAGTAAATCTCGCTTATCGCGTAGCGCACCCCCGAGTTGGTTTCTAGCCGGCCCGGGGGTGCTTTTTCGTGGCTCGGGCGCTCGCGGGAAAGGAGCGGCGTCGTCGTTATGACATACACCACTGCGGCGAGCCTTAAGTCCTAGGTGTCCGCAATGCGACACTATATCTAGTGGTCTAAATTGAAGTGACCACAATATCTAGTGTTTTGATGAAAATTGGAGAAGTCATGAGCGCACCTGATGGACGGCATTACACCCTGCGTTCCTTTATGCCGCCGCAGTACATCCAGCATCCCGAGGGGCCCTTCCGGCCGATCAACTGGAATTACGTCCCGGAGGAGAAGGATTTGGAGGTGTGGCGCCGGCTCACCGCGAATTTCTGGCTGCCGGAAAAGGTGCCGCTCTCCAATGACCTGCCCTCCTGGCAGCGCATGAGCGAGGTGGAGCAGACCCTCGTGATGCGGGTCTTCACCGGCCTGACCCTGCTCGATACCGTGCAGGCCAGCATCGGTGAAATTAGCCAGATTCAGGACGCGCACACCGAACACGAGCAGGCCGTCTACGCCAATATCGCTTTCATGCAGGCAGTACACGCGCGCTCGTATTCCTCGATTTTCTCCACCCTGGCCTCGAGCGCCCAGATTGAGGAAGCCTATACCTGGGCGGTGGATAATCCGCTGCTCCAGCAGCGAGCCAAGGCGGTGCTGGAACACTACGTGGGCGAGGACCCCCTCAAGCGCAAGGTTTCCTCCACGCTGCTGTCCTCGCTGCTGCTCTACGCCGGGTTCTTCCTGCCCCTCTACCTGTCCTGCCGCGGCAAGCTCATGAATACCGCGGATCTTATTCGCCTCATCCTGCGCGATAAGGCGGTGCACGGGTATTACTCCGGGTACAAGTACCAGCGCGGCCTGGAAGAATGCAGCGAAGCGCGGCGCGCAGAAATGGAAGAATTCACATACGGGTTGCTCGAAAAGCTCTACCAGATGGAACTCGAGTACTCCGGTGAACTTTACGAGCCCGTGGGATTGATGGACGACGTCGCAATTTTCGTCCGCTACAACGCCAATAAGGCACTTATGAACCTTGGCTACCAGGCGCGCTTCAGCGGCGAAGAAACGCGGGTGAGCCCGGAGATCCTCACCGCGCTCTCCCCGGCCGCCGATGAAAACCACGATTTCTTCTCCGGTTCGGGCTCCTCCTACATTATTGGGGAATCGGAAGATACCACCGACGACGATTGGGATTTCTAAAGTAGCCCGAAGGTGAGTATCAGAAGCTGAGTAGCCGAAGGTGAATAGCTCAAGGTAAGTAATCCACAGGCGAGTAGCCCAAAGGTCCTGAACTTTGGTGCGACGATCGGGGCGGCCACCTGCGCGGGTGATGCGTGCGGGTGGCCGCCCCGAAAAACGAGAGATTGGGTACATTTCCCGGAGCGATGCCCCAGGTAGGGACCGCGGCGGCACATAAGTATTCACGCGGCGGGGCGTGGTGCGGATCGGGGAATGTACCGCGTGTGTGCCTGCTCTTTCGCCGCGCCGGCACGGGACTTTAGTACCGCCTGGGCGGTGTGGGTGGTGAGCGAAGGCCTGCGCCGCTACGGAAAAGTATTATTATTCACGCGCTTGCGGGCGGTAGTGTGACGGTGCGGGTGCGCGGCAGGGCCGCTGGAAAAGCGCCCGGGCAGGCCCGAGCGCAACGAAGCGCCCATCTCAAAACCGCGCGGCGCCGCGGGTTAATACTTAGTAAATAATTCTGAAACAGCCTGATAAAAAGTTAGTTATCTCCGCGAGAGGAGCCGTGTTGCTACGCGGTTTATATAACCTTTTGTACTGAATAATTGGATACGGCTCTTTGTGCTAGGCTCATGAATTGTTTAGGCGATTTAGCTGACAGGGTCGGTTGAATTGCGGGGGGGGGGTGCACTCCAGCGCTACCCTCCCACAATTTACGCTCTCCTCATGCTTCACCCTAACGATCCATAAACCTACTAATGGAGAAATAATGTCCCAACACACGGAGTCGACTCAGTCGGCGCCCGGAGTCTCCGCGTCTGTGTCCCGCAAGGGTGGGCATCGTCGTCGCACGAAAGTGTGGGCCGGTCTCACCGCCGCGGCGCTCATGACGACGTTTGCTTCGGGAATCGCCTACGCTGCACCGCAAGGTAATTCCGGTGCGGCGCCGACTGCTCCCACGGCGCAGTGTCCGACGTATGTCGGTGACACCGCTGTCGAAGCAGGCGCGAACCAAGCTGGCGCTAACCGACCGGATATTCCTTTCAAGCAAGATGCCATTATCGAAGCCGATGCTTTCAAGACCGGCTGGATTAAGAGCACCACCGATGCCAGTAACGCCAAGAACACGCTCTCGGGGCGTGCGTTCTTCGGCGGCGTTGGCACGCCGGCAACCACCTCCAATGGTGCAACCCCGGTTCCGGACGGAACCAAGGTGTACCTCCAGTGGCGTGATACCGACGGCGCGGCCTCCCGATTTACTCCACCACCGTCAAGACGATTGACGAGAGCGACGGAAGCCAGATCGGCCCCGGCGCCTACGCTTTTGATCTGCGCGTGCCCTGGGTGGATAACACCGGCAAGCAGCACCTCTACAAGGCCGTTGCTGGCCAGTACTACCGCCTGTGGATCAATGATTTCACCAACCCGGCCGGTAACCCCGTCACCATGGTGCGCCAGGCCGGCGGCTTCTTCCCGGGTGCCTTCGTTAATAGCGTGACAGCCAATAACCTGGGCCAGTTCCCGCTTATCGGCACGAATATGCAGCGGACCGCGGTGTTCATGTACACCGATCCGAATGATTACCTCACCCGCCCCAAGAACGAATGGGTCAATGATGACAAGGGTCCCCTGACCGACCCGGCCGTGACCCTCTCCACCCGGGACTCCGTTTCCGGCAAGGTGTGGTTCGAATCCGGTGCTGGCGATCTTGCCAACTCCGCCACCGGCCCGAACTTCAATACCTCGGGTGACGTGGTGGCCTCCGGCTACACCGTGGTGCTTTCGCAGCTGACCCCCGCGGGCAAGGCTGCGCTCCAGGAACTGCGTAATGCCACCCCGTCCGTGAATGACCGCGAGGTCAAGGTCCGTGACATGCTCACCGAGCACCCCGATTACATCGAGGGTACCTACACGGCCACCACGAACGAAAAGGGCATGTACACCATCCGCCTGCCGAAGAATGCCGGCGCGGACGTGGACCGTATTTACATGTACGTCCTGGACCCGAACGGGCGAGTAGTCCCGAACTACTCGTCCTTCATGCGCCAGACCTTCAACATGTTCAACTCGAATGCTTCGTGGACTCCGCAAACCTCCGCGGCTGTCAATCTGATTACCAATAACTGGTACAACGTCAATCTGGCGCTGGTGCTCAGCGTGCAGGTGGAACTGGATATCACGAACTTCGACGCGCAGGAAAACTACGCCCTCCCCGGGCAGACCGCTGAAGTCAAGCTGACCGGTAAGGATCTCTCCCCGTTGCCCAACCGCATCGAGTGGACCGATTCCAAGGGCAAGGTTGTGCAGACCAACGGCGGCCTGAAGAAGCTGAGCGACGCCAGCAAGGCATACTTCAAGGTTCCGGATAACGCGAAGGACGGCGAAATCTACACGGCAACTCTGTATGCCGCCGAAAACGCTGTTTCTTCCGATTCCTTCATCGTGCGTGCGATTCCCGTCAAGTACGACGCCGTCCAGGTGAAGAAGACCCAAACCGAGAAGAGCAAGGCTCCTTACGCAACCCGCGAAGCCAAGGGCTTCACGCAGGCCGGTAATAACAAGTACCAGCTGCCCGCCGATGCTACCTACGAGCTGGGTGAAGGCGCGAAGGCCTGGGCTACTGTTGATCCGGCCACCGGCGTGGTGACCGTCAAGCCCGGCGCGGACGTGGCTCCCTGTGACTACCGCATCCCGGTGGTTGCCACCGTGACCGATCCGCTCAACGCCAAGAACAAGCTCAAGCTCAAGACCTGGGTTCCGGTCAAGGTGCTCGCGCAGCTCACCGATACCTACGATCCGAATTACAAGCAGGACAATACGGTAGAGGCGGGGCAGACCATTGAGGTCCCGGCCCCCACCTTCGATAAGCTCGCTACCAAGAAGGTTGAAACTGACCCGGCTCCGACCGAAAAGGGCAAGAAGACCACCTTCAAGCTCGGCGAGAACTCCCCGATTACCGCCACGGTTAACCCCGAAACCGGCGCCATTACGGTGACCCCGGCCGCGGGCACCGCCGCTGGCCCCTACGAGGTTCCCGTTGTTGTCACCTACCCGGATGGCAGCACCGATACCGTCAAGGTTCCGGTAACCGTCACCACCCCGGCCCCGGTCGATACTGACCGCGACGGCGTGAACGACGACGCAGACCAGTGCCCCACCATCGCCGGTCCGGCTTCCAATAATGGTTGCCCGGCGTGGAACAACGGCGAGGGCAAACCCGGCACGGACGTGACGCTCACGAAGGACCCGAAGAACGGCCCGATCCCGAGCACTGCGACCTGCGAGGCCGGCAATGGTGCCACGTGCACCATCGGCACCGATGGCAACGTCGTCGTCAAGGTTCCGGAAGGCACCGCCCCCGGCACCGAAATTCCGGTGACCATCAAGAACGAGGGCAAGACCCTCCACACACCCAAGGTGACGGTTACGGCCCCGGATCCGGTTCCGAACCCCGATACCGATAATGACGGTGTGAACGACGACGCAGATAAGTGCCCCACCATCGCCGGCCCGGCCAGCAATAACGGGTGCCCGGCCTGGAGCGATGGCGAAGGTAAGCCCGGCGCGGACGTGACGCTCGCGAAGGATCCCGCTAACGGCGATATCCCGAACACCGCGACCTGCGTGGCGGGTAATGGTGCCACCTGCACCATCGGCCAGGACGGCAATATCACCGTGAAGGTTCCGGAAGGCGCGACCCCCGGTACCGAGATCCCGGTGACCATCAAGAACGACGGCAAGGACCTGGACACCTCCAAGGTGACCGTGCTTGCTCCGAATAACCCGGCCTGGAATGACACAACCACCAAGCCGAGCGAGCCGGCGCAGCTGCCTAACGCGGGTGGCCCGGTTCCGGCTGGTTCCACCGTTGAGGTGACCGGTCCGGGTACCGCCAAGCTCAACCAGGATGGCTCGATCACGGTCACTCCGAACGCGAATGCGAAGGATAAGGACCAGATCGTCGTCAAGGTCAAGGACCCGAACGGTAAGGATCTGGATACGGCGACCGTGACTATTGCTGATCCTGATCCCGATCAGGACGGGGTCTCCGGAGATGCCGATCAGTGCCCGACCATCGCAGGGCCGGCTTCCAATAATGGTTGCCCGGCGTGGAACGACGGCGAAGGTAAGCCCGGCACCGATGTGACGCTCACGAAGGACCCGGCCAATGGCCCGATCCCGGCTTCGGCCACCTGCGAAGCAACCGGTGGTGCCACGTGCACCATTGGCCAGGATGGCAACGTCGTCGTCAAGGTTCCGGAGGGTGCAACCCCCGGTACTGAGATTGCGGTGACCATCAAGGATGGTGACAAGGTCCTCGACAAGTCCAAGGTGACCGTCACGGCGCCCGCTCCGGTTCCGAACCCGGACGGCGATAACGACGGCGTGCCCGATGCTCAGGATCAGTGCCCCACCATCGCCGGCCCGGCTTCCAATAATGGTTGCCCGGCGTGGAACGACGGCGAGGGTAAGCCCGGTGCGGACGTGACACTCACGAAGGATCCGGCCAATGGCCCGATCCCGGCTTCGGCCACCTGTGAAGCGACCGGCGGTGCTACCTGCACGATCGGTGCGGATGGCAATGTTGTGGTCAAGGTGCCCGCGGGCGCCAAGGACAAGTCCGAGATCACCGTGACCATTAAGGATGGCGACAAGGTCCTCGACACCTCCAAGGTGACCGTCAAGGATCCGGATACCGATGGCGATGGCCTGACCGATTCCGAAGAGGAAAAGATCGGTACTGACCCGACCAATCCGGATACTGATGGTGATGGGATCAATGACGGTGACGAGGTCAATGGCACCAAGAACCCGTTCAAGGACGATAAGTTCAATAAGGACGGTAAGCCCGGTAACACCGACCCGCTCAACCCTGACACCGATGGTGATGGGGTGAATGACGGCGATGAAGTGACCGGCAAGAACAACGGTGGCAAACCGACCAACCCGAACAAGGCCGATACCGATGGCGATGGCGTGACCGACGCTGACGAAATCAAGGACGGCACGGACCCGAACAAGGCTGACACCGACGGTGACGGCGTGAATGACGGGGATGAGAAGAAGGACGGGACTGACCCGAAGAATCCGGATACTGACGGTGATGGTGTGACTGATGGTCGTGAAAAGGACCTGGGCACCGACCCGAAGAATCCGGATACTGATGGTGATGGCCTGACCGATGGTGAGGAAGCCGGTACGGATATCGACGAGAACGGTAAGCCTGCTCGTAATGAGGATGGCACCCCGAAGGTTGATGACTCCAAGGCCACCAAGACCGATCCGAAGAACCCGGATACCGACGGTGACGGACTCACTGATGGTGAGGAAAAGAAGATCGGTACCGACCCGAAGAACCCGGATACCGATGGTGACGGGCTCACGGATGGTGACGAGGTGAACGGCACCAAGAACCCGTTCCAGGACGATAAGTTCAATAAGGACGGTAAGCCTGGTAACACTGACCCGCTCAACCCTGACACCGACGGTGATGGTCTCACTGATGGTGACGAAGTTACCGGCAAGAATAACGGTGGTAAGCCGACTAACCCGAATAAGGCCGATACCGATGGTGACGGCGTCAATGATGGCGACGAAATCAAGAACGGTACCGACCCGAATAAAGGTGACACTGATGGTGATGGTCTGACCGATGGTGAAGAAAAGGTGATCGGTACTGATCCGAAGAACCCGGACACCGACGGTGATGGCATCAACGACGGTGACGAGGTCAATGGCACCAAGAACCCGTTCCAGGACGATAAGTTCAATAAGGACGGCAAGCCCGGTAACACCGACCCGCTCAACCCTGACACCGATGGTGATGGTCTCACTGATGGTGACGAGGTGACGGGTGCGAAGAATGGTGGCAAGCCGACCAACCCGAATAAGGCCGACACGGATGGTGACGGTATCAATGACGGTGACGAGATTAAGAACGGCACTGATCCGTTGAACCCGAACGATCCGGGTAAGCCTGCACCGAAGACCAAGAAGGTCAAGAAGGCCAAGGGCCTGACCGCGACCGGTGCCGATGTGGCATCGCTGGCCGTCTTCGCTCTGCTGGCCGCCGGTGCGGGTAGCGTGGCAATTCGCCGCCGCAAGAAGTAACACAATGTTGCTGAGGTAGCTGAAAGCTACCCAAGCAGCCGCGTGGCTGCGGAAGTTTCCAATGGGTTACGGAAGCAGCCGCACGGCTAACGCAAGGGGCCGCTCCTGAAATATCCAGGGGCGGCCCTTTTGCGTGCGCGGGGCGTGGTCCTGCTGCGTGTTTTGGAGCGGTAGGTGTTCGCGCCGAGCTCTTGGTGATGGCTTACCCAGATGAGAGAATGGGATAGATCTTTAGCGGAAGGGGAATGATGACTAACTATGAGCCGCCCTTCCATGTGACGGACTGTATAACCGTGCTGGTTGGCGAGATTAGCGAGCGAGTCGGCGCGATAACGGTTCTGAGTGAAAAAAAGGGTAACCCGAGGCTGCGCCGCGAAAATCTGATACGAACAATTCACTCTTCTCTTGCTATTGAGGGAAACTCCCTCTCGCTAGCGCAGACAACAGCGATTCTTGACGGCAAGCGTGTTCTTGGAACGGTGCAGGAGATCCGAGAAGTTCGTAACGCCGGTCTTGCCTATGAGTTGCTGACGGAAGCTGATCCTTTCTCTGTTGATGACGTATTGCGTGTGCATGACAGGATGATGAACGGACTCGTTACCGAGAGTGGGCGTTTCCGTTCTGGTGGAGTAGGAGTCTTTTCGGGAAATGTAGTTGTGCATACCGCACCGCCGGCAGATCTGGTCCCGCAGCATATTTCAGATTTGCTTAGGTGGTACCAGGAGTCGAACTTGCACCCGCTTATTAAAAGCGCGATTTTCCATTACGAATTTGAATTCATCCACCCTTTCGCTGACGGCAACGGTCGTGTGGGGCGTCTGTGGCATTCCCTGCTGCTCGGGCAATGGAAGGAGCTCTTCTTCTGGCTTCCTGTTGAGGAACTTATTCAATCGCGGCAACAGGACTATTACCGGGCTTTCGTTGTTGCGGGTAAGGAAGGGGATAGCTCGAATTTTGTTGAGCTTATGTTGGAGATAATCCGCGATTCTTTGACCGAGGTCGACGTACTTGGTCGGTCGACCGACCAAGATACCGACCAAGATACCGACCAAGATGGCGTGGTACACGATTGGAAAATCCAACAACTTCTTTCCGTACTGTCGGATAAGACGCTTTCTGCCGCTGAAATTATGGATCTTCTTGGATTGTCGCATCGTGCGTCATTCCGCGAAGGCTACTTGATGCCCGCTTTGCGCCTCGGGCTTATTGAACGCACAATTCCGGACAAGCCGACCAGCCGAAATCAAAGATACCGAAAGTCTCGCTCTTAGGTCTGTGCTCGGCTACTGCTCTCTGGTGAAACCTCTTGCCGCCCTGCCTCTGCCGGGCTATCCTTATCGCATAACAGCGTTATGTGAGGTGGGGTTGCGATGGCGGCACGTGGAAATGGCTCAACGCAGGAACGGATCCTTGCCGCGGCTTTGCGGAATTTTTCCGAGCACGGCTATGAAGCGGCCAGTTTGCGCGTGATTGCCAAAGAAGCCAATGTCACCACCGGTGCCCTCTATACCCATTTTGATGACAAACAAGCCTTGTTTGCGGCCCTTGTGGAACCCTGTTGCCAGGAATTACGCCAGCGTCATCGCGAAGGAATTATGCGCGGTCTGGCCCTCACGGAAAAATCGCTCGCCGAAAAGCCACTTCCCGAAAAGGCGCACGTGGAAGAACCGGGGCAGGGCGGTAGCCGTTCAGGTGAGGATCTCGGTAGCAGTATCACAGACTGGATGATCGATTACGTCTATGACCACCTCACCGTATTTCAGCTAGTTCTGTGGGGATCCGCGGGTACTCCCTATCAGAGCTTCGTAGCTGACCTAGCCGAATACGAAGCCCGCCTCTATATCGAGCTCGGCCCGGAAGATGCGGTGTGGCCCGCCTTCGCGCAGGTCATGTGTGAAACCGGATGGTACGGCTTCTTCGGTGCGCTCAGGCAAGGCCTCAACCGTGAGAACGCCAAAAAATACCTGGGCTTACTTCAGAACTTCCGGGAAGCCGGATGGCGGAGTCTCCTGGAAGATTCGGTGCATTCCGGCACGCATGCGCTCGGGTAGAAAGAAGATCCCATGTCTCACCATCAAGGGAAAAACGCGAAGCAGGCTCCGAAAGCGACTACGTGGCAGCTGGTCGCACCCGTGCGCACGTCAATGCTGGTCTCCTTCATTATTGCCGGGATCGGATCCGGCGCTTCGGTCATTCCGTATATCGCATTAGTTGGCCTGGCTGATGACTGGCTCGGCGGCCGCGGCACGGCACGTATCTGGTGGTGGTTAGGGCTCACTCTGGTGGGCTTGTTGGTGCATCACATCTGTTACAACTGGGCAGTTGGTATCACCCATATCAGCGAAGCAGGGCTGCGGCATCGGCTGCGCCGTCGCATCATCACACGCTTAGGCGTTCTGCCTTTGGGGCGCGTGCGGCGGCTGGGTCCCGGTGAAATCCGGAAAATCGTGGTTGATGACACCAGCGCCATCCATACCCTGGTTGCCCATGCCAGCGCCGAACTCGCCAGCGCACTTGTGGCACCGCTGGTGGGCGGCATCTACCTGTGCGTGCTCGACTGGCGGCTGGCGCTGCTCCTGGGCGGAGTATTTATTGTTGCTGTTGGCTTGGCCATGGGGATTGCTTTCCGTGGCGGGGATCAAGCCGTTAAAGATTACGACGTCGCCCAACGGAAACTCGCGGACGCAACCGTGGAGCTCGTCGATGGCATAAAAGAAATCAAAAACTACCAACTCCCCGCCACCGGAGTCGGCGGGCGCTTCACCACGGCGCGGGAAGAAAATTCCGACGCCTCCTTCCGTTGGCTGGCCGGGGCCGGTAAAGGAATCGCGGTGGTATCCGCATTGAGCCAGCCGGGCGTGATCCTCGCGTGGAGCGCCCCGATCATCTGCTGGTTCGTGTGGAGCGGCTGGATCACACCCGCGAGTAGCCTGGCGTTCTTCACTATTTGGCTCGGGTTACCCGCGGGCTTGGGGCAACTCATGACGCTCACCCAGAACCTGCAAGGCTCACTGCGGGCCGGGGAAGATACAGCAGTGCTGCTGGCAGAAAAACCGCAGGAAGTAGGGGAGTACCAGGTTCCTGCCCCGGCTGCGCGCGCTACGGATTCGGCCACTAAGGATGCGGCCGTTACAGATTCGGCCGCCCCGTCGGCTTCCGCCCCGGAACTATGTTTCCAGAATGTGTCCTTTGGATATGCTCCGGGCCGTCCGGTCCTGCACGATATTAGTTTCACCCTCCCACCCGGAACCCTGACCGCCGTGGTCGGGCCCTCGGGAGCTGGGAAAACGACCATCGGCGCGCTCGCGGCACGTTTTTGGGATCCGGAAAGTGGCTGCATTACCCTCGGCGGGCACGACCTGCGCGAATACAGCCGCGCGGGGCTCTACAGCCAAGTGGGCACAGTATTTCAAGATGTGTCCCTAGCCGCGGTGAGTGTGCGGGATAACCTCCTGCTCGGCAACCGGGAGGCTACCGATGCACAGATACAGGCAGCTGCGGCCCGCGCGCATATCGCTGAGCGTATCGAGGCGCTCCCGGCCGGGTATGACACAATCCTGGGGGAGGCCGCTGTGCTTTCCGGCGGTGAAGCGCAGCGCTTGAGTATCGCCCGTACCTTGTTAGCTGATCCTCCGCTCCTTATTTTGGACGAAGCAAGCGCGCACCAAGATACCCATACTGCGCAGGCGCTGCACCAGGTCATCGCGGCGCGGCGCGGGCATAGCTCCACCTTGGTGATCGCCCACCGGCTAAGCGGGCTCGCCCAAGCCGACCAGATTCTGGTGATCGCGGGCGGGCGGATCGTACAATCCGGCCGCCACGACGAACTCGCGGCCACCGCGGGCCTGTACCGCGACATGCTGAAAGAGCAGGGAATCCCATGCTGAAAATGCTCACGGCGATGCGCACCGTACTACACGTGCGCCAAATAAAAATCTTGATAGGGGCCTACACCGCGGCCGCGGTGGCCCAGGGCATCACCTTAGCGATGCTCATCGGGTTCCTCCGGTCACTGCTCACCGAAGGCGGCGCTAGCGGCGGCGCCGAAAGTCTCGACGCTTCCGGGATCGGAGCAGCCGGCGGTGCGCCGGCCGATGGGCAACTATCCTCCTGGCTCATTGCAATATGCATCAGCGGAGCCATCACATTTTTCCTCTACGTGGTCACGATGAGCTGGTCTTACCGGGTGAGCGTGTACGCGATCTGCGACGAGCTCATGAAGAAAATCGGCGCGGCGGTAGTGCGCCTCCCGGTCGGGTGGTTCACCCCGTCCCGCCGCACCGCGGTTATAAATGCCACTTCGAAAGACGTTAACACCCTCTCCCACCTGGCTTCCCTGGTCTTCCCCGCGGTGATCTCAGGGGTGGTCGTTCCCTTCGTTATGGCCGTGGTGGTCACGGTGGTCGAATGGCGCCTCGGGGTGGTCCTCGCGGTGACCAGTATCGGATTGTGGTTCATCTGGGGATGGATGCACCGAGCAGTGCGCGAAGCCCAAGCCAGCGAAGCCCGGCTCTCACGCCGGGTAGCCGGGCGGATTATCGAATTCGCGAAACTCCAGCAAGTCCTGCGCGGCAGCGGGCAAACCCAATGGCAGCCCCTGGATGAGGCGCTCGCTGCCGAGTCCACCGGAATCCTGCGGACGCTGCGCAGCCAAAGCCGCCCGGCCTCCGCATTCCTCCTGCTGGTTGAACTGGCTTGCGCCGTATGCCTGGGCTGGGGCGGAGCCCTGGTGGTTGGTGGCGGCCTGGATTTCCTCAGCTTCCTGGCCATCGCCGTTGTTCTCACCCGTATTAATCTGCCGCTCTCGCAATCAGTTTTATACTCCACCGCGCTCACGGATTCTATGCAAGCCCTCGAGCGGGTGCGCGAAATTATCGCGGCCGCCGAGGAACAGCCCGATATCTCGACTGTCGCCGAGCCCGTGAACGCGGATTCTGGCGTGCTCGCGCCCTCCCACGCGAACCCAGGGCCGAGCGTATCTCCCGAGGCGGATCCAGGCGTGCTCGCCGATAGCACCATCGAATTTTCCGGGGTGACCTTCGGCTACGATCCGCGCTGCCCGGTGCTGCGTGATCTCAACTTGAAAGCCCCGGCAGGTAAAGTGACAGCTTTGGTGGGCCCGTCAGGTGCGGGAAAAACCACCGCACTGGCACTGGTCGCCGGCTTTTGGCAGCCACAGGGCGGAACCATTACGCTCGGCGGGCGTGATATTCGCGAATGCCAGCCCATGCGCCACATCGCGATGGTGTTCCAGGATGTCTACCTCTTCAGCGGGTCCATCCGAGAAAACCTGACGTTGGCCAAGCCGGATGCCACGGAGGAAGAAATCCTCACCGCGGTAAGCCAAGCCGGGCTGGATCCGGTTATCGAGCGGCTACCCGCCGGACTTGACACCCAGGTAGGTCCGGGTGGAAATGCGCTCTCTGGTGGGGAGAAACAACGCGTTGCCATCGCCAGAGCTTTCCTCAAAGACAGCCCGATCCTCCTCCTCGACGAAATCACCTCCGCGCTGGACAGCATCACCGAGGCAGTCATCGGCGAAGCGATACGGCGCCTCGCCGCAGGCCGCACGGTACTGATGGTCGCCCACCGTCCCTCCACAATTGCGTGGGCGGACCAGGTCATCGATTTTTCGCATCTCACGGCACGCTGAACTTGCGTATATTCGGTAGCACAGCGCGTCCAATGGGGAAGCAACCTATCGGTATTTCCGACAGATTCTATCGGTTACGAATTTGATGTGGGTACTGGTACGACGGCGCTGCCACTCAGTAAACTGGCCCCTGGGAAAACACGGTTCACTGAGAAGAGCGCCACCAGCAACGAAGCTGGCAGATGGGAGGGGTCAATGACCTGGCAGATCGCGGTAGTGATAGTGGTTACCTTATGGGGCTCTGCGCTGGTTAGTGGCTGGCTCGCCTACGCCTCACGCAAAAAGACCCTCAAGCTCAACGGGCTCATCGGGTACCGCACCGACATCATCATGACGAACCAGGAAACTTGGCAGGAAGCGCACGCAGCAGCTTGGCCGTGGACCGCCGCCAGCACGGCATGCCTGGTCCTCGGCGGTCTCGCGGTATTGCTCCCGCTCTCCGACGGGGTGCTCGCCGCGATCATCGTCCTCAGCATGGTGGTGCTGCTCGCCTGTGTATTTGCTGGTGCACACCGCGCTCAAAAGGTTGCGAAACGGATTCTTTGCGAGCAAGAGCGGTGACCGAGCCGGGCAATAGACTTCTGCTGCTATTCCTAGGGTAAGAAATGGGTGATGGCTTCGCGTGCAGCACTAATTGTCTTGTACATCGGGAAGGTGGAAGCCTGGCTGCTGTGGAGCGAAGTGAAACCATACTCGCGCTGGTAGTAATTGGCGACGGATTTTACCTGTGTTTGCAGGATGATATAACGTACACCGATGATCTCGCTTACCGCTGCAGCCTTGGAAAATACGTGTGCCATGAGTAAGGGACCCAGCGAGCTCTTTCCTGCATAATCCGCGTGGAGAGCGAATTTACCTAGCAGCAAAGCAGGGTGATGATCGTAAGCCGCCAATAGGCTGCCGTTCTCAGGGAAATGATATCGATCTCGCTTCAAGACGCTCGTAGTAGGGACGTTTGTGCTGGTAAGCGCGAAATATCCGAGTGGCTCACTCGAGTTCTCTTGGCAAAGTACCCACACCACGCAGGTATCCTCTTCCTGGAGTTTGCGAGCTTTGTCGCGGAGCCACCTTCCGAGCGAGTCGTTGTCTTTTCCTGTGATGAAAGAATCGAGGAAAATATCTTCGTTCAGGCGAGTCAGATGGAAAGACATCCCAAATCCCGAAGTTTCTCAAAAAAAGAAGCCGGCGTTGGGGTTTCTTCGAAGGGGAAAGGATCGTAGATGATCTTGCGATCCGGTAGCGCAAAATCAGGACTCTTTCTCGTGGCGAAGTAATCGATAATCTCGAAGCTTGACAGCGTCGCACGTTTTGCTCCATGTGGGCGAGACTGCCATGCCTCGATCCATGGTTCCTCTTGCTGTGTAGCGCGGGCCAGTTCCTCAGGAGTCATGTCACCATACCGATCCCAGACCGCCTTCAGAATATCGCTGGTGTAGAGATCGAACTCTTTGGTTTCCTCTTCCCAAGCGGCGTGGACTTCTTCGAGAAGCTTTTGATCCACAGTTGCACTGCGAGCAGAAGCGGTAAGTGTAAGTAGATCACCCGCAACGGGACCGTTTTCCATTGCATAGAAGGCGTCATCGAAGAGGGCTTCGCCTGTTTGGAAGCCGTACCAACCAAAGGCATAGAAGCACAGTTTTTGCAGTTTGGGCGCGGATAAGCTGCCGGATGCTGACTGGGAAACGAAAAACTGGGCTACGTCAAAAACGCTCATGGGGAGACCTCCTGTCCCATCATTCTGGCATAAGACAGGTGGCTTGTATGCAGTCAGAAGCATTGAAATTATCCTTTCGTTAGTTGGCCGGCGCGCTGGTACGAGACTCCGAGTATGGCGCCGATATCGCGCAGAGTTAGGCCGTTTTCTTTAAGTTCGAGTGCAATGCTGCGTGTTTGTGCCGCAGCTTGCCGGGTGAGTTCTTCTGCCTCGTGGCGGAGACGGTATGTTTCTGCAATTCGAATATCGAAACCTTCGGGGAGGATGATATCAATGGACGTGTCGAAGCTATCGGCCGCCAGTCCAGTTTGAGATGCGATAGCGCTCCGGATTACCTCTTCAGCCTGATCGAGCTTCGGGCATTCTGAAACATGATCGACCGCATGGCATTCCAGGTGCCACTGTTTACCGGCACGTTCGGCGCTTGCTTTGAATACGGGTCGATTCATGTTTTCTTCTTTCTTGTAGGTGGTTGGCAAAATTCTAGCCCGGCTTGAAAAGCTAGTCAAGCCGGGCTAGAAAAGATGCTGCGTTTCACGAGCGGACTTTAGAAGGGAGCGCAGTCTTCGCTCCATCGGAGCGTTGCCGTCGCAGCGTCGTACTGTAACCAGCCAATATCAAAAGCGCGGTGATGGTTCCGGCACAGTAGCAATCCATTGTCGCTGGAGTCGGGTGAATCCAGGCGCTTGGGAATAATATGTGCGGCTTCAAGAATATCCGGCCGGTCCATTCCGCATACCTCACAGGTCTTTCTCGTTTCCAGCAGCTTTTTCCGGAACCGTTGTTGGGCCGGGCGTTCCCGCACCCAGCGTAGGATCCTTTCGCTGATCTCAGTGACATCAAACTCCGATTCAACGATGTCATCGCCATGCTCATTGAGCCATTCTTCTACTGGATCGCTAACGGAATAATGCGGCTGTTCAAGCGCCGGTCTTTCTGTAGATGAGCGAGCTACTGGGGTATTGCCGAGCCACTTTCCGAGGTATTTCCACAGATACGGGTTATGCCATTGCGCGCGCCGCTTGCGGTACCCGATTACCGAGTGCATGTAATCGAATTGTTTGACGAGAGCTGTACGCAGGACAGATGACTCAAACATGAAGTCGAAGATTTTAGGAGTATTTGCACGGATATAGGCAGCCTCGGACTTGTACGGGAGATATCCGTATTCGAAACCAAATTCTTCTTCAATTTCACGGCTCTCAAGATCTTTCTCGAGTTCGGTTTCCAGGTCTCCATCGATGTGCAGGGACACCCTCCAACTCTGGAGCTGTCCTTCGGAATTGAATACTGTGAGTAGCTGTTCCTCCATTCCGGCGGATGCCACGAATCCCATGCGTGCACCACCTCGTTTAGGAAGTGCACTTACCGCAAGATTCTGAATGGGGCCGTTATACCCACCCGTTAATTCCAGATATGCGCAGAGAATCCCCATTGCTTTGGGGAAATCTGGATACGTCATAAACGTTTCAAAAGCTTGTTGTGAGGTAGCGCCGCCATTGTCGCGAGGCTTTGCACCGTTGAATCGTGCGCGGTGACTCTGTGTATCTTCGGCAATGAGCTCGGCATATTCGGAAGCCAGCAAACGATCCTCCTCGATCTTCTGTGCGGGTGCGCCGTTTCCTCTGGTTGCTTCAATATTAGCGACCTCGTGCGTGCGAGGCCCTGGGCCGTTCTCCGAGGATAGAAAAGGTGGGCGCGCGACATCTCGCGCCCCCACCCGATTGCGTTCTCGACTAAGAGCCGGGCCCACGTGCCGCCAGTGCTAATCCCCGAGCCACTCCAGCATGCGGTAGAGCAACTGCGTGGCGCCGGGCATGAAGCCGGCCCCGTGATGATAAGTCGCGTCCATCGTGGAAACCACCAGCTCGGCTGGGAAAGTCACATTATCGTGGTAGAGCAACATATTCGGGTGATCGGGAAGCGCCAAATAATGCCCGCCCCAGGGATCCACGCCCGGCCCGGTCTGCTCCACCTGCGTGAGCACCACCAGCGCCGTCGCCCCCGCCGGAGGCGCGAGCACCCCGTGATAATGCCAGTGGACGGCCTCGTCGGAAAGATACTCCCAGAGCGGGTGATCAGTGTTCACCGAGCGCCGCCCCAGATCCTCGCCGGTACGCCAGGACCAGAAATTCGTGCCGCGCGGAGTCTCAGACGTGCCCGGCAGCCAACTATCCACCTGGTTAATGCCATCGATAAATACTTTTTTACCGGCCTGCCCCAGGAAATCCAGCACCTGGCTGTGCTTCGCGGCCACCACACCCGGGTGATTACGCGCCGCCAGATAGACGGCGTCGAACTCCGAAAAATCTCCCGAATAATCCGGCCAGTACACGGGGGTGACCGGGCGTGCCCGCACCGCCGGATCCTTTACGGTCGCGAGGTGGAAAAACGAACCGGTATGCACAAATGCTATTTTCTTCATCGCTACTTCTCCAGGTATTCGGTGATGGCGCGGCGTAGCCCGGCGGCGGAGGTCCCGGGGAAAGCGAAACCGCTCAGGTCGTTACCGTTGTGGACGATCACTTCGCCTTCGCCCAGCCGGTAGCTGATGTCCACCGGCAGCTTACCGGGGCCGATCCCCGTGATCACCCGGGTGCCTTCGGGCAGCTCAGCGAGGAAAGAACGCGCGTAAAAACCGGCCACCCCGATCTCGCGTAATTCCTCGAAGGAATGCTGGCCGGGCACGCCGGTGCGCAGCAGCATATCGCGCCGCTCCACACCCTCCCAGATCGGATGCGGCTCCACCGCGCTCAACCACACATCATCGAGCCCGTGAAATTCCATTTTTCGGTGGCTCGGCAGCCCATCCACCCAGCGCCGCATCGGCAATCCATTGGCCAGCAGTTTCCCGCCCGCGCGCACCCACGCGCTCAGGCGCTCGCGCTGAGTTTCCAAGAAAAGCTGATCGGCGCCCATCGACACCACAATTCCGCGGTAATCGGCCAGCTGGGTGCCGGGCAGCTCGTATGTATCAATAAGATCAGGTGGCGTACTCGCATCGCGCACCATATTCATAATCGTGAGGATATTACCCATCGTGGTCCTTTCTTTGCGAGGGTGGTGTGGAAGCGGAAGAGGCGGCGTCGTCGTTCGCACTAAAATCCGGTACGACGACGCACTGCGAGCCACGATCAACCGGAACATCACGGACCCGAATCGGAGTGCGATAAAGGGTGCTCAGGCGCGTTTCGGTGAGTTGGCGCGCGGTTTCCCCGATGGAGAGGTCGTCGGCATCCATGACGAGGGTGGTGCGCGAGGTGAGGAAGGCGTGCGCCGGGTCGTGCGTGGTCATAATAATGGCCAGGCCCTCGGCGGCGAGCGTGCGAATAATTGTGAGGACGCGGCGCTGATTGCGCAGGTCCAGGGCGGATGTTGGCTCGTCCAAAATGAGGGTGCTCGGGGTGGCGACCAGCGCGCGGGCAATGAGCGTGAGCTGGCGTTGCCCGCCGGAGAGCTCCGCGTAGGTGGCCCCGCCCAGGTGCGCGATGCCGACCCGTTCGAGTGCCTCCCAGGCGGCCTCGCTATCGGCGGCCGAAGGGCTGGCGAAAACTCGCATGGTGCGGGCACGGCCCATGAGGACCATGTCATGCACGGTGAACTGGTGGTTTGCGGCGTGGGATTGCGGCACGTAGCCGATGGGGCCGTCGGAATGGACGGTGCCTTCTACCGGGGTGCGCACCCCGGCTAAGCAGGTCAGCAGGGTAGTTTTCCCGCGCGCATTTGGCCCGAGCACGGTCAGCACTTCGCCGGGGCGGGCCTCCAGCTCCACCCCGCGGAACAGCCACGGGCCGCCGCGGTAATGATGCCCAAGATTATCTGCTTTAAGCAAGAGCCCGCCCCTTCCGCGCGCGCCGAATAAGCAGCCCAATAAATACCGGGGCGCCGATGGTGGCGGTCAAAATTCCCACCGGAATTTCCACCGAGGTCGCATTGCGCGCAATCGTGTCAATAATAAGGAGATACATCCCGCCCATGAGGAAAGATTCCGGGATAACCACGCGATTGTCGTGCCCCACCAGCAGGCGCACCAGGTGCGGAATCACCAGGCCCACCCAGCCAATAATGCCAGCGGCGGCCACCGAAGCCGCCGTAAGAAGGGCGACGGCGAAAATGCACACCCAGCGCATCGCACTCGGATTAATACCCAGCGCCCGGGCATCCTCATCGCCCAGCGAGAGCACATTAATACGCCAGCGCAGCGCCACCACCACGATCAGCCCAATAATAACGGGAATAATAATGGTGGTGACTTTTGCCCACGACGCCGCAGCTAGCGAGCCCATAAGCCAGAAAGTAATCGAGGGAAGTTTACTGTACGGGTCGGCCACGTAGGTCATGAGGGAAACCATGGCATTAAAGAACGCGGACACGACCACGCCGGCCAGCACAATCGTGAGGGTGGCCGAATGGGAGCGAATCCGCCCGATGAGCATGACGCAGACCACCGCGGAGAGCCCGAATACGAAGGTGGATCCCATGAGAATAAAACTCGAGGTGCCCACGAGGATCGCCAGCACCCCGCCGAAGGCAGCCGCGGAAGAAACCCCCACAATATCGGGGGAGACCAGCGGGTTGCGGAATAGGGACTGGAGCACCGCGCCGGAAACCGCCAGGCACCCACCGAGCACCACGGCAAGAATGACCCGCGGGGCCCGAATTTGGTTAATGGCCACCAGCGCGGAGCGATCTACATCATCCGGACTCGAGAAGAGGATGCGCACCACGTCCGGAGCACTAATGGAGAGCTGGCCCATGCCCATCGCCACCACCATCGCGCCGAGCAGCGCGATGGTGGTGATGAGCAGCACCGCGAAAGCCGCGGTGCGGCGCCGGGCGATGGTACTTGCGGCTGTGGTTGGCGCACTGGCCGCGGGTGCGGGGGCTACCGCCCCCGCCGTCGTCGTACTTATTGTTCCCGGCACCGCACCGGATGCACCGGATGCACCGGACACACCGGATGTGGCCGCTGAATCTGCGGATTTAGCGGACAACGTCATAATTAGCGCTGCCGGCATTAATATCGGTGCGCAGAACCAGATCGATATCTTCGTCGGTGAGGTCGTAGTTGTAGACCCACTTCGTCTTCTCGCGCATGAGCGCGGGCATATCGACCTTGAACTCGCCTGGGTAGGCGAGGGCCGCCACGTAATTCCAGTACAGCGGGGATTCCGCGCACGGAACCTGCCAGCGGTACACGCCCAGCGGGGCGCGGTAGACACGCTTATTCTTAATAGCACTTACTTCGGCCAGGCGCGGATCGTTATAAAGATCGTCGGGCACGGCCTTATCGAAAGCGGAAAGGAAAATAATTTCCGGATCCCAGGCCAGGATCTGCTCCGGGGAAACGATGCCATCCTGCACCACATCCGAGGTGGCCATATTCTGAATCCCGGCCACATCGAAAACGTGCTGCCCGTAGCTCTTTTCGGTATTCGCGGACATTTTCTCCGCCGAGTAGCTCAGCTGCAGCCCCCGCGGCTTGGGCTTGCCCAGGGCTGCAACCTGCTTGGATATCGATTCCTGCTCGCTGTGCATATAGTCGATGAGCTGCGCGGCGCGGTCTTCCTTGCCGAGGATTTCCCCGAAAAGCTTGATCCAGGTTTCCAGATTTTCCTGGGTGCCGTACTTGAGCCCGAGCACCGGAATGCCGGCCGACTCAATCGGGGTAATAAGATCCTCGCTGCGGTCACCCCACTGAATAAATACGTCCGGATCCTGCGCCAGAATAGTTTCCATATTCGGGGTGAATTGGCGATCCGCGATCACCGGGGTGGTCACCGATGCCGGGAAAATCTTCGAAATAATGCCTTGCTTATTGGCGACCAGCAGCGACTCATTAATACCAACAATGCGGTCCCAGGAGCCGTCCACCGCGGCAATAATGGTGGGCGCGGGGATCACCGCGGAGGCAATTTTTTGCACCGGGCGCGTGACTTCCACCTGGTGGCCGCGCTGATCGGTCACGGTGATGGGGCCGCTTGCGGCATCGCCCGTGGCGGGGGAGGCCGACGACGCAGCTGCGCTGGCACCACTCGAGCTGGTAGGTGATTCGGTAGAGGTGGAAGATGCGGAACAGCTCGCCAGCAACCCGGCGCAGAGCGCGCTCAGGGCAACGGTCATGACACGGCGTTTCACCAATGCTCCTTTGTTAGCGGCCGGGGCGTGAAACCGGCTCCCGACCTAGCGGTTAGGTGGCCCTAACTTTATGGACTGGAGCGCGGGGTGTCAACCGTTATGTGGCGTGAAAATCCTTGTAAATGCTTGAAAATCCGGGGCTGGGTATGAGTATGCGTAGCGTTACTGGCCCAGTGCGCTGAGCGGGAAAGTGACAACGCCCTCGGCGGCGGGCCCGGTTATTCCCGTGCCGGTAATGACGGCAAGGAAAGCGGGTTCGCCGCGTTCGGGTGTAATTTGGGCGACCGCTTTTTTGAGATTGTGTGCGCCCTGGGTGATCTGCCCGCCCCCGAGTTTGACTTCGATGCCCGCCCACACGCCTCCCGGGAATTCCAGCACCGCATCGATTTCATGGCCGTAGGAATCGCGATAATGCCGCACATGCCCGCCCAAGGTCTCGGCAAAAACGCTGAGATCGTGCACAACCGCGGACTCAAAAATAAATCCGAGAGTTTCCAGATCTCGCCGCAGTGCGGAACTATCCGCCGCAAGCGCCGCGCAGGCGAGCGCTGGATCGGCCAGGTGATACTTTGGTGACAGCCGCAACTGGGCTTTGGAACGGAGCCGAACCGACCAGGCTGGAACCGCCTCAACAACGAAAAGCCGCTGGAGGGTATCGAGAAGCGTGGATACCGTTTGCCGACTCGACGCGGGGAAAACCGCGTCCAGATCCTTTTTGAGAGTGGCGATGGAGACCTCGGTTGCCACCGAGCGGGCCAGGGACCGAAGTAGATGCAAGATGAGCTGCGGATCTTGGCGCAAGGTAATAATCCGAGGAATATCGGCACGGGCAACTTCCTGGAGGTAGCTGGTGAGCGCGAAGGACGCTGCCTCGCCTTCCAGCTCAAGCATCCCGGGGAAGCCCGGGCGCAGCAGGGCCTCAATCACGGAATCGAGAGGGGGCGTGCTGAGGTTCGTGGAAACGGGCTCCCCGGCGAGGAGCTTGTCGAGGGATACCGCGCCCGAGCTGCGCCCCTTTTCCTGCCAAGTCATCGTACGTTGGCGGATGCGGGTGAAACGCCCGGCCCCGGTATG
Organism: Actinotignum inguinis; assembly: GCF_051265835.1. Lineage (NCBI taxonomy): Bacteria > Bacillati > Actinomycetota > Actinomycetes > Actinomycetales > Actinomycetaceae > Actinotignum > Actinotignum inguinis. Next base: position 252,970 of record NZ_JBOZDP010000001.1, on the reverse strand, counting down.
GCGCGTGATGTCATCTGCCGGAACGGAAGAGCCGGTGAGAATGAAATCCCCGAAGCCGGGGGAGAAATCCACCGCCCGGCGCACCATATTCCACAGCGCGGGGTTGAGCTGCCATTCGTCGAGGAGCCGCGGGCGTTCGCCTTCCAGAAGCGCATCCGGAGCTATCTGCGCGAGCTGCTGCGCCTGTGGGGTGTCCAAGAAAATGGCGGATTCGCAGTGACGCAGTGCCGTCATTGTCTTTCCGCAGCCGCGCGGGCCTTCGATGACTAGCGCGCCTGACGAGGCGAGAGCCCGCGTGACCAGGCGGTCCAGAGCCCGGGGAAGGTAGGGGATTCCTGCAACTGCTTCCGTGTCCATACTCCCAGTCTAGAGGGTGGGTTGCAAAATGTAGAGTCCTTACGTTGCATTTTGTAGGCTTCATACGTTGCAAAATGTAGGATTGGGCCCGCCGGGCGTCTTGAAACGCACCGGCGGCCCCGCGACGTGTACACGAAGAGCGGCACTCAGCCGCCGAAGCGGCGCTAATCCGCCGAAACGGCGCTACCTTGCCGCGGCAGCAGCATTCCGCCAGATCGGCGTTACTCCGCCGCAGCCCCCAGCTGCCAGCCGGCCGCGCGCCGTCGATCCTCCCAGAACTTCCGGTACAGCCCGCCGTTTGCCAGTAGCTCGGCGTGGGTACCCACTTCGCGCACTGTCCCGCCGGCGTCGAGCACCACGATCTGGTCCGCACCCTGCACCGTTTCCAGCTTGTGGGCGATCACCAGGACCGTTGCCTCCTGGCGCAGCTGCTGAATGCAGGCGCGGATAGCGGCGGTATTTTCCGGGTCGAGGGCCGAGGTGGCCTCGTCGAAAAGCACGATAGGAGCGTGCTTGAGCAGAGCCCGCGCGATGGAAACCCGCTGGCGTTCCCCGCCCGATAGCATCCCGCCGCGTTCGCCCACCGGGCTCTCCCAACCGCCCGGCAACCGCGCGGCAATATCGCTCACCCCGGCCATATCCGCGGCCGCCCGCACTTCGGCATCCGTGGCGCCCTCGCGCCCCACCCGAATATTCGCTTCGAGGGTGTCGTCGTACAGATAAACATCCTGGAACACCATGGACAACTGCGCCATGAGCTGCGCCGTCGTTTGATCACGCACATCCACGCCGCCGACGCTCACGCTGCCGCCGTCCACGTCCCAGAACCGGCACATGAGCCGGAACAGGGTGGATTTGCCGGCCCCCGACGGCCCCACAATCGCGGTGAGGGTGCCGGGGCGGGCCGTGAAACTCACGCCGTTCAGTACCGGGGTATCCGCGCGGTACCCGAAACGAACGTCGCGGAGGGCAACTTCGCCGGGCGTGGGAAGGGCGACGTCGCTGGCGGGCTCGCTCGGAACAGGTGCATCGAGCACCTCGCGCATGGAGTCGAGCGGAGTGCGAGCCACCTCGGTCGCCATAACGAAAGCGGTGAAATCCTCCAGATTCCGCATGAAACGCAGCGCTACCCCGAGGAAGGCGAGGGTAGCGGCCGGGTTGAGCAGCCCGCCGGTGCACAGGTGCACCGCTAGCGCGATGAGGCTGACCACCAGCAGCTGCGCGCCCACCCCGGAAAGCAGGTTAGCGGCGATGCCCAGCCACAGCGAACGGCGCTGGGCGGCGAGGTTCGCGTTCACTGCGGTGTGGAGCGGCGCGAACGTGGCGGCCTGGCCGGTGGCCCGCAGGATCGGCTGGCACCGGGCGTATTCCACGATCCGATCAGCCAGATCGCTTTCGGTAGCACTGGTAGCCAGCTCGGAGCGGCGTCGTAAAACCCGGGCCGCGGCGGCCAGCGCGCACAGCAGCGGGAACGCAACCGTGAGGGCAAGCCCCAGCTGCCACTGCCAGATCCACATCCCTATCAGGAGCACCAGCGCGGCGGTGGCGTTGCGGATAATTGGGGTGGTGAAATGGGCGATGCCCTGGCCGATGGCCATGAGGCCGTCGGTGACCAAGCGCGAGAGGGTGCCGGCCCAGCCGGAGCGGAACCATCCCAGCGGCAGGCGGGAAAGCTGGTCGCCCAGCAGGCTGAGGCTGTGGCGGATCACGTCCATGGCGGCGGTGTAGGCCATGACCGCCTGAACGTAGGCGGTGAGCAGGCCGGTCACCGCGAGCGCGGCGAGCACGCTCATCCAGCCGCCCACGCCGAGCCCGAGGGTCGGGGTGCCGGTGGACCAGGTCAGCGCCAGGGGCACCACGGTGAGCAGCGCCAGGCCCTCGATCATCCCGGAAAGGATGACCAGGATAATCGAGCGGCGGTAGTAGCCGTGGCCTTCCTTAGTGAGGACCGAGCCGTAGGCGTGCACGAGGAGCGGATCGGAGAAACGCCCGGTGTGCGTGTGGGCGCCGTACGTGGTGGGTGCGCTCGCGGTGTGCGTGTGCCCGCCGCCCGCGCGCTCGCCGCCCGCGCGCCCGCCGTAGGTGTTCGTGGCCTCAGAGTTCTTAGGCATGTTCGCGTCCTTCCATGAGCCGCACCCAGAAGGGATGCGTGGCTACCTCGTCCGGGGTGCCCAGGGCGGAAATCCGCCCCTGTTCCAAAATGCAGACCTGATCCACCCCGAGCACCGATTCGGCGTGGTGCGCGATCACGAGCACGGTGCGCCCGGCCACCAAACGGTTGAGGGCGCTTTGGATTTCCGCTTCACATTGGGGATCGGTGGCCACGGTCGCCTCATCCAAAATAAGCAGATCGGCGTCGGCCAGCAGCGCCCGCGCGATGGCTAGGCGCTGGTTTTGACCCCCGGACATCGTGGTATCTTCCCCGAGCACCGTGTCCAGCCCCTTGGGGAGGGCGCAGATATCGTCCCAAATATTGGCGGCGCGGGCCGCCTGCTCGATGGCGGCGTCGTCGGCATTGGGGCGCGCGAGGCGAATATTATCGCGCACGGACATGCGCAGCATTTGCGCGTCTTGGAGCACGAAAGCAACCCGCGCGTAGAGGTCTTTTTCGGGGAGGGTGCGCAGGTCGCGCCCGTCGAGGAGCACCCGCCCGCTATCCGGATCGCGGAAGCGCGCGAGCATGGTCGCCAGCGTGGATTTGCCCGAACCGGAGGGCCCGAGCAGCGCGGTCACGGTGCCGCGGCGCAGCGTGAGGGATACGCCGTCGAGCGCCTGGATGGTGCGCCCGGCGCGCGGATAGGAGTAGCTCACGTTCTCGAACACAACGTGTTCGGGTACGACGCCGCCCGCGGCTTCTCCGGTGCGTGCGTCCCCGGGGGCTGCGGGTGTTTCGGACGGGGCCTCGAGCTGCGGCAACTGTTCCACGCTCGTTACCTCGATAATGCGCAGCGCCGAATTCCCGGCCAGCTGGTAGGACCACATGCTGGTGGAGAGGGTGTCGAAGGTGAGCGGCACGATGAGGCCGATGAGGGAGCAGGCGATGACCTCGGGGAGGGTGGCGCCGCCGGCCGCCAGGATGAGCGAGCCGAGCCCCATATTGATGAGCAGCACCACCGGCGCGGAAATGAAGGACATCGCCAGCGCGGAGCCTTTGAGCAGCGGCCCGCACCAGTCCCAGTAGAAATTCCCGAAATCATCGGCGGCGCGCGCGAAAGCGCGGTGCGCGTGGCCGACTTTCCCGAAGCTTTTGACTACCTGGATGCCTTCCACGAATTCCACCCCGCGTGCGGCGAGGTAGCCGAGCCGGTCGTCCATCTCCGCGGTTTTTTCGCCCATATCGCGCATCATGAACATTTGCGCCGCGAAATAGAAGGGCAGCGGGATGATGGTGAGGAGCCCCAGGCGCCAATTCACGGTAAACGCAAAAATAACGAGGGCGAGCGGGGTGGCTACCGCGGCCGTGGTTTCCACCGGGGCGTGCGCCACCAGGGTGTGCAGCGTGGTGGTATCGGCCTGGATCGCTTTGCGGATCTGCCCGGAGCGCGCCCGAGAGAACCACGAGAGCGGCGCGCGTGAAATCTGCGCGATAATGCGCTCTTGCAGCAGCCCGCGCAGTTTGAGATCCGCGAAATGCGTGATGGTGAGCGCCAGGAAATAGAGGAGCAGCTGGGTGCAAAAAGCCCCGGCAAGTAGTTTCACATTCCAGCTGAGCGCCGCGGTATCTATCGGCGTTCCCGCGCGCCAGGCCGGCAGCAGAATATCGCCAATGCGCACCAGCGCAATAAACGGCGCCACGGCCACGAGCGAGGAGCACACCGCCACGAAGCGGCCGAGCGCCAGGCGCGGGGCAATCGGCGCCATGAGTTCTTTGAGGGCGCGCTGTCCTTGCGCGCGTTTTTCTTTATACGTATCGACACGCGTGGCGACGCCGCCGTTCGGGGCGGTGCCGGCATCTGCGTGGGTGAGTTGAGCCGTCATCCCATTCCTCCGCGAACAGTAGGAGAGGTGCCCCGCGGGCGATCCGCGGAGCACCTCCATATTAGGCTTCCCTTACTTCGTGGTAAATAGGACTCAGAAATTACCGCGCCGCGGCGGGCGCCTCCTCATTTTTTGGTACGACGACGCCGCTACCGGCTTTCGCCTCGCGGGGCCGGGACGCGCCGGCGTGGCCATCGCGCCGTATTTTGATGATGGCGGCGAGGACGGTGGCCAGCACCGAAGCAGCGAACCATATCCCGAGCGCCCCGGCGTAGGTGGCGGTGTCAATGGGGCCACCGGCAATTGCGGCGCGCAGGGCGTTGACCGTGTGGGTGACGGGCAGCAGCGGGTGGACGGCCTGGAAGAAGCTCGGCGCGGTTTCCACCGGGTAGATGCCGCCGGCCGCGCCCAGCTGGATCACGATCATGAGAAGCGCGATGAAGCGACCCGGGGCGCCGAAAAGCGCAATGAGTGCCTGGTTGATCGCGATATACACAATCGAGGAGGTGACGCAGATGGCCAGGGTGGCGCCCGGGTTAATGAGATCCACATTCCCGAAGAGGTGGAGTATCCCGACCAGCAGGCCCGCCTGCACGATCCCCATGAGCGCCCCGCTAGCAACCGAACCGAGCCCGAGCCGCAGCCCGGATACGCGCGCCGCTGCGAGACGGCGCGAGAGAGGTGGCTTCATGAGGTAGAGGCCGATAGCGCCCACCCACATCGCCAGCGCGATGAAGTAGCAGGCGACTGCCGCACCGAAATCACCGACGGGATGGGCGCGGGTGGTGCTTAATTCCACCGGGGTGGCCCCCACCTGCTGCATCGTTTCTGATTCGCTCGGGGTGTAGACCGGGATTTTCTCCGCACCTTCGGAGAGTTTCACTTCCAGGGTGGCGGCGCCATCACGCAGGGTGTGCAGGCCGTCGCGCAGGGTCTCCTGGTTGGTCGCGAGGGCGGTGGCGCCGCTGCTTACCTGGGTGGCTCCGCTGTGGGCGGCGCGTGCTCCGGCGGCGAGGTCGGGGGTGCGGGCGGCCAGTTCGCCGCTTCCGGTAGCGAGGAGCGCGGTGCCTTCCGCCAGCTGGGTGGCGCCGGTTGCGGCGCGGCTGCTCCCGGCGGCGAGGGTATCGAGTTGGCTCGCAAATTCCGTGGTGGCGGCGAGGGCTTGCTGGCCTCCCGCCGCGGCGCGCTGCGCACCCGCGGCCAGCTGGGCGGCACCGTCCTTGAGCTGCGCCGCCCCGGCGCTCGCGGCCTGCGCCCCGCTGGCAAGCGCGCTCAACCCGCCGCTTCCGGCGCCCGCGCGAGGCTCGCCGCTCGCTCCGGTGGCGGTGCCCGCGCCAGGTCCGCTCCCCGTTCCGCTTTCCTCACCTACGAGCGCGGCGATTCCGCCCTGGAGCTGGGTGGATCCTTCAAGAAGCTGCGCGGTGCCGGCCTGCGCCTCAGCGAGCTTCGCCTTGACCACTTCCGGGGGCAGCACATCGTACATCGCGATAAGGGTGCTCAATCCATCATTGAGGCTGCCGAGCCCGCCGCTGAGCTTCTCCGCTCCGGTGCCCAGCTGCTGCGCGCCGGCAAGAGCGCGGTTGGCGCCCTCCGCCAGCGCGGCATTCCCCTCCGCTACTTTCTGGCTGCCCGCCGCCACATCCTGGCTGGCGGACGCCAAGGTATCCAGGCCTGCGGCGCTGCGCTCCGCACCATCCCGGAGCTGGCCGGCCGCCAGGCTCGCGGCACTGGCCCCACCGGCTATTTGGGAAACCCCCTCGCTGAGGGTGCTGGCCCCGCCCGCGGCGTCGCCTGCTCCGGCCGCAAGCTGAGCTGCGCCGTCGTTCATACGCCCCGCACCGGAAGCTAATGTTTCCGTTCCGCTGGCGAGGCTCCCGGCACCCTCGGCCAGTTTGCCGGCGCCCTGCGCGAGTCGGGTTGCGCCGCCGGCGGCGTCATGCAGCCCGGCGCCCAGCTCTCCGGCTCCGCCCGCCGCGGCGCTGAGCTGCTCGCTCAGCGTCCCGAAGGAAAGGTAGATGCCATCAAGATACTCGGCCGACACCTTCTCCGAAACCGCCGCGGTGGCGGTGGAGGCGATGACGCGTCCCACATTGCCGACAATATAGTTGAGGGCATCGTCGGTGACGAAGGAGAGCCGGGCGCGGGTGGCGGCCGCGGGGCCGCGAGCCACAGAGGTGGCATCGCTGGAGAACGACGCCGGAATACTGAGCACCGCGTAAATATCGCCGTTAGCCAGTTTCTGCTGGGCCTCCGCGGCGGAGTATTCCCGCCACTGGAAGTTCTGGCGCTCCTCGGTTTCCAGGAGCTTGGTGGTGATGCTCGCGCCCAGGTTCACCTCGGAGCCGCCCAGCTGCGTGCCGCGATCCTCATTCACAATCGCGGCCGGGATCTCATTGAGGTTGCCGAGCGGGTCATCGTAGGCGCCGGTGAGAATCAGCGCGTAGATCATCGGGATAATGGCGAGCCCGAACATAATAATCGCGGGGCGGATGCGCTCCCGCCAGCTGCGGGCGGCAGCCGGCTGCGCGGCTGGCGCGGCCTGCCCGGTTTCTGTGGCGACGCTCGGTGTCGTCGTATCCTGCTGCGGGGCGGTGTTTCGTGATTCGCTCATGAGTGTTCTCCATAGGCGGCGCGGGTAAAACTGCCCACTTCGGTGGCGAGGCGGGGAAGATCATTGGGGTCGGCGGGTTCCTCGGTCATCCAGTGGAGCACGCGCCAGAGCAGGCCGGCCGCCACCATGGAAGCGAAGTCCATTTCCGCTTTCGAGGGCGGGGGATAGTTGCCGTTCTCGCGGGCGGGCATGTTTGAGTTGGCGGTCGCAGGCGTGGGCGTGCCGTTACCCGACATTCGTTTTTCGTGTACCGGCGTGCCGAACATGACGCGCCCGCGGGCACGAATGGCCGGGGCGCTGAGAAGGCGATCGCGAATTGCCGCGATAATCGGGGCTGCGCTGCCCAGGGCCGCGGAGCTGGTGAGGGTCGCGACAATAAGATGGCGGTGCTCCAGCAGAGTGGTGAGCATGGGGAGCAGCACCTGCCGCTGCACGTCGAGCGAAGGTTCTTCCGAGGTTGGCACCGGGGTGGCATCGAAAATTGCGTGGAGCCGTGTAAGAACGACGGCGCTCACAAGCTGCCTAATCCCAGAAAAATGCTGGTAAAAGGTGGGGCGGGTGACCCCGGCTTCGCGGGTGATCCAGGAAATAGTGAGATCGTCAATCGCCGCACCGCTATCAATGAGCGCGCCGGCGGCGTGCACTAGCGCATCATAGGAGCGCCGGGCCCGCGGATCGTTTGCGGCGGGGCCGAGGTTATCGTGTTGGATTGCGGCAGGGTCGAGGCTATCGTGCTGGTTTGCGTTCGGCATTCCGCTCGTTCCACCGTTGGGATCGTCTGTGTGTACCTCTCTCATGCCGCCTAATTTACACATGTAAAATAGGCGGCGCAAGGGGAGGCGGGGCGGTATGTGTTTTCCGAGCTGTAGTGCAGATGTCGTACATGCGAAGTACATCTCGGAAAAACACACCCGACTCCCGCCCGCGCGGGGCAGGTAAAGTGACTCACTCTCAAGCGTCACGGATGCAAAACGTGCATTTCGGACCATCATCCTCGTCAAGTGCGCGTAAGAGACACGACATCACTCCAAAACGGTGCTCTTACGCGCACTATGTTTTCGGGGTTGGGCTGGACGGGCCCGGGCGGCCAGATGCCAGATCAGCTCCGGGTGGTGGCTGGCCACCAGGCCCGCGGTGCAGAGACAAAGTGGTACTGGAGAACAGTGGGCCTGACAGAGTGGTACTCCACGACAGAAAATCAGGCGTTGGCTGTAGCTCCAGTACCACTTTGTGAGCCGGCGTGATTGAGAGCGATCAGTGTCACCGCTGGCATCACAAAAAGCAACGCCCTGCCGCGGTAGCAAATAGAAAGCAACGTCCCAACCCGAATGGGCACAAAAAGCAACGTCCCAACCCGAATGGGCACAAAAAGCAACGTCCCGACAGGGAGTCTTTTCAGAATGCAACGCCTTGACGCGAGAGCTCACAGAAAGCAACGCCAGTGCACGATTTGGAAAAGTTAATGTAGCTGTGGTTGCTTTTTGTGAGTCGACGGTCGGCGGCTGTCGCTCGCAGGCCCGCCCACCGGCTTAAATTCACCGAACCCCCGGCCTGTCACTCGGCCGAGGGTCCGGGAGAAAAGCGCGCGGCGGCTCAAGCCCGGTTCAACGCCTGCTCAGCGCCGCGTGCCGGGTGGTCCGGTTCGCACCGCACCGCGCGCCGCCGCGGAAACTGCGCGAAGCCCGCACCGCGCCCGCGCGAAGCCCGCGCCGCGCACGGCGCACAACCAACCACCTACAAATACCAGGCGCGCTCCGGCTCACTCGATTCGAAGAGCAGCTCGCCGTGCCGGTAGGAAGCCAGCACCGGGGCGTGGAAAGCCAGAGCCTCCCGCCAGGACTGCGCCCCCAGCACGATGAAGTTCGCGGGATTACCCACCTTGATGCCGTAATCGGGCAGGTGGAGGGTGCGGGCCCCGTTGTGGGTGATGAAGCGATAGGAATTATCGATCTGCGAAGCGCCCATCATCTGGGTCACGTACAGCCCGATGAGGGTCACGTCGCGCAGCGAGCCCGTGCCCAGCGGATTCCACGGATCGACGATATCGTCCTGCCCGAAGGACACGTTGATCCCCGCTTCCGTCAGCTCCTTGACCCGGGTCACCCCGCGGCGCTTCGGATAGGTATCCGTGCGCCCTTGCAGGTGGGTATTGACCATCGGATTGGATACGAAATTGATTCCGCTCATCTTGAGCAGTCGCAGCAGCCGAATGAAATAGGCATTGTTATACGAATGCATCGCCGTGGTATGCGAGGCCGTGACCTTCTCCCCGATACCGGCCTCGTAGGCCCGAGTCGCCAGGGTTTCCAGGCCGCGCGAAGCGCCGTCGTCGATCTCATCACAATGCACGTCCATGAGGAGGTTGAATTCCTGCGCGAGTCCCACCGCGTAATTCAGCGAGCTCACCGAGTATTCGCGCGTGAATTCGTAATGCGGGATGGCACCGATGGCGTCCACGCCCAGCTCGGCGGCGGTGCGCAGCAGTTCGCGCCCGTGCGGGTAGGATTCGATGCCCTCCTGCGGGAAGGCCACCAGCTGCAAAGTGACGCGGTCGCGCAGTTCCTCGCGCAGTTCGAGCAGGGCGCGCAGCGCGGTGAGCTTCGGGTCGTTGATATCCACATGGGAGCGGATGTACTGGATGCCGAAACGTACCTGCTGGCGGATTGCCCGCATGGCGCGCTCCTTGACGTCCTCCACCGTGAGCTTCGCCTTGCGTTGCGACCAAATTTCGATGCCCTCGAAGAGAGTGCCCGATTCGTTGGGGTGCGGATCACCTTCGGTCATCGTGGTGTCCAGGTGCACGTGGGATTCCACGATGGGCGGCAGGGCCAGGCGCCCGCCAAAGTCACGGACGGTGGCGGCCGGCGCGTGGCTCGGCTGCGCCGTGGTACCAGAAACGGCGGCGCCAGAAACGGGGGCGGGTGAACCGGCGGCACGCGAACCGGCGCCGGCGGAAACCGCGCCGGAACCGGCAACCGGCCCGGCGGGCGTGATCGCGGTAATGATGCCGTCAGTCACGGTGATATCGGAGAGATGCTCAGCGTTTTCGATGCGCAGATTCCGGAAAATCTGGGTGCTCACGGGTGCTCCTTTCGGGTGCGTGCGATACGTTACGGTGCGGCGCGCGGGCGCTTACTTCATTTTTGCGACGACGCCGCGGCCAGCGAAGAACACGGCCAGCGTGGCCACGATAGCGTTGAGCGAGGCAATCCCCACCGGGATGGTCCAGCCCACCAGCGCTCCGGCCGCCACCGCGATCACCGCGGGCCAGGCCACCGCGCGGGTCGCCGAGGTATTCGAGGTGTCCGCGGCGGAGATCCGCCCGGTTTCCACGGCTTCCACGATGGCCTGGTAGGCGCGGCGGTTGGCGAAGTAGTCGGCTACCAGCACGGTGCCAATCGGGGGCAGGGTGGCGTTGAGGAAGCTCAGCCAGCCCACGAAGTTGTCGTAGAGCCACAGCGCGCACAGGGTGCCGAGGATGCCGGCGATGATGACCAGCGGCTTCTTGGGGCGCTTCGTCATATTCGCGAAGCCCAGGCCGGTGGTGTAGAGGGCGTTGTTATTCGTGGTCCAAATATTCGCGCCCAGCACGATGAGGGCGGGGATGGCCAGGCCCTGGGCGATCATGACGTAGAAAATATCGTCTTTGCCGGTGAAGGCCCCGCCCACCGCGCCGAAGGAGAACATGAGGGTATTGCCCAGCAGGAAGGCGATGACGGTGGTGATAACCGCGGATTTCGCGGAGCCGGCGAAGCGGGTGAAGTTCGGGGTGGCCGAGCCGCCCGAGATAAACGAGCCGACCACCAGGCCAACTCCCACCATAACCGGCATGCCGCTGGTGTTTGCGAAGATGCGGGTGAGCCCGCCGCCGTCCACCGTGGCGGTCACCATCGAGTAGGTGCCCAGGCCCGCGATAAGCGGCACGGAGATGAAGGACACGATCTCGATGGCCTTGATGCCGTAGTAGGCGGAGGCGGTCATGAGGCCGCCGGCGATGAGAACAATCGGCCAGGGGCTAATATTGAGGATTTCCGCGGTCGGGATGGCGAACATGGCCACGCCCACGCCGAACCAGCCCATCTGGGTGAAGGCGATGAGGAAGGAGGGGAGGAAGGAACCGAAGCGGCCGAAGGAGTGGCGGGCGAGTTCGTCCACGCCCATCCCGGTTTTCGCGCCCACGTAGGCCAGGGCCCCGGTGAAGGTGGCCAGGATGGCGCCGCCGATGGAGACCGCGGCGATGAAGCCGCCCAGGTCTAGGCCGATGCCGAGCTTCGCTCCGACCGACATGGACGCGGAGAAGAAAGTGAAGCCGAGCATAACAAAGCCGACGGCCCAAAAGGAACGTCGGCTTGAAGTGGGAACAACTCCGAATGAGAAATCCTCGTCCGGCCGGTTGTTAACTCCTGCGGAATCAGGAATACCGGAAAGGCCGGGATTATCGGGAATTCCAGAGCTGGTGGAAATTCCAGAACCGGTGGAAATACCGGATTCGGCGGGAATGGTGAGATTCCCATCGATGGGGTGATCAATCGGTTGAGTGGCGGTCGGGATTTTCGTTTCCGTCACGGACATGAGTGAGTGTGCCTCCGAATTTTCCTGAGCCTGCCTGATTTTGGCTCAAATTGCCAATAGCATATTCCTCTCCCGAGGCGGAGGGAAATTTTTTCGGCGTGAAACGGGTCTCAGTCGGATAGTGCCCATTAAGAGGTACGACGACGGCGGGGGTGGTACATCGCGGTGCGATGTACCACCCCCGTGAGCTGGCGCAGGGCGCGGTTAGCGGTCCGTGCGGAGGCGGCGCCAGGCCAGGATTCCGAGGCCCGCCACGAGCGCGGTGGCCGCGAGGGCTGCTCCGGAACGAGCGTCGCTACCGGTGCGCACAATCCGCGGCGGATTAGCCGGCGGGGTGCTTGGCGGCGTGCTGGCCGGTGGAGTTACCGGAGGTGTGCTCGGCGGCACCGTGGGCGGTGTCGTTGGAGGCACGCTCGGCGGAGTCGTCGGCGGAACACTCGGTGGCGTTGTAGGAGGCACCGGAGGCTCCGTGGTAGGAGGCACGCTCGGAGTGGGCGGCGTGGTTGGCGGAGTAGTCGGAGGTGTTGGCGGCTCCGTGGTGGGCGGCGGCGGTGTATGAGTATTCGTGATGACGTACCCGCTGCCCGCATCCCCGCTGATCACGCTTGTATACCCGGGAACTTGCACTTCGCGTACTGAGTACACCGCCTTGCGGCCCTCGCGGTACACCGGGAGATCCGTGAACTTCCCGGTCCATCCGCCCGCGGCGCTCAGCACCAGGCTCTGACCCACCGGCTGGCCCCCGTCCAGGAGTTCCACCGTGACCTTATCGGGGCGCAGCCCGGCAGGCGCGGCGTCGTCGTTCCATTTCTTCGCCACCGAAACTTCGGTGGACATGGTGTTGGTGAGTGCCACCGTGTAGAGCTTCGCGCCGTCGTCCGCCGTGGTGGCGGTGGTGCGCAGCGTGTACGGGGAGTTTTCCGCGCCGTGCTCGCGGAATTCGATGGGGAGTTGCTTGCCGGTGGCCGCGTCGATGAGCGTGGCCGGGTTGGGGAAGTTGGGGATCTCGGCCGTCCACTGCTGCGCGGCCGTGAGGGTGATTTCCTGGAGTTTATGCCCGCCTACCAGTACGTCCAGCGTGATGGACTCGGGGCGGGTGGCGGCGTCGTCGCCCTCCCAGGCCTTCGTGACGCGCAGGGTCCAGATGTCATCCTCGCCGAAAATCAGCTCGCCGTTATTGGCATGCCGCCGCCACTAATGCCAATGCCGGTGGCGCGATTGTTTTCGATAACAACGCTCGCCAACTGCCCAGCCAGGGCTTTTGCCTCCGCGCTCGGCACCGACTTGAAAGCCTTATTGTCATTAATGGGCTGACCGAAGGGAACCGGGGTATTCTCCCCGCCTTCCTGGTAACGCGGCAGCTGTTTCTCCGCGGGCCAATTAGTGTGAATGCCGTAGGCGGAGCCATCCTGGAACCAGGCGCGCGGGGAGCCGCCCAGCATCCGCTCAGTCACCACAACCGGCTGGCCCGCAACGGGCGTCGGGTTATCGAATTCGTGCTTGGCAACGCTGAAGAAATCATCGCCGGCGCCCTTGTATTGCTGCTGGGTACCAGCATTCGGCGCAGAATTATCGAAAATAGCCACGCCTCGGGTGATATTCATGGTGGTCCTGCCGGTGGGGCAGTTCCACACCCCGCCGCCCTGAGGGCTCGGCGGGCGGTTGCCAGCTCCGACCAGCCGCATCTCCGCGATCTCATTATTGCGGATAACCGCGTTGTGGATGGTGAGAGTGGAGCCTTTCTCATTGTAAATACCGGCACCGCCCCAGAATCCGCGGGACGTATTTCCGCTGATAAGCCCGGCGGTAAGAGTAACCTTGCTATTCGACCGGAAGGCGAGCGCACCACCGGATTCGCCGGAGATGTTATTCGTGAACGAGGTCCCGGCCAAAGTGACAGTAGCCTGAGCCGTATGCAGACCTCCGCCAGCGATGGTGGACTCATTTCCGGTGATGATTCCACCGGTGAACTTCGCTTCGCCACCGGTGATATGAATACCGCCTCCCTGGCCCTTGAATGCGCCATTGGAATTCCCGCGGACTTCGCCGCCGCTCATGGTGAAGGGGGAGTGCATAAGCGCCATAGCCCCGCCAATTTCTGTGACGTTGCCGCTCAGCGTGCCGCCACTGAGCTCCACGGTGGCACCTTCGGTGAAGACCGCTCCACCGAGACCGTTGAACTCCGGGTGGCTCACCGTGTTTTTGCTGAGCGTGCCCCCGCTGATCACGAGTTTTGCGGGTTGCTCCGCGCTGCCCCATACTCCGATAGCTCCGCCGAGTTGCAGGCCGGCATTCTCGGTGAGGGTGCCGCCACCCACGGTGATGGTTCCGCCGTAGGCGGTAATCGGTGCATATTTTTGGGCGACGACGCCGCTCGGCCCGAGCGTGCCACCCTGCGGCGCACTGGAATTACGCGAGAAATCAGCGGTGCCGCTAATAATCAGGTCCCCGCCCTTGACGAAAATAACCGGGCCGGTCAGGGCCGTATCGTGAATCGAGCCGGCATTTACCGTGAGCGTGCCCTCCACCACGAATTGGGTGCGGGTGAATGACGGACCGGCCAAGGTGAGAGAACCACCCTTGTCCACCTGGATCGCGGGCAGATCCGCGCCGGTAACCTCGCCGCTGCCGGTGAGGGTGAGCTGGGTTCCGGCCGGAACCCGCAGCACCGGCGCATCCGCGCTAAGACTCAACTTATGGGAAAGAGTCACGCTTATATCACCCGATTGGGAAGCGGTGGTGATGAGCTCGTTCCACGTGGACGGAGTGGCCTCGCCCGGCGGATTTGGCTCCCCGAGTGCGGTTGGCAAGGGCGCGATGGCCGCGAGCAGGCCAAAAATAAGAGCGATGAGGGCGCCGGAGATTTTTCTGGTCACAGGTTCCTCCTTCGGTACGATTGTGGCGCAACGCCACCGTTGGCGCGAGCGATTGAAAATCGATACAGATTTAGGCTACTCGTTTCGCGACGCTTGCGCAGGCCCTGTGGCGCGCTTCGCGGCTTGGCACATTTCCGCCTCGCGTGGCACCCGGCGCAGGCTTCCGCAATGGCCGTGAATCCACCCCGCCACCCCCGCATTTCACCCGTATTTCACACGTCCTATTGACGCACGCTCAGATCGCGCTACAGTTAATCCCCGAAAGTTCAAGTTAGGGTGCCCTAATCCGCCCCTGATTCGTTCTCACTACTTCGTTCAGGAGTGACTCACCGTGAAAACTAAAGACTTTATTAACATTGGCGTTTTTACTGCCATCTACTTCGTTGTGCTTTTCGGCTTCGGCATGCTGGGCGTCATCAACCCGGCGATGATGTTCGTGGGCTACGCGCTGGGGATTATCGCCAACGGCGTCGTCGTTTTCCTCTTCAAAGCACGCGCCCCGAAATTCGGCACCCTCGGACTTATGGCGCTGCTCGTGGGCGCACTTATGGTGCTCACCGGCCATCCGTGGGTGACCGTGCTGCTCACCTTCGGCCTGGGGCTGCTGGGCGATTACCTCTTCACCCGCGGCAAGCGCTACCTCAAGATCCTCGGCTATGCGTTGATGTCGCTGTGGTACGTCGCCCCGTGGTTCCCGGTCCTCACCGACGCCGAAGGCTACTACCAGTACATCGCCGGCTCCATGGGCACCGAGTACGCCGACGGCCTGCGCTGGTTCCTCTCCCCGACCATGATCGCCATCTGGGGCGTGGCCGTGTTCGTGCTCGGGATCATCGGCGGTTTCTTCGGCGATTCGGTGCTGCGCCGCCATTTCCGCACGTCCGGTATCGCACGCTAGCTGCGAGGTTCCGGTGGATTCCACAATTTTTAACGACGACGCCGCGGGCCCGCGTGCTCGCGGCCCGCTCGCTTCCCCTACCAGCGTGCCCGCCATGCCCGGCGCTGGCGCGCCCGCCCTGCCCGGCGCTGGCGTGCCCGCTAATCCTGGCTCCGAGGTGCCCGCGGTGCTTGATGCCGGCGCGATTCTGAGCTTGGATGAGCGCCGACGCTGGCGCCCGGACCCGCGCACCGTCCTCCTCCTGGTGCTGGTGGGTAATGCGCTGGTCATGACGCGCGGCAGTTTCCTGCTCGCGGTGATCGTGGTGCTGGTGGCGGCGCTCGCGCTCGTGAGTAACGGGCGGGTGAAACTGGCCCTCGGCATCATCGTGGTGGAATCCTTCTGGATGTTCCTTATTTTCCTCCCGAGCCTCACCGGGGCCTCCGCCTTGGGTGCCTTTTTCGTGGCCTTCGGGTTTTGGATGTTCAAATTATGCGCGGCGGCCGCCCTGGCCGGGTATGCCCTCACGGTGCTGGTGCCCGGCGAGCTGGTGGCAGCGCTGCGCGCCCTGCGTATCCCGGTGGCGGTGACCGCGCCGATCACCGTGCTGCTGCGTTTCCTGCCGATCGTGGTTTCCGAATACCGGGCGGTGCGCGAGGCCATGGCCCTGCGCGGCCTGGCCATGGGCTGGAGCGCCGTGTTGCATCCCTTGCGCTACCTGGAATTTATCCTGGTGCCGCTGCTGTCCTCCTGCGCCCGCATTGCCGATGATATGACGGCCGCGGGAACCCTGCGCGGCCTCGGCTCGCGCACCCGCCCCACCTCGCTGCATCGCCTGCGTTTCTCCTGGGTGGATGCGCTGTGGCTCGCGGTCATCGCGGCCCTCATTGTGGCGCGCTACTACCTCGCCAATATCAGCTTCACCCCGGGAGGAGTGCGATGAGCGCGCCCGATCAGCAAGCCACCGAAGCTCAGGGCACCGCGGCTCCCGAAGCTGCGGGCGCTGCGACTTCCGCTTCCGCAACCGCGGATTCCGCCACCTACCTGCGCGGCGTCACTTTCACCTACCAGAGCGATCCCGAGCTGCCCACCGCCGAATGCGGCGTGCGCGATATCGACCTCGACTTCCCGGAAGGTTCGTGCACTCTCATCACCGGGCCATCCGGCTCCGGGAAATCCACGATCCTCAAACTCCTCAACGGCCTCATCCCCGAGCTCTACCCCGGCGAGCTGCACGGCGAGGTCCGCCTGGCAGGGCACAGCACCACCGCCACCCCGATTCAGGAACTCGGGCGCGCTGCCGGCACCGTTTTCCAAAACCCGCGCGCGCAATTCTTCACCGCGAAAGTTCTCGAGGAACTCGCCTTCGCCGGTGAAAACGCCGGGGACGCACCCGAGGCCATCGCCGAACGCATTGCCCACGCCGCCACCACCTGGAATATCGAGCGTTTCCTCCCACGCCGCCTCGCCCAGCTTTCCGGGGGCGAATTGCAATTGGTGGCGAGCGCCGCCGCGCTGGTCGGCCCGCACCGCATCCTCCTTTTCGACGAACCAACCTCCAACCTCAGTCCCGAGATGGTCGGGCATTTCGCGCAGGTCGTGCGCGCCCTCAAAGCCCGCGGCTGGACCACGATCATCGCCGAGCACCGCCTCTATCCGCTGCGTGGCGTAGCGGACCGCGTCGTCGTGATGCACGGCGGGCGCATCACTGGGTGCTACGCCGCCGCGGATTTCTTCGCGATGGACGAAACCGAACGCATCGGCCTGGGCCTGCGGACCTTGCGGGTACCCGAACGTGCGGCGCGCGTGCCCGCCACCATGCATAAGGGCGACGACGCCGGCGCACCGGCCAACGCGCCCACTACCCCGGGCGTGGTGGCCGAGTCGGTGCGCTTTGCCTACGGGCCCCACGAGGTGCTCAATCTGGAGCGGGTGGAGCTCCCGGCCGGGCAGGTCACCGCGCTGACGGGCCCCAACGGGGCGGGGAAAACTACCCTGGCTCGGGTGCTCATCGGCCTGGCCCATCCGGAATCTGGTGCGCGGATTGCTTTCGGCGGGAAAGTGTGCCGGGGGCGCGAGCGGCTGCGCCATTCCAGCTTGGTTATGCAGGATGTCACCCGCCAGCTTTTCGCGGAAACCGTGCGCGGGGAAGTGGCGCTCGGGAATTCCGGGGTGAGCGCGGAACAGATCGAGCAGGTCTTGGCGGACCTCGGGCTAGGCGAGGTGGCGGACCGGCATCCGGCTACTCTATCGGGCGGGCAGAAGCAGCGCCTCGTCGTCGCCAATGCAACGGTGGCACACGCCGACTTTTATGTCTTTGACGAACCGACCTCCGGGGTGGATTATCGGCACCTCCGCTCCATCTCCACTCACATCCGCGCGCTTGCAGCGCGCGGAGCCACGGTCCTGGTGATCAGCCACGATCCGGAATTCATTAACGAGGTGGCCGATAATGAGCTGCATCTGGAGCCGCGGGATCCGGAAAGTGGAACGCAGCGCGCCGAACTATTCGGCCTGCTAAAGTGACGGGTATGGATACGGGTTGTGCAAAGCTTGCGGCGCTGGGCGCCGGCTGGCGTCGATGGCGCGCCTAATTTTTCTTCCCCGCACGCGCGTGCTTTCTAAGCGGGCCGTGCCCTCAGGGATCAACGTCACCCCATAATTAAGACCCCCGCACTGTTATCACAAAGGATAATTATGCAGTTTTACCCTGCCCTCGCTGAGCTGGGCGCCCTCAGAACCGAGAATCGCGTTGCGCCCGAGCATCACTCCGCGCCTGAGTACCGTGCCGCGCCCGAGCAGCACTCCGCGCCCGAGTATCGTGCCGCGCCCGTCGCCACCGAAATTCTTTCCGATTCCCTCACGCCCGTCACCGCTCTGAAAATCCTCAAAAACGTTTCCGATCACGTCTATATGCTCGAATCGGCCGGCCAGGATCAGACCTGGGGGCGTTACACGTTCCTTGGTTACGATCCGAAACTCGAAATTACGGCCGTGGACGGGCAGGTACGGATTAATGACCAGTCGGCTGACTATGAGTCCCCTTCGGATGCGATCCGCGAGGTTCTTGCCCGTTACCGCAGCCCGAAAATCCCGGGGATGCCGCCCTTTGCCGGCGGGCTGGTGGGATATTTTTCCTATGACTACGTGAAATATGCTGAACCCACCCTGCGCCTCGATGCCCCGAACGAGGAGGGATTTAATGATGTTGATCTTATGCTTTTCGACACCGTTATTGCCTTCGATAACTTCCGCCAAAAAATCATATTAATCAAGGTGGTGGGGCTCGATAACCTCGAGGAAGAATACCCGCGTGCCACGGAAGAATTACGCGAACTGGCCCAGTTGCTGCTGCACGGGGAGCCGGTGGCGGATACTACCGGGCGCCTGACCGGGCCAATTACCCCGGTTCTCAATAAGGCCGAATTCGTGGCGATGGTGGAGCGCGCCAAGCACTATATTCACGAGGGTGATATTTTCCAGATCGTGCTCTCTAATTGTTTGCGCGCGGAATTCACCGGTTCCCTTATTGATACTTATCGGGTGTTACGTACTATTAATCCTTCCCCGTATATGTTCTATTTCAGCGGGCATAATATTGAGGTGGCGGGGGCATCCCCGGAAACCTTGGTGAAATTGGAGGATGGCACCCTCTTCACTTTCCCGCTGGCCGGTACTCGCCCTCGCGGTGCCACGCCCGCGGAGGATGCTCGCCTGGAAGAAGAACTGCTGGCGGACCCGAAGGAGTTGGCCGAACATAATATGCTCGTGGATTTGGGGCGTAATGATATTGGGCGCCTGGCGCAATTCGGCACCGTGAACGTGGATCGTTTCCATGACGTGGTGCGTTTCTCCCACGTCATGCATATTGGTTCCACGGTGAGCGGGAAAATTCGCCCCGAGTGCGATGCCCTGGACGCTGTAGCCTCGATTCTGCCCGCGGGTACCCTGAGCGGGGCACCGAAGATTCGCGCCTGCCAGCTCATTAATGATCTTGAAGGCAATAAACGTGGTATTTATGGCGGCGCCATCGGCTACCTCGATTTTTCCGGGAACCTCGATACCTGCATCGGTATCCGCATCGCCTACAAGATCGGGAACACGGTCTACGCGCGCAGCGGCGCGGGTATCGTCCAAGATTCCGTTGCCGCCACCGAATACCAAGAAACCCTAAATAAGGCCGCGGCCGTCCTGGAAGCTTTGCACGACGCCGCCCAGCTGGAGGAATGCTCATGATCCTCATCATTGATAACTACGATTCTTTCACCTACAACCTGGTGCAGCTGGTCGGAACTTTCCGCCCGGATGTCAAGGTGGTGCGTAATGATGCCCTGAGCGTGGCGGAGATTGATGCGCTGGCCCCGGATGGAATTATTATTTCCCCCGGCCCGGGCTTCCCCCGCGACGCCGGCGTATCCATGCCGC
Organism: Actinotignum inguinis; assembly: GCF_051265835.1. Lineage (NCBI taxonomy): Bacteria > Bacillati > Actinomycetota > Actinomycetes > Actinomycetales > Actinomycetaceae > Actinotignum > Actinotignum inguinis. The sequence goes on along the minus strand of NZ_JBOZDP010000001.1, from coordinate 233,274 downwards.
TGGTGGAGCAGCTGGCCGGAAAATACCCCATCCTCGGTGTGTGTCTGGGCCACCAGGCAATTTGCGAGGCCTTCGGCGCTACCGTGACCTACGCGGCGGAGGTGGTGCACGGCATCGCCCGCCCGGCCCGCATGGATACCTCCAGCACCCTCTTCGCGGGGTGCGAGGATGAAGAAATGGTGGCCCGCTACCATTCCCTCGCGGTGCGCGACGATACCCTCGGCGATGATCTGGCTGTGACTTCGCGTTGCGTGGGGGATGGGGAGGTCATGGCGGTGGAGCACCGCAGCTTCCCCGTCTTCGGGGTGCAATTCCATCCCGAATCGATCCTCACCCCCTGCGGGCGCACGATCATGAAGAATATCCTCGCGCGCTGCCGGTAGCTGCGTCGTCGTACCCCTATGGTGGTACGACGGCGCGCACTAGAATCGCGGCATGACTGACGACGCGTCTGCACCCGCGCAGCTCCCCACTCCTGAGCGGCCGCTATGGCGAGCCCGCGGGCTCGGCGCGGCTGGCGTGCTGGTGCTTTCTTGGGTGGTCATTGTGTGGACTGTGCATCAGTCCCTGGTGCTGAACTCGTACGGAGATGGCGCCTGGTGCAGCTGGAATGCGACACGGCAGTGCCGGGTGGCTCCTTTTCCTTGGGATTATTTGCTTATTATCCTGGCCGGGATCGCGGTGGGGATAGGTGCTTGGATTGCTCTGGGGCGTTCACTGCCGCGAGCTTCGAGTAAGTTTGGCGGTGCCCGCGGCCCGCGCAAGCAGGTACGTTACCTGGCGATAGCGGTGGAAGTGCTGGGCACGCTCGCGGTCGTGGCGGTGGCAATACTCGGAAGCCTGGCCGCGCTCTTCGGTGGTGTGCCTGAGGGAGCCGTGGCCGGGGTGGGGCTGCTCGGGTTCGGAACGGGAATGCTCTTTTCCCTTACCCTCGCGGTGGGAACAGGTGCCTGCCGCGCGGCGTGGATGAACGGCGGAGCGGTGGCTGTGGCCGGGGCTGGCGCGGGCGTGTTGATGGCTCCTAGCCTGGTCACCGCGGGGCCACTGGGCTTGATCATTGTGGTTATCGTTTCTTGTGGGGTGATGCTGGGTGGTCTTGTTTTTGCGCGTGAAAACTGCCGGGTAGAAGTTGGCGAGGCCGCTGAACATGCTGGTGGACCTGCTGGTGGAGATGCTGGCGGACCTGCTGGCGGATCACCGGGTTTTGTCCTGAAACTTAGCCTGGGTGTCACCGCCACGGCGGTGGTGCTTTCCGCCTTAGGCTGGTGGCTGCTTCCTTCGCCGGCGGATCGCAGCTTTATGAAGGGCGAGTCGGTAACGTTCCCGCGAGAAGTGGAAGATTCCCGGGATTCTTCTGGGGCGTCCGTACCGCAAACTACGCCTACGGGGGAGGTTTCGCCCGCGCCGGAACCTTCGCCTATTTCTGGAGAGCCGTCCAGGTCTACACAAGATCCGCGCCCGGGCGCAATTTCGGAACCGTGTACGTCCGAGCAGGTGGATATGAGCCGGAGCTCGGTGGATGGTGCTCTTGGTGCGCGGCAGGTGCGAATCACGCTCACCAATCGCGGCGCGACCGCGTGCTCGGTGCGGGGCATGACCGGGGTGTGGCTCTCCGATGCGGGAGGTCAGAGCGATAGCTTTCCCGGCACCGAGCTCGCGACTACCGAGCTCAGAACCACGGAAATCACCGGAGTGGACTCCAGCGCCTATGAGCGTGGAGTTGAGCTTCCTCCGGGGGATAGTGCCACGATGGAGATTGAGTGGCGGGTAAGTAACTCCGGGGATGCTGGCGAGCAGCAGCTCTTAGGGCTCCAACTGAGTCCCGGTGGTGAAGTGATCCCCGTACCCGCGCGGAAAGGCGACGAAACGTGGTTCGACGGCGATATTACGCTGCCCATCCGGGTAGGGGCCTGGCACTAACGCAATCATTCTTATTGGTGTGCTACTCGGACTGAGCCACCCAATCAGCGAGGTAATTAGCCTGGTTCGTGAGGAACATTGTGCCGAGGTAGAGCCGGAAAAGGATCCGGGAAAACACGCTAAGCTCACCGAAACTCTCCGTGATGGTGACGAAGCAGCCTTCACCGGAAGGGCTCGATACGGCTTCAGGGTCATCTTCCGCAAGCAGGGCGAAACGGCGGGATTGCTGTGTGGCAGCATCGTGTTGGCCGGAGAATTCCCATACTGTGGGGCGGCCTTCCGCGCCCGGGTAGCGGAGTTCCCAGCCGGCGCCCGCCTCAGAAATATCGGCGAAGTTGGCGGCGGCGAATTCCGGGGACGCCGCGTATTCGCGTACCGCGCTGGCGCTGGTTGGCAGGTAGATCCGCAGCCGCGCGGTGCGCTTGATCCGGCGGGGCTGGGTGAGGGGTTCAGCTGCGGCAAGCGCAACGATAAGCTGCTTGCGGTCAATCCCTGCGCGCTCCACAATCGCGCGGCACGAGGCCTTGTTGTGGAGCAAACGCATAGCTACGCCGCAGTGATAATCACGGCCCGGGAATTTCCCGCTGAGGAATTTCTGCAGGTCTGCAGGTGGGGCGAGCTCGGCGGCGTCGTCGAAAATCTCAACGCGGGTGCGTTCACGTAACTGCACGGGCGGTAACCCAAATTCTTCGAGGCGTTCCGCGTGGAGCTGGTCAACGTGCTCACGCGCAACCCGCAGCGTGAGGCCGGCGCGGGCGCAGACGCGGCTGGCGCTGCCCCCACACGCGAGCAAGGCGACGAAAACATCGACGAGGCTGATCTCTTCGCGCCAGGCGCGGCGCGCTTCGAAAGCGGAATTCTGGATGAGCTGCAGGGCAGCGGCGGCAGGCATTTTCATGACGGGTTCCTTAGGTCGCGCGGCAGCCCCGCCGCGTATTTGCGATGGGCTGATTGCTTGGTTACCTCCAGGCAACGGCCAATATCGCTCCAGGACATGCCCGCGCGCACCGCTTCCTCGACGTAGTACTTCGTGACGCGATCAGCCTCCACGCGCATGGCGTGTGCGGCGCGCAGTTTCTCCGCGATCACCGCCGGATCTAGCCTCGCTTGTTGCTTCTTCGTCATCACGTCGTCAGTATATGCTGACGCGCATCTGTGGGGCAAGGTGGCATTACACCTGCGATGCGGAGTTGCCGGGCCGAGCGGACTGGCAGACGCGGAGCGCAGCGGCGCATATTCCCAGGGAGCCGCCTATCCACGCTGCGGCGCCGATGAGGTTAAGTTTGTCCGGATCATTGGCGAGCCATAACGAAATAACACCCACGCTGAGCACTGCCGCGCATAATGCGTAGGCGATGCTTGCCCGAGTCCAGCCGGCAAGCCGGTACGTGCAGCCGGTGCCAGCGGCGGCCAGCACCACCGTGATGGCCACAAAAACGGCGGGCGCGGCGGTTCCGGGCGTGAAGTGCCAGATGTCCGTCAGGTTGAGAACCAGGGCGCCGAGGCACATTGCGAGCAAAACGAAAGAACTGGTGAGCGATCCGTAGCGAGCCACGATATGCATGGTAGCGAAACCTCCTCGTTGAGATTTTGTTGATGCGGGTGCAAATGCGGCCGTGAATGCAAAGCTCCCCGGGAACGGTCGATATTTCGGCCACTCCCGGGGAGCGTTAATTCTGTTTCGGCGTGATCATGCGATCACGTTCCCGAAACTTTTTTAGCGGCGACGACGCCCAGCGGCCATGGCCCCACCGGCAGCCACCGCGGCGGCCGCAGCCAAGAGCCCAAGCGTCACATCAGCACCGGTGTGCTGCAGCTTCTTGACCTTCTTGACCTTGGCGGGCTTGGAAGCGTCCGGCTTGTCACCCTTATTGCCCTTGTCGGCATCACCGTTATCTGCCGGGGTGAGGAGCTTGACGGTCTTCTCCGCGGGGATTTGGGTCTCGGAACCGTCGGGGAAGGTGACGGTCACGGTGCCGTCCTTACCAACGGTGACCTGGGTGTTCTCCGGGAGGTCGGGGTTGGCCTTCTTGACCTTGTCCTTGACCTGGTCCTGCTCTTCGGGGGTGAGGTTGTTGGGATCCACGACACCGGTTACTTCGGGGTCGTTGATCTTGATCTTTTCGTTGTCCTTGAGCTGGCGAACCGTCTTGTCCGCGGGGATCTGGGTCTCGGAACCGTCCGGGAAGGTGACGGTCACGGTGCCGTCCTTGCCGACGGTGACCTGGGTGTTCTCGGGCAGGTCGGGGTTGGCCTTCTTGACCTTGTCCTTGACCTGGTCCTGCTCTTCGGGGGTGAGGTTGTTCGGGTCAACCACGCCGGTGATTTCGGGGTCGTTGAGCTTGTTCTTCTCGTTGTCCTTGAGCTTGCGGACGGTCTTGTCGGCCGGGATTTGGGTCTCGGAGCCGTCGGGGAAGGTGACGGTCACGGTGCCGTCCTTGCCGACAGTCACTTGCGTGTTTTCGGGCAGGTCGGGGTTGGCTTTCTTGACCTTGTCCTTGACCTGCTCTTGCTCTTCGGGGGTGAGGTTGTTCGGGTCAACCACGCCGGTGATTTCGGGGTCGTTGATCTTGATCTTCTCGTTGTCCTTGAGCTTGCGCACGGTCTTCTCAGCAGGAATCTGCGTCGTAGAATCATCAGGGAAGGTCACGGTCACAGTTCCGTTTTCTGAGACGGTGATCTTTGTACCCTTCGGAAGATCCGGATTCTTCTTCTCGACGGCCTTCTTGACTTGCTCGCGTTCGGGATCGGTCAGTTTATTGACATCGACAACGCCGGTGATTTCGGGGTCGTTGATCTTGATCTTCTCGTTGTCCTTGAGCTGACGCACGGTCTTGTCGGCCGGGATGTTCGAGGTCGAGCCGTCGGGGAATGTGACCGTGACGGTGCCGTCCTTGCCGACGGTGACCTGGGTGTTCTCCGGGAGATCCGGGTTGGCCTTCTTGACCTTGTCCTTGACCTGATCTTGCTCTTCGGGGGTGAGGTTGTTGGGATCAACAACGCCGGTTACTTCGGGGTCGTTGATCTTGTTCTTCTCGTTGTCCTTGAGCTTACGGACCGTCTTCTCGGCCGGGATGTTCGAAGTAGATCCGTCCGGGAAGGTAACGGTCACGGTCCCGTCCTTAGCGACAGTGATCTCACCAGTAAGGTCGGGGTTGGCCTTCTTGACCTTGTCCTTGACCTGCTCCTGCTCTTCGGGCGTGAGGTTATTCGGGTCGACAACACCAGTTACTTCAGGATCCTTGAGAGTGATCTTCTCGTTGTCCTTGAGCTGACGCACGGTCTTCTCGGCAGGAATCTGCGTCGTGGAATCGTCCGGGAAGGTCACTGTAACCGTGCCGTTCTCAGACACGGTGATCTTTGTTCCCTTCGGAAGATCCGGGTTCTTCTTCTCGACGGCCTTCTTGACCTGCTCGCGTTCGGGATCGGTCAGCTTATTGACATCGACAACACCGGTTACTTCGGGGTCGTTGATCTTGTTCTTCTCGTTGTCCCTGAGCTTACGGACCGTCTTCTCGGCCGGGATGTTCGAAGTAGATCCGTCGGGGAAGGTGACGGTGACGGTGCCGTCCTTGGCGACGGTGATGTCACCGGTGAGGTCGGGGTTGGCCTTCTTGACCTTACCCTTCACCTGGTCACGTTCCGGATCGGTGAGGTTGGTCAGGTCCACGACACCCGTGAGCTCGGGATCCTTGAGAGTGACCTTCTCGTTGTCCTTGAGCTTACGTACGGTCTTGTCCGGCGTGAAGGTAGTTGAGGAACCGTCCTTGTAGGTCACGGTTGCAGTTCCATTGTCGGAGACAGTGATCTCGGCATCCGTGGGAAGATCAGGGTTCTTGGTCTTGATGGCATCGCTAACCTTGGTCTTTTCCTCGGGCGTGAGTTTATCGAGGTCCACAACTCCGGTGATGTCGGGATCCTTCAGGGTGATCTTCTCTGCCATCTTCGGCTTGGTAACGGAGATCTTGAAGGGAACACGCACCGGCTCAGGCTGGCCGGGGATGGTCACGAGCACAGTGCCCGTCACATCGCCCGTCTCCTGCCCCTCGGGGATCTGGTAGGTGATCTTGCCATCCTCGCCAACGGTGAGGCCGGTCGGAGCATCGCCGTCGATCTTAAAGGTGGAACCGTCCGGGAAAGTGAAGTCTTCCGGGGTGGAGATCGGAACCTCAACTGTGGAACCGGACGTACCCTTCGAATCCGGGTACGAAGGCTTCACTGTCGGTGCCTTGAAAGTCTTGTTGCCGAGATCCTTGCCGTTGCGGTTGAAGGTGATGGTGACGGTGCCGTCCTTGCCGACGGTGACTTTGTCCGTGTCCTTGAGCTGGTTGAGCTCCCGGGTCTTGTCCTCAATGGCCTTCTGCTCACCAGGGGTGAGGTTGTTCGGGTCGCTTACCGTGGTTTCGGGGATACGTGCGGTGTAGTAAATGATGGTGGCGGTCAGCTTCGGGGAGACCGCGCCGAGGTCGGTTTTCAGGGTGCCGGTGAATTCCTGGGTACCAGGATCAAGGGTCATGCTATCAACCGAGATTTCCTTGGTTACCTTGGCCTTGACCTCATCGTGAATCTGTTGTTTGGTGAGTCCGTTATCGTTGCCGTACTTCAACGGGTTGAGATTTTTGTAATCGACGCCGATGAGGTCCTTGACTTCATCCGGTGTAAAGGGATCTTCGGTATCCAAGCTGCGAATGAGAGTTTCCTGCTTCAAAGGCACAACGCGCACCTTGAACATATTCGAGAAGGATTGAGTATAGCTTTTGTCGTTGGCTTTGTCAGTGCGGATGCCGATCCACCGGTTGCCGCCGGTAACGTTCGAAACGCCAGCGTTGTACTTGCCGGAGATCACGACCGCATTGCCGTCACGTTTTAAGTCGAGGCCGGCCAGTTGCTGATTGTTGGGGAGGCTATCATTACCTCCGGCACTGTTGGTGCCCCAGAGCTTCCCATTGTCGTAGTTATCGGCTTTGAGGGGGATTTTAACAGGGGGAATCGGAGTTGAGGTTTGCTGGCCTTGCTTCGGATTAGAAGCAGGATCCAGGAATACTAAAATATTGGGAACAGTTCCGATGACGCTGACGAATTCACTGCTCGGAACAACTGCACTGTAGGTATCAGATCCCTCGGTCTTTGTGATCGTCAGGTTGCCCTGGTTATCCATGGAGAGCTGCTCACGGGAGAGACCGAGATTGGCATTCTTTTTTGCGAATGCGTCAACGAGCCGACTTTGTTCCTCGTTCGACAAGCTGTAGCTATTCGGGTTGTCAACTGTGGCTTTACCGACGTTGTGATTGGTGTTGTAATTCGGGTATTCCGAACCCTTCTGGAATGCAAAGGGAGGGGTGTAGTAGAAAACTTTGACGGTGTAGGCTTCGGGATTGCCCTGGGGTGTCTTCTTTGTGACGGTCACCGGAATATCAGTTACGCGATCAGTGCGGCCGGGGCCGTTGGATCCAGCGTTCGCCTTAGAAATAGCACCTGCGTCCACGGTGATGTTGTAATCGTCAGCGTTGAGGCCGGCTTTGGTGAGTTCGGCTTTTACGGAGTCAAGAACTTCAGTTTCCTTTAATCCGTCGATCAAGAAGAAGTTCTTTGCGATGGCACCGCCGAACTTTGCGGAGTTGGCTTGTTCGGCAGTTGGAGCTCCCGCAGGGGAGGCTGGGTCGGCGAGCGCGGGAGTGCCGCCGAAGAAAATGAGAGTGGCGGCTAATGTAGCGCCGGCCACCTTACGAAATGGTGTCACGAGATCCGTTTCAGCGTGTCAAAATCATTGAACGGTGAATGTAACAATGAGATGAATAGAGAATTGACATCTCAATTCTAATCCGCAGGTCAGGGGGTTGAAAACCGTTTCTCTGTGACGTTATGCCCTGGTCTTTTCTTGCTGACGAATGTGCGGGTAACGGGGAAGGTACGTTGGGTGCCGCTTTACCTGTTCAGGCTTGTATGCCACTGGGCGTAGCGTTCTTGGATGGCGCGAAATTCTTCTTCAGAGATGCCGTACTGGGCTACCTCGTCGAAGTCCACGTAAGCGCAGGCTTCTAAGCGCTGAATAAAGAATCCCATGTCGAATCTGCGATCGCTTTCCTTGGCGAGGGCGATGAGTTGATCGTCGGTATAGCGGCCGCTGCGGCGAAGTGAATCCACATCCAAATAGTCACGAGGTTCCGCGCGGGAATACAGTGCGGCGACTTTGCTGCCCGCGGCATCTTCCTCCGCCAGAACTGGACCGATGTTTAACGTGGCTGGAGGGAAGCCACGCCAATCAACACCCATATCGATGGATAACACGTTATCTCCATCGGAGATGACCAGGTTGGCGTACTGGCTGCTTGCATGCGTCGTCGCAATCTTGAAGCCGTGTTCAATGCGCGTTTCCACTACCTTCTGGTACGCCAGCGGGAACGTATCCGCATGCTTCTGGACGGTAAAAAGGTCAATATCTTCAGTGGGGCGCGTAATAATTCCGTGCTCGCGTAGTGCTCCCGAGCCGCACAGAACGAAGCCGTACTCGTCGATTTTCGAGAGGATAAGGCGGGTGATTTTACGCTGAAATTCGAGATTTTCCATGGAAGATCCGATTCTCCGGCAGCTCCGGGAATTTTGATTCCCACATCTCGTAGACGCGCCACGGCAAACTGAGTGTTGGCCAGACCTGCATGAGGAGTTCCCGATTGAGCCAGCGCTCCTGCTGCTCGGTAGTTCCTTCGTTGATCAAAGCTGTGTAACCGCGCTTGATGAGGCCGTTGCTTTCAAGATGGATCGTCTGGGAATTCGGTGCCCAGATGATCGAGTGGTCGAGATAAAGCGTGCCGCCCATGCCGGGGCCGCGAAGCGCATCCAGGGAAGAGGGCAGTTCATAATGCTTGCGTTGTGAATAGGGTGCAATATCACGCATGCGGCCTCCTTCCCGGTTCTTCCCCCATCCTAAAGGGGAAGATGGCTGGAAGCCACGGCGCTAACTCTAATTGAGCTTCTGAATTATCTTCTACATTGAATATTTATATGGCAAGATAATCTTTGATAGCTTCCTCGAAGTTATATTTCCACGTTATTCACCAGTCCTCGGTGAAGATATTTAAAGGAGTTGATGGATGAAAAGCCTGCGTAGGGCGAAGGTGCTCGCGGCCTCTTTGGCTGCTTGTTTAACCGTCCCTCTTGCGTGTACTTATGCAGCATATGCGGATGGGGCGGATTCTAGCGGGGGGGGGGTAGTTCTTCCCGGTGATGATCCGGTAGCCGCAAACAAGGTAGCCATTAAGAACTTCGTCAATCCAGATCTGGCGGTGTTGCCAGATAACGTGAACTGGGACGGTAAACAACAACTCCAGACACAGGTAGAAACCTTCCACAAGGGTGTGAAGCTGCCCAATACCGCCACTCCTTACACCGTGTATCGCATGCGTGAGTTCCACGGCTACAACAAGCCGACAATCACCAATGCCGACGCGTTCGGTTGGAAACTCATAGGCGCGGCGTCGCTATCGCAAACCGGGCAGGCGTATAGCGAAGGCACTGGCGAATCGGGCATCATCAATCCCGAGGGCAAGAAAAATATTGCGTGGCTGGGTAAGTATTCTCCTAATGGTGAGAGCGTAGACCGCCCGGTTGATACCGGAACCAAGGCCCGCGATTTTATTGGCAATGCGGATCAGATGCCTGCTGATACCGTTTTTGAATTCGTTGAAGGTGAATATTGCCGGCACAAGACCAAAACCTGGCAGTATGTCGACTGTGCAAGTGATGATGCGAACGCCGCGATCAAGAAGAATTTCGTTGATCCCAACAAACTTACCGCTCTGGGTATCTGGGATGTTTTGGTCAAGGCCACCTTCGCCGAGGACGGCTCTTCGTGGATGATGGGTACGGAGTTTACGTACCGACCGCGCTTCAATATGGGAGTTCGGCAGGAACTCAACGTTACCCCCGGCCAGGAAATTGTCATCACTCCTTCCTGGGTGTCCAACGGCAACAAGGATGGGATTGACCAGATCCGCACCCTCGTCTACGACATCACCAACCAGCAGGGCGAAATTGACTGGAACCGAGCGGAAGAACGCCCCAAGGCGCTGATCGGTGTAGACACCAACGCGGACGAGCCGGGCAAGCAGGGATTTGTATGGAAAGTCCCCGAAGGTGTGACGCGCATTTCTGTGAGCTTCCAGCAAGCCGATGAGAAAAAGGAACATACCGGCCTGGCTGATAAGAAGGCGATAGCTGTTTCCGGTTTCACCGGAGCACACGCGACCAGCGGTTCTCACCTCGCTATATCCGCTGCTGATACCAATAAAGCTGACCAGCAATATGCGGGGCGCGCGTTTGACTACACGCTCACTGTGCAAAGCGACGGGCAGGTGGCCGCTGCTGGCGGCCAATTCACCGCAAAACTGCCGCAGGGAGTCAAGCTCGCTTCGGTCAGCGTAGGCTCTGGTGATTCCCAGACCGCAGGCGAAATTAAAGACGGCGTGCTCACCGCACCGCTACCCAAGTTGGAGCCGGGTGAGCAGACCACGATTACGCTGCACGGCCTGGTACTGCCCACTCCTGAAGCGTGGGATCTGGAATCTCCGATGCTGTCCTATGACACATTCGCGGTTCGTGGCGGCTACGTAGAAGCGGCACCGGACGGGGCTAAATTCCATATCAACCAGCCCTACAAGGTGACAATCAACGCGATCAAGGTGCCAACAGTCGATGCCGGTACCCAAACCGATACGCCGACTACAGAGGATACGGGTACGCAGACGGATGAGCCGTCGACTGGTGATGCTGGTACGCAGACCGACACGCCGACTACCGGCGACGCCGGGACTCGGACGGATGAGCCGTCGACTGGTGATGCGGGTACGCAGACCGATGAGCCGTCTACTGGTGATGCGGGTACGCAGACCGATACGCCATCCACTGGCGATGCCGGGACTCAGACCGATACGCCATCGACAGGCGATGCGGGTACGCAGACCGACGCCCCGAGCACCGGTGATACCGGCAAGCCGGCTGACGTTGATAAAACCGACCAGCCTGATGGCTCTGCGGGTAGCGCCGTCGGCGAAAAACCGAATCAAACCGATCCCGCGACCGATGGGAAAACCGCAGAATCTAGCAAAACGAAGCAGGTGAAGACCGCGCGTCACTTGCCTTCAACCGGAAGTGACGCTGCTGGTCTTGCAGGATTGGCTGGCGTAGCTCTCGCCTGCGGAATCGGGCTTGCGGTCGCGGCTTCGCGGAAGCGGTCCTAATCCCGCGGTATTCAATAAGCGGCCTGGCAGATAGCCTGTCGGCTTGAAGCGGCCCAAATGGCGGCCCAGGTTCCTCGTCATCCAGATGGGAACCTGGGCCGCTTTATGTCTCGATGCGGCGAAACGCCGGCGGTCACGGTGGAACAATTAAATTGAATACCGCGCGGAATAAATGCGATAAAATTATGCGGAACAGCGTTATGTGAGTGCGCGGTTACGTAGGCACGAGGAGGTGCGGGTCATGGCACGGCTACATGTGAGAAGGCGGTGGTCCTTCTTCGATGATAGGAGCCGCCATTATTTGAGCGTAAACGGAAAGAAACGCCCGGAGGTACTACTTCCCGAACGCGATAATGTTTTTGAGGTGAACGACGGCGCATGCGTTGCTCAGGTGCGAACGCTGGTTCCCCTCAAGAGCAATCCCGTATCTTTCTCCGCGGCGGCGGATAGCGACGTCTATCTCAGCTATCGCCTCAAGAAGGGAGCCATTATTGGCCTCATTGTGCTATTCGGCGCGGTGGCGGCCCTGCCCTTTGTGGCGAAGTCCGTAGACCGCATGATTCTGCTGCCGGTGGTCGGGGTGTGCCTGATCGTGCTGCTGGTGCTGTCGCTCACCGTTTTTTCGACGATGTACACGCTCAAGATAGAGGACTCGCCCGGAGTAACTGCATAGCCAGCCACGCGGGCCAGCTTCCCGTAGTCATGTGTACTGGCGGCGGCCTAGGCGGCGTCGTCGTTCTTATCGGGAATGCACTGCGTTGTTGACGAAATACGCTGGGCGCCGCGATGGTCGGCGAGCCAACGCTGGCCGTTGACGTCCGTGAAACAGAAACGGAAGTTTTCGTTGATGACGGTGCGCGGGGGTCGGTCGCCGAAAAGGGCGTCGCCGTAGGTGTCCACGTATTCGGCTTTTTCTTTCGGCGGGAGCGTGGGGAACGTGATTTCGTAGCCGGCGGCGGTTTGCCGGAATTCGTGATAGTGGTCGGCGGAGACGGTGAGGCCGTCGAGCGGGGCCGGCAGTGCGAGCGTGAGGTCGAAAATCGGGTTGGGGGAGGCGTTGTGGAAACTCGAGGTGATCTGCCGGCCGATCTTCCCGGTGTCGGTGCGGTGTTCCTCCGCGGTGATCTTATTTTGGGTGAATGCCTGGTTGGCCTGGGAGAATTGCTCGGCTTTGATCGCCTCGTGGCGGTCGTAAATATTCAAGCCGAGCACGGCCACCGCGATAACCACCGAAATCAGCGAGAGCGTTTCGGATAGCGGCAGCCAGCCGCGCCGCTTCCCGCGCAGCTGTCCAGTGCCGATGGCCTTCTCCTCATCCATGCGCTTGTCCCTTTTCTACCCGTTTTCGAATCGTAGCCGCGCTTGGCGTGACTGACGCCGGCGCTGTGCAGCGTGGGCCCGCAGCGTGGGCCCGCAGCGTGCGGCCACCGATGAATTTTAGCGGTTGGGATTATGGTGGGAAAGCTTCGACGTGGCCTGAGTGGAAAGAAATCCAGCCCGTCTGCAACCAAAAGTCACAGCGGGGCTAATAGACAAATGGTGGGTCTTATACCGGGAGTTTGCCCTGTCATACCAACGAAAAGTCGGCCTTATTGAGGTCGGGCACCTCAATAAGCTTGCTTCCTTGACATCCGTTGCGTGACATGCCTTGACGGAAAACTCGTTCCGTCCGGGCTGCCATGCGCCACAGCCACGGGGTGGGCAGAGGCGTCAGAGCCGCTTTCTGGGCCGTGTAGGCGCCATAGTGCGCGTTAGAGACACGAAATCGGGGACAAACGGTGCTCTCCCTCGCACTTCGTTTGTGTACCCGATTCGTACGGATCTGATCCGGATCCAAGCCAACGACACGCCGTCATTAGACCCACTTTTTGTCTATTAACCCTCACAGCGGGCTGAACGATTGATGTAAATGTACCATGAGCGGGCTAGTCGGGTAAATAGCCAAAAATGGTTGCCAATAACCCGACTTTCCCCTGTTATGCCAACGAAAAGTCGGTCTTATTGAGCTTGAGCATCTCAATAAGCTTGCTTCCTTGACATCCGTGGCAGAACATGACTCGACGGAAAACTCGTTCCCTCCGGGCTGCCACGCGCCACAGCCGCAAGGTGGGCCGAGGTGTCAGAGCGCTTCTATATGCAGCCTGGTCGTAGCATCGAACCTCTATGTGTGGAAGCTACATCTCAATAAACGTTCTTGCGGTGACGATTCTTGGTGTGGTTACCATCGCCTCTAGGAAGTCCTTGTCTCCAGTTACAAAGACGTGAGCTCCGCAGGCGATTGCGGCGCGCAATATCGGGCGATCCGACGGGTCTCGAATTCCTGACTCTGTAGCGGTTGCGGACGTGGGAATGTCGACGACCGCCAATGTTAATTCTGCGGTACGTAAGAAAGTATCGAGGAGATGCATTTTGTCAGGAAATTTAACACTGAAGACCCGGCGCAATTCTTCGATATTTTGTTCGCAGATGACCGCTCGATTGGGGAGTGAGACAGCCTTGGCGAATGCTCGTGCTGGAGCGGATCCGGGATTGAGCGCGGCTGAGATCAAAATGTTGGTATCAATGAAAACCAGCATCTTGACTACTCACTTCTAATGTCAGCAACTAGGGCGTTAACGGCTTCCTCAGTGTCGAGTCCTAAACGCTCGGCCTCGCCCTCTAAGCCGGCTTGCAATACGGACATTGCGTAGCGTGCGGAATTGACGACGCGCACCTCGTCGTCGTCAACGACGAAGACAAGTCTGTCTCCGCTATCAACGCCCAGCCGATTGCGCACCGATTTGGGGACTGTTACCTGCCCTTTTGCCATTACTTTCGCTGATTCGACAAAAACCGTGCTCACGCTAATCCCTCCTTAGGGTTCTGATCGGTGAAACTGACTATGTACACAGCATACCTCAAGTAGGGAAAGTAGGGTGATGGATTGGGGTGATCTGCCGCTTGCTTGTGTCCTTCACTTCGTCAGCTCCTCATATACGCGCGCATTTTTTCTGATGAGCGCGGCTGAGACCTTCGCGAGCTCGGCATCGTCCGGCTCTGTGGCCCCATCGAGCTTGTTAGATTCTGCGAATTCCTTGGTCACCGTCATCCCTCCTTGGATGTGGGCGGTAGTGTTGATGCTTCGATTCTAAACCGCAATTCTCGTTGAGGATTTTCTTTGTTCAGCGGTTCCGCTCGCTGTGGCCAGCTGGCGGCATTGAACTTTTGCGTTTCGTAGCGGCTCGATGGCACAGCTAGACGCTTGCTGATGCACTAACAAATACCCTAAACTGTCAGTGCAACCAACGGTTGGAGGGGAAATGGCGTCGAGTAGTCTTACTATCCGTCTTGATAGCGAATTGAAGGATGGTGCGGCAAGTGTTGTGGAATCCTACGGACTCGACCTATCGTCCGTTGTGCGAGCGTTTTTCACTGAAATGGTGAACACTAACTCGATTCCTTTGTCTTTCGATTACAAGCGCCCGAACGAGGAGAGCCTTCGAGCTATTCGTGAGACTCGGGAAATGATTGCCTCGGGCAGCGGTAAAAGCTATGCGACGGGCCGCGACCTCATTGAAGCGGCTTTGGCATGAGCAGGCGCCTACAGGCGAAGTTCGCTCCGGCATTCAGTAGAGATCTGAAAAAGAAAGCCGCCAAACGGCAGTGGAACCTTGTGGAACTGGAAAACGAACCGGATCTCATGACGAGCTGTTTCGTCGGTGAGTGGCAAGCCTAAGGTGGAGCGGGCGACGGGAATCGAACCCGCCTCTGCAGCTTGGGAAGCTGCCATTCTACCGATGAACTACGCCCGCGAGAGCGGTGAAACCTCAGGCAAGCGGCCGAACCGCAGGCGCGAAAGAATCACTAGGTGATTATCCTAGCGTGCCATCCCCGCCAGCGCAAAGCGCGCCCGCGGCTTAGCGCGCGCAGTCCGTGTGGTGCAGTGCTTGCGGCACGTGTGGCTCAGTTCCCGCGGCACGCGTGGCCCAGCGCTCGCGGCGCGGAAGCGCGCCCAAATTGCTCCAATTACTCCACATACCGCCGCGCGGGTAGCGCCCACCCGCGCGGGCGTGTCAGAATCTAGGCGTGTTACTTTCCGATGTTGATATTTTGCGCTCCGTGAGCGAGGGCCGCATCGCCCTGCACCCCTGGGATCCGGCGATGGTGCAGCCCTCCTCCATCGATATTCACCTCGACCGCTTCTTCCGACTCTTCGATAACCACAAATACCCGGTCATCGACCCGGCCGCGGACCAGTCCGACCTCACGCGCCTGGTAGAAGTTCCCGCCGACGGCGAATTCGTTTTACACCCGGGAGAGTTCGTGCTCGGCTCCACTTTTGAGCAGGTCACCTTGGGGAACGACGTCGCAGCTCGCCTGGAAGGAAAATCCTCCCTCGGGCGCCTGGGACTCCTCACCCATTCCACCGCCGGATTCATCGACCCGGGCTTCTCCGGGCATGTGACCCTCGAGCTGTCCAATACGGCAACGATGCCGATCAAGCTCTACCCGGGCATGAAAGTGGGCCAGTTCTGCTTCTTCCAGCTTTCCTCGGCGGCCAATAACCCCTACGGCGCTGGCGCAAGCGGTTCGCGCTACCAGGGCCAGCGCGGCCCCACGGCCTCGCGCTCCCACCTTAACTTCCACCGTATCGACGTGACCCACTACCCGGAAGCCGGTAACTAAACTCCAGCCTTAGTACAACTCACCTGGCGCACCGCACGAAGCGCGCCGCACTCAGCAAACCGCCCGGAGCGCCCCGCACCCAGCAAACCGTGCCCGAAGCGCGCCGGCCTTAGCAAGCCTCGCGCTTCCAAAGCAAGCGCCGGCCGCGCGGTCTCATCGAGAGCGGAAACACGGGACACTCCCGCATATTTTCGCTACTGTAATGATGTTCCATGCGTTAACAACGAGCTCCACCGCCTAAGAAACCGGCGCCCGCACCTACCAGCTGCATCGCGCCAGGTCAGCCGCGGAGGGGCTCAGTGGCGTATGTTCGGCACGCTGCGCACGTAGAGCACGTAGCGCACCCCGCGTGCATGGCAAAGGTCGAAAGGACGGAGGCTGCCGTGGCATATGTGCTCCTGCTATTTGTGGTGGGGGCGCTGTGTGCACCGCTCGTGATGCAGCGCGGGCGTTTCGGCTTCGCGATCCTCGCCCTCCTCCCGGCCGGCACCTTCCTCTGGCTCCTCAGCCTCATTCCCCGCATCCTCCGCGGTGATGTCTACCAGCAGTCCCTCACCTGGGTGCCTCAGCTCGGCATGGACCTCGATATCCGCATCGATGCCCTCGGTCTGCTCCTCGCCCTCATCGCCACCGGCGTGGGCGCTGCCGTGCTCTTCTACTCGGCGCGGTATTTCAAACGCGATGCCTCCTACCTGGGCCGCTTCGGCGCGATCTTCGTGGCTTTCGCCGGCGCCATGCTCGGCCTGGTCACCACGGATAACACCATCGCCCTCTATATTTACTGGGAACTCACCACCGTCTTTTCCTTCCTCCTCATCGGCCACTACTCCGACCGCCAATCCTCGCGGCGCGCTGCCTTCCAGGCCATTATTGTGACCACGGCCGGAGGGCTGGCCATGCTGGGCGGAATCACCATGCTGGGCGTTATGCCCGGGGGCTCTTTCTCGCTGCACGAGCTCGTGGTGGCCTCCCACGAAGCAACAATCTCCCCGGGGAATTCCGCGCTGCTTACGAGCGCCGTCGTACTTGTACTTATCGGGGCGTTCTCCAAATCCGCCCTCGTGCCTTTCCATTTCTGGCTGCCGGCCGCCATGGCCGCGCCTACGCCGGTCTCCGCCTACCTGCACGCCGCCGCGATGGTCAAAGCCGGGGTGTACCTGGTGGCGCGCCTGGCCCCCGGTTTCGCGCATAACCCGGCCTGGCACTGGATGGTGATTATCCTCGCCTCGTACACGGTGCTGCTGGGCGGCTACCGGGCCCTCAAACAAACCGATATCAAACTGGTCACCGCTTTCGGCACGGTTTCTCAGCTCGGGCTCATTATCCTTTTCGTCGGTTACGGGGATTCGGCGATGTTGCTGGCCGGGCTCATGCTGCTGCTGGCCCACTCCCTCTTCAAATCCGCGCTCTTCCTTTCCGTGGGCATCGTGGACGTGTGCACCGGTACCCGTGACCTGCGCGAACTATCCAATGTGGGCCGCAATATGCCCGCGGTTGCCACTTTCGCCGGGATGGCGGATGCCTCCATGATGGGCTTCCCTCCCTTCGCTGCCTTCGTGGCCAAAGAAGGTGCGCTCGGTGCACTGTGGGGCGGGAGCGCCACCGATATTGCGGTGCTCGTGCTCATCGCGGTGGGTTCGGCGGTCACGGTGGCTTACGGCCTGCGTTTTTGGTGGGGTGCGTTCATGCGCAAACCGCGTGTGGAAGATACCGAGGTGCGTGACGTTTCCGCGGTGATGATCTGGCCCGTGGGTATTTTGGCGACGGCGGGCCTGGTGGCCGGGCTCGCAACCACGCCCATCAGCACCTTCCTGGAGCAGTACCTGGCCCAATACCCGGTACTGGCCCCCTACCAGGGCCACCTGCACCTGTGGTCCGGCTTCAACGGGCCCTTCCTGGTGACCCTCGCGATCCTCGCGTCCGGCTGCCTCCTCTTCTGGCAGCGCCACCGCATTTCCGCCTTCACCCAGCGCCACGCTATCCGCACCAGCGCCGAGGAAGCCTACCAGCGCATCGTTTCGGGCACCGAGCGTTTCTCCATGACCGTCACCGCCCGCACCCAATCCGGTTCGCTTCCCACCTACCTCCTCACCATTTTCTGGTTCCTGCTCATCACCGTGGGAATCGCCCTGCTCACCAACCCGGTCGGCACCCTGGTGGTGCCGCGGCTCTTCGATAGCTGGGCGCAGGCCGCGGTGGCCGTGGTTGGCTGCCTGGGCGTGCTGCTTGCCGCGGCTTCCCGCCACCGCCTCAAAGCCGTGATCCTCATGGGAATCGGCGGCTATGCCGTGGCCCTCACCTACGAGATCTACGGGGCGCCGGACTTGGCTCTCACCCAGGTGCTTTCCGAAACCCTTACGCTCGTGGTCTTCGTGCTGGTGCTGCGCCGCCTGCCCTCCTATTTCTCTTCCCGCCGTACCAAAGGCACCCAGCGCTTCCGCATTGTTTTCGCGGCCATCATGGGGTTGCTTTTCGCGGGGCTCGCCTACCTGGCTGCCGGGGTGCGCACCCACGCCCCGATCTCGGAGCTCTTCGCCGACGAAGGTTTCCGCTTCGGGTACGGGCGCAATATCGTCAATGTCACCCTCGTGGATATCCGGGCGTGGGACACCATGGGCGAGACCTCCGTGCTGGTGGTCTGCGCCGTCGGCATCGCCTCCCTCCTCTTCGTACGTGACCGTTTCGGCGGCACGGACCGGCTACGCAATATCCTCGGCGCGAAAAGTGAACGGGCGCAACGCTGGCGCCGCCTGGGCGAGGACCCGGCGGAATACGTGCGCAACTCGGTGCGCGCGGAAGAAGAAGCGCGGCGTTCGGGGCGCAATCGGGTCTGGCTCGCCTCCGCGAACCGCCCGGGCGTGGCCTCCCGCCCGATGATGCTGCAAATCGGCACCCGCCTGGTTTTCCACACCATCCTTATTATTTCGCTCTTCTTCCTCTTCGCCGGGCACAATATGCCGGGCGGCGGCTTCGCCGGCGGGCTGCTCGCCGGCATCGCGCTGACCTTGCGCTACCTGGCCGGCGGGCGTTTCGAACTCGGCGCCACCCTCCCCATCCTCCCCGCCCACCTGCTGGGAACCGGGCTGGGCCTGGCCACTCTTTCCTCGCTCGCCCCGATCCTGTTGGGTGGCAGCCCGCTGCAAACCGCGAAAATCGATATGGTACTTCCGATTTTTGGGGACGTTCATTTTACGACGGCGCTCATCTTTGACACCGGCGTCTATATCGCGGTTGTTGGTCTGGTAGCCGAAATTCTGCGGTCCCTCGGCGCGGAAATTGACCGGCACGGGGAAATGGAAGAAGGTGTGTGGGACGCCGATATTCGCATCGAACCCTCCCATGACGCCCGCCAGAACCTGCGCGAAGAAATGGAATCCCAGGCCGGCCTCAGCGAGCGCACCTCCCCGCAACAGGAAGCCGAGCGCCTGGCTATGGCCGCCGAACAGCGCGATGCCGCAACGGAAGGAGAGCAGCAATGAGCGTATCTCTCGCCCTCATCCTCATGTGCGGGGTTTTCGTTGCGGTAGGCGTCTACCTTATTTTGGAGCGCTCGCTCTCGCGGGTCATCCTCGGGCTGGGGTGCCTTTCCAACGGCGTCAATATTCTTTTCCTCATCGCCGGCGGCCGCACCGGCAACCCGCCCTTTATCGGCAACGGCTCGCCGGACCTGTGGGCGGATCCGCTGGTCATGGCCATGATGCTCACCGCCATCGTGATTACCTTGGCCACCACCGGCTTCCTGCTGGCCATGGCCTACCGCACCTGGCAGCTGCGCGATGACGACGAAGTGCGTGACGACGTGGAGGATCGCGCCGTCGCCGTACGTCAGCAACTGGAAGAAAGCAGCCAGCGATCCGAAGTGGGAACAGACTTGCAGGAAACCTCCGCGGAATTCCGCGACGAAACCGATACCCCGGCCCCGCGTTTCGGGCGCCTGGGCCGCTGGAACCGCCGGCATCCCAAGCGCCGCCGGCACCGCTACGTGGCCAATCCGAATGCCACCCACGGTGTGGACGGCTCGCTGGGGAACGGCCTGAACGGCGCGAACGGTAGGAACTCGGGGCATAACGGGCACCCGCGCGGCAATGGAAATCCGCGCGGCACCGGTAACGCCGGACGTAACGGCACTACGGGAGGTGCGCGGCGATGATTTCCTGGCTGCTGGCCGTTCCCATTGTGCTGCCCCTGCTGGCCGCCGGGGTGCTCCTGGCAATTCCGCGCCGGCGCCGCGTGCAGGCCTGGACCGCGGTGGGGATGCTCTCCATCGTCCTCGTGGTGGCGGTCATTCTGCTCTTCGTTTCCGCGCGCGGCCCCATCACCCTGGACGTGGGCAATTGGGCGGCGCCCGTGGGCATTTCCCTGGTGGCTGATCGACTCTCCACCATTATGCTCACCACTTCGGTCACGGTGACCCTCATCGTGCTGGTGTATTCGGTTTTCCAGGGCGTGGCAGATGGTGAACGCGGCGCCCCCACCTCGGTGTACTACCCGGCCTTCATGATTCTCTCCGCCGGGGTCTCCGATGCCTTCCTCACCGGCGATCTGTTCAATATGTACGTCGGCTTTGAGATCCTGCTGGCCGCCTCCTTCGTGCTCCTCACCATGGGCGGCACGGCCGAACGCATGCGCTCCGGCTCGGTTTACGTGATCGTCTCCATGGTCTCCTCCCTCATCTTCCTCACCGCGCTCGGCCTCACCTACGCCGCGGTGGGTAGCGTGAACCTGGCCGACCTGGCCGTTAAACTCCCGCAGGTGGATCCGGGAATGCGCATGGTCCTCCAGATCCTCTTCCTCGTGGCCTTCGGCCTGAAAGCCGCGATTTTCCCGCTGGCCGCCTGGCTACCCGACTCCTATCCCACCGCATCCGGCCCGGTCACGGCGGTATTCGCCGGCCTGCTCACCAAAGTGGGCGTGTACGCGATTATCCGCACCCAGGTGCTGCTCTTCCCAGGCGGGCGCCTGGACGATATCCTCGCCGGCTTCGCGGTGGCCACCATGCTCATCGGTATCCTCGGCGCGATCGCGCAGGAAAATATTAAACGTCTGCTTTCCTTCACCCTGGTCAGCCATATCGGCTACCTCATTTGGGGCATCGCCATCTCCACCGAAGCCGGGCTGTCCTCCACGATTTTCTACGCCGTGCACCACATCGTGGTGCAAACCGCGCTCTTCTTGGTGGTGGGCCTCATCGGTTGGGTGGCAGGAACGACGTCGCTCGTGCGGCTCGGCTCCATTATGCGAGCGGCCCCCGTGGTTGCGATTCTCTACTTCCTTCCCGCGCTTTCCCTGGGCGGTATTCCGCCGCTATCCGGATTCCTCGGCAAAGTGGGGTTGCTGGAAGCGAGTGCCGCGCGCGGAACCCCGATTGACTGGGTGCTTATCGCGGCCGGCCTGGTCACCTCGCTCCTCACGCTTTACGCCGTGATTCGCGCCTGGAATATGGCTTTCTGGCAGGAAGCTCCGGCGGAACTGCCCTCCACCACCTACCCGAGCGGCATGGTCATTTCCGCCTCCGGGCTCATCGCGGTCATGCTCGGTATTACCTTCGCGGCCGCGCCGTTGCGCTCGTTTACCGACGGCGCCGCCGCCGAGCTGGAAGCCCGCACTCCCTATATCAGCGCGGTGCTTCCCGATTGGGATCGCGGTACCGGGATTTCCCCGGAGGTGGATGAAGAAACCGTGGTACCCCACGAGGATTCCACCCCGGATACCGGCACCTTCACCCAAACTCCCGAACCGAAGGAAAGCCCGCGCCTGCTGCGCTCCCCGAGTCCCACACCCGCGGCCACGCTAGTGCCGACCGGTGCACCGGTGCCGAGCGGTGCGCCGTCGTTCCCCACACCCGCGGCGGTTCCCGCGCAAGGTCCCGCACCCACGCCCGTTCCCACAGTTTCCGGAGGTGAGCAATGAGTCGCGATAGTGAAGCAATCCGCCTGGTCACCCGGCGCGAAGGCCGTTTCCCGAGCGCCTCCCTGGGGGTGCTGGTGTGGCTGACCATTGTGTGGGTGCTGCTGTGGGGGCAGGTGAGCGCCGCCAATATTGTGGCCGGTTTTGCCCTCGCCCTCCTCGTGACCGAAGTGGCGCCGTTCCCTACCGCCTCCTTCGACGGGAGGTTCCGCATCTGGGGTGTGATCCGGCTGGTTGCGATTTTTGTGCGTGACCTCGTGCATGCCTCCTGGCAGCAAGCCTGGTTTATTCTGCGGCGTGCCACCCCGCGCGGCGCGGTGATCCGCGTGCGGTTGCGCTCCCACTCCGATGCTTATCTTGCGATTACCGCCGGGATGTCCACCCTGGTGCCCGGTTCGCTCGTCATCGATACCGATGCCGCCACGGGCACACTCTACGTGCATGTATTCGACGTGGGCATGGCCGGGGGAGTGAGCGCCGCGCACCAATCGGTACTCGATTTGGAAGAGCGGGTGCTGCGCGCCTTCGCCTCCCGCAGCGAGCTGGTGCAGGCCGGATTCGTGCCCGGGTCCAGCCCCAAGGCCGGGCGTTTGCCCGTTCCCTTCGCTCCCGATAGTTCCGGAGGTGAACGGTGATTATTGTGATGGTGATCTGCGGGGTGCTGCTGACCATCTCCGCGCTGCTGGTGACAGTTCGCATCGTCAAAGGCCCCACGGTCCTCGACCGGGTGGGGGCGCTCGATGTTATCACCTCGATTATGGTGGGGGCGCTCTGCCTGCTCGCGGCGGTGACCCGGCGAGCGGATTTGCTGGCGGTATTCGTCGTCGTCGCCATTGTTGGTTTCCTCGGATCCGTGGCCGTGGCACGCTTCATTCGGCCCGTGGACCAAAACGACCCGAAGGAAATGCGGCGCCTCGAAAAGGCGAACGAACGCGAAACAACCGACGAAGAAGAAGACGAAAGCCCCGCTCACGATCCGGATCGCGATACCGAACAGGAAGGAGCCCGGCCGTGAGCCCCTGGGATATTATCGGCGCTGCGCTCATGCTGGCCAGCGCCACCCTCACTTTCGTGGCCGCCATCGGGATGTTCCGCTACCCGGACCTCATGACCCGCCTGCACGTGGCCACAAAACCGCAGGTCCTCTCTCTGATCATGGGCTGTCTGGGCGCGGCCTGCCTGGTGCGTGACCCGTCAATGACGTGGACGCTGCTCCTCGTGATCGGCTGCCAGCTCATCACCTCGCCCATCTCCGCGCATATGCTCTCGCGCGCCGGGTACCGCACCGGCCGCATCGATTCGGATGCCATGGTCGTGGACGAATTGCGTGAGGACCTGCGCTTCGGGCGTGGGCTGAGTCATAATAGTTCTGGACAGGACAAGAATTCCGCGCGGGGGAACACCTCCACGCACTAACCATTGCGGGCGGCGCCGGGCCTCCTGGCCGCGTCTGGCCGGGGCCGCGCCGCGCGAAGAAAGGGACGTTATGGATATCGGTTGGAAAGTTGTGAGCGCGGGCGTGGGAGTGCTCTCGGGGATCGTCGCCAATAAAATCGTGGACGTGGTGTGGAAGGGCATTTCCGGGCGGGAGATTCCCGATTCGGAGGATCCGAACGCGCCGCTCGTGGACGCGGTGATTTTCGCGGTGGTGTCTGCCGGGGTGGCCGCGGCCGTTTCCCAGCTGACCCAGCGTCAGGCCGCGAAATGGTACGGCAAGGGCGAAGTGATCGATTCGCAGGCACGCGCCCGGGCCTAAGGTTCGCGCGGCCGTGCCTCGCCTTCGCGCGGCGCCGATCCGGTTCTGGCTCGGGACCGCAGGCGTGAAAATACGGGACCTCCGTACTAGACTGGACCGCACGACAGGGGAGCGCAGCAGCGCTGAGAGTGCGGCCGGCACGCGGCACGCAGACCCTCGAACCTGCTCCGGTTAGTACCGGCGAAGGGAGTCGAGATCTCTCCTCCGCACCGCGGAGACCCTCCTTATATCCTGAGGAGGATGCATGGTCCAGAAAAATAGGCACGGCGCCCGCGTTCTTGCGGCCGCCGCGATGGTTGCGGCACTGGCCCTGGCCGGCTGCTCAAAGAACGACGACGCCGCCTCTCCGGCAGCGAGCGATCAGCCCACCACCGTCCGGGTGGTCAGCCACGAATCATTCAATCTGCCCGATGAGCTCATCGCCCGCTTTGAGAAAGAATCCGGGTACACCATCGTGAAATCGGCACCCGGGGATACCGGTCAGGTTGTTAACCAATTGGTCTTGGCGGATGGCAAGCCCGGCGCGGATATGGTGTTCGGGGTGGATACCTATACCGCCTACCAGGCGCTGGACGGTAATACCATCGCCGATTATTCTTCCCCGAAGCTCCCCGCGGGAGTGACTGCCCTGGAAGGGAAACTCAATCCCATCGACCAGGGCGAAGTCTGCGTGAATTACGATCGCGAGTGGTTCACCCAGAAAAATATGATTCCGCCCCTGAGTTTCGCGGATCTTTCCCGCCCTGAATACGCCGGGCTGCTCGCGGTGGAAAATCCCGCGCTTTCCTCACCCGGCCTGGCTTTCCTGGCCGCCACCGCCCACGTTGCCGGGGGAACGGAGGGGCTTTCCCAGCTGTGGGGCCAGCTGCTCGGGGCTGGCACCCGCATTTCCGGTTCGTGGACGGATGCCTACTACACTGATTTTTCCGGTTCGGAAGGGAAGGGAAACTACCCCCTGGTGGTTTCCTATTCTTCCTCCCCGGCCGCTGAAAACGGGCGCACCGGCGTGATCGAATCGACCTGCGTGCGCCAGGTGGAATACGCCGGGGTGCTGCGTGGGGCAGAGAACCCGGAAGGCGCGCAGGCTTTTATCGACTTCCTGCTTTCCGAGGATGTGCAGAAAGCTATCCCGGAGTCGATGTACGTGTACCCGGTGGCCGATGTGGAGCTGCCCGCGAGCTGGCAGCAGCACGCCCCGCGCGTCAAGGATCCCATCGTGCTGGACGCTAAAGAAGTGGGTGCCCAGCGCGCCGAATGGATCCGCGCCTGGCGTGATACCGCGGGAATGTGAGTAACGCATTCCGTATCCCGCGCCCGCGCGGAGCTTCCCTGGTGGTGGCCCTCGCGCTCGCGGTCCCGCTATTTTTCCTCGCGGTGTTCTTCCTGTGGCCGGTGGTGGCGATGCTCGCGCGCGGGCTCGTCACGCCGGCCGGGGTAGATACCGCGGGTTTCGCCGCCGAGCTCACCCGCCCGCGCACCTGGAAAGTTGCCGGGCAAACCCTGTGGATGGCAGCGGCCAGCACCGGATGCTCGGTGATACTCGGGCTTCCCCTCGCCTATGTGCTTTACCGGCTGCGCCTGCCCGGAGTGCGAGTGGTGCGAGCCTTCGTGGTGGTGCCTTTCGTGCTCCCCACCGTGGTGGTGGGTACCGCGTTCCGGGCGCTGTTGCGCGCGGATGGCCCCTACGGTTTCCTCGGCTGGGATTCCAGCCCGTGGGCGGTGGTCGCGGCCATGGTTTTCTTCAATACCGCGGTGATTTCCCGGACGGTGGGGCCGCTGTGGGCGGCGCTTCCCCCGCACGCCGAGGCGGCCCGCACCCTCGGCGCCTCCCCGTGGCGCGCTTTCCGTACCGTCACCCTTGTGGAATTGGCCCCGGCTATTACCTCCGGTGCGGCTATTGTCTTTTTATTTTGTTCGACGTCGTTCGGAATCGTGCAAACCTTAGGTGCACCTGGCTACGGGACCCTCGAAACTGAAATCTGGGTGCAGACCACCACCTTCCTTGATTTACGGGCCGCGGCGGTGCTCTCGCTGCTGCAAGTGGTGATCGTCGGGATTGCCACCGCGGTGGCGGCCCGGGCCACCCGGCGTACCTCGGCGGCCTTGCGCCTGCGCCCGGCTGCCCGGAGGAAGGTGAGCCGGAGTGATATTCCGGCGCTGCTCATTAGCGGCACAACCGTTATTTTCCTGATCGGGGCACCGCTTCTCACCTTGGTGGCGCGCTCCTTCCAGCGTTCGGGTACTTGGACGCTGGAGAACTACCGCAATCTCATCGGTTCTTCCGGATTCTCGGGGGTCTCGGCTTCCGATGCGCTCCGGAATTCCTTGACGACGGGCCTGAGCGCTGCTGTTCTTGCCCTGCTCCTCGGGGCGCTGCTGGCTTTCGCGTTGGCTTCTCCGTGGGCTCCGCCACGGCCGGTGAGCGCGGCGGCGGAAGGGATCGCCCTGCTGCCGCTGGGGGTTTCCGCGGTGACGGTAGGTTTCGGATTATTCCTCACCATCCGGATGCTCGTGCCGTCCGCGCAGGTGCTCGTGCCGGTGGCACAAGCGGTGGTGGCCCTTCCCCTCGTGGCCCGGGTGATTCTCCCGGTGGTACGGGCCATCGACCCGCGCTTGCGCGAGGCCGCCGCCACCCTGGGGGCCGGACCGGGGCAGGTCTGGAGAAGTATTGACCTGCCGCTGGCCGCCCGCGCGCTCGCGGTGGCGGCCGGTTTCGGCCTGGCCATTTCTTTAGGGGAATACGGCGCTACGTCCTTCCTGGCCACCAGTGATTCCACCACGCTCCCGGTTCTGATTGGCCAGCTCCTGGGGAGGCCCGGGGCGGAAAATTACGGGACCGCGATGGCCGGGGCGGTGGTGCTCGGTACGGTCACCGGGGGCCTGATGGCGCTGAGTGAAATGGCGGCGCCTGCCGGAGCTGCGTCGTCGTTATTAACGCAGCAGAAAGGAAAGCTTCGTGTTAGAACTTCGTGACGTATCGGTGCGTTACCCGGACGGTTTCGAGGCGGTGCGCGGCGTGAATCTTAGCGTGGAGTCGGGTACGACCGTGGCGCTGCTGGGGGCCTCCGGTTCGGGGAAATCGTCGCTACTGCGCGGAATCGCCGGGCTGGAGGCAGTGCGCGGGCAGGTGCTGATCGACGGTGCTGATATGACGGCGGTTCCTACCCACCGGCGCGGGGTCGGCATGGTTTTTCAGGACGGGCAGCTTTTCCCGAATCGCAGCGTGGGCGGAAATATTGCCTACGGGATTGAGAAGGGCCGTTCGCGCGCCGAGGTGGCGGCGGAGGTGGAGCGCTGGCTGGAGCTGGTGGAACTGAGCGGTTATGCCGAGCGGGCGGTTACGACTCTTTCGGGTGGGCAAGCCCAGCGGGTGGCTCTGGCGCGTTCCCTGGCGGCGCGCCCGCGGGTGCTGCTCCTGGACGAACCGCTTTCCGCCCTCGATACCCGCCTGCGGGAGGACCTGGCGGTATTCCTGCGCCGGGTGCTGCAAAAGGCCGGCACGACGGCGGTCTACGTGACCCACAATGATGCCGAAGCGGCGACCGTTGCCGACCGGGTGGTGCGCATGGATAGCGGGCGGCTGGTTGCCGCTTCGGAGTAGGTGGTGCTGGCGGCCTGCGTTTTCCGGTTCGCTACGTTCCCGGAACAGTATGGTTAGGGTTGCGCATCCGAGGCTTGGCGCTTCTGGAGCGTGTATTCCCATCCGAGCCATAGGGATAGCCCGCATAAGGGCGCTACGGTGAGGAATCCGGAAGAAGTCCAGCTCACGTTGCCAGTATGGAAATAAATAACCAAGGCGGACAGTCCCATCGCTCCGCCGATGGAGATAACGAAGCGAATAATTCGTTGCACGAGTTTCATCTTTTCGGTACTCCTATCGTGGAACTGGGGCAAACGGCTAGTCGTACTGTTCAGGGAGGTTAGTCATGTTTTGCTTGCCGAACACCCTGGATAATTCCGGGAAGCATGAAGGATAGGCGTAGCGCGACATACGTGGCAGCGAAGACCGCGAACCATATCAAGCCGTTATGCATATTCCAGCCCGGTTCTTTGGCCAGGAAAGCCACAAGCAAAGCAAGCAATCCGGCGCAGATATCCGCTATGCGGGCTCTCGTCTTGTCAGTCATGAGCGGTTCCATATCTATTAGTTTCGTACCGAGCACAAGGTTTAACTTGCGCTCGATATTCGGGGATGCGCCCTCGACGGAGGACGGGTAGCACCGTGAGAAAACGGGTGCTGCTCTCCTTTGAGGGATGATGCCAGTTAACCATGCGTGGCTACTTCCGGACTACCGATAAGTGTCGGTATGTTTAGCGGAATTTGTAGATATGGGGATAACCTGTCAAGCGCAAGTTAAAACTGCACGCCTAGCGCAAGGAAAAATGCACACCCAGCGCAAGGAAAACTGCACGTACTGCTCGAACTATCGAGTTGTCGTCAACCTGTGATTCCAGCTTTGATAGCGGTGATCCCTAGTTCCGCGCGCGTTGCGCACCCTGTGCGGGCGAGGATATCGGAAACATAGGAACGCACAGTAGTCTCGGATAGCCCGGTTTGTCGGGCAATATTCTTGTTCGCCAAGGCTTGGAGAAGTAATTGGAACACGGGCCGCAAGTGCTCCGGAAGTTGTTCAACTGCTGCAACGAAGTCCGCGTATTCTTCCTTGTTCTGCTGGAGCTTCTCGTAGGAAGTGATCAGGATTTCTGTGGGGCGGGGTGCCATGACTTGCTGTCCGCTGTAGGCCTTGCGGATTAGTTGAGCGAGTTCCGGAGCGATGATGTCCTTAGTGAGAAAACCGCGTACACCGGCACCGATCGCTTCACCAAGAGAATCTTCGTGTTCGAATACGGTGAGCATAACGATCACGATGTGGGAGTAATCCTGGCTAATACGTTTAGCGGCTTCTATTCCACTCATGACTGGCATATCAACATCCAGAAGAGCGAGATCCACTTTTTGGTCATGGAGTTGATCGATAGCTTGCGCGCCGTCAGCAGCGGTAGCAACCACAACCAGCCCCTCTTGTTCATTGAGTAGCCGTGCAAGACCTTCGCGGATAATAGGATCATCATCGGCGAGTAGAACTCTAATGTTATCCATGCGCTATTCTTTCGGGGTCTCGATTTTCATGCTCGTGGCTTCTGAAGTAACAGATGTGTGGGCGGGCAAAGTTATATAAGTTACCCACTGCTGATCTACTGCGCGAGATTGCATCGTGCCGCCCTCGGCTCTGATTCTATTAGCGAGATTTGCCAGGCCGTATCCACTACACATGCCGGAAGTAAATGACCGGATATCGATTAGGTTACTTAGCGAAAGTGCGAGCAGATCAGGTTCCGTTGTTGCCTCTATGACGAGGTTTGCCTCCGAGCCGACCGGTGCGTATTTAAGAATATTAGAAGCACATTCGCGAATTGCTAAAGCCGCCGTACGGCGCTGCTGGCGCGTCGTTAGAGTGTCAATATCGCCAGTGATATTGACTTCCAAAGTAATATCTCGGGTACTCAACATATTGGACACTTGAGTGACCACCGTGGACAGTGGAGTTTCGGTTGCCGTTGTATCCATGGAGATGATGATCGGACGGATACGCTTGGAGGCACTTGTTGCAACCTCGACTAAGGTGCCTAATTCCTCGGATAAATCAGGATGTCGGATAGCGAGGTCTTGAGCGAGGATCGCAATATGTGCGAGGTCTTTCGCCGTAGTGTCATGCAGCTGACGTGCTAACTCCTGTCGAGTTTGTCTCACGGCTTCAAAGGCTTCTTCCCTTTTGGCCTCCGCGAAAATACGGCGGTTATTTTGCCAGCGTAGAGCCAAACCAGCTGTTAAGGTGAGGGTAGCGATGATCAGTGAGCTAAAAAATTGCAGCTGGGGAGTTGGACTGATAGTTATTGCTACGGCCGCCTCAATAGTCATGGCAGCGATGGCTGGAATAATCCACGAGCGTTGAAGCCATAACACCAGTATTATGGGTACACCAAAACAGAGCACGACCAATCCGGTAACCAAATCGCATGCGTTCACGGCAATGTAACTGGCTATAAATAGGAACTCACAAACTCGGAAGAACCCGGCTAAAGCGAATAGCGTGCACAATCCGATATACGGCAATAGGGATCGGGGATCATAAATGTAAAGACCTAGTATGGCGCAGACGAAGTCAAATGCGGCTATTGTGACGGCGCCGAAGGTGAAAAGTAGCGGTCGTGCCGTGGTAAAGGGTATGCGGTTAGAAAGGGGAAGATGCATCGTTACTCAATCATTGTCCTCCGTTACCGTGGCCACTGGAAACCACGTGAACGCTATTGGGTGTTTCCAGCCCAGTGTTAGCCGTAGAGGCGCAGTGATGGAAAAACTAATGCGCCTATGATTGCCGCGATACCTAATTTGGGCATGATTTTCCTTTCGATTCGACGCGGTAGATTTCTTGAGTCTACCTGTGATCTTGAGATTTTCACGGATGAACATTGACGTAACTGACCGACATTCATCGGTATTGTCAAGCTCCTGCGTTGGGGTACGCTTCAAATGTTGATTATCGACGGAGTGAGTAGGTGGGCAGTTCAATGAGGAAGCTCTTTTATAGCAAAGATTGGCTGAGGGTTTACGTCGTTACCCTGGTGTCTATCTGCCTGATGTCGGGCCTGTTCTTTATCTGGATATACCTAAAGAACAAGGCGCAGTTCTCAACTTTCATGGCCGATTACGGCTCGGACTTGATCGGGTACTGCCTCATGCTGGTTGTTGTGATGCCGCTGGTTTTCGCATTGTACGCAAAGCGGCGGCAAGATCAGCGTGAGTGACCTAGACCCCTGCGTTTGGCTTTGCGGCATGCGCCAGCGAAGCCAGATTCGCTCGGGGTTTAGCGAGGATATCGCTAAACCCCGAGGAAGCGCAGGATCGCAGGGAAGTCCTCGTTGATCTGGGCGGTGCCGGCCGCGAAAGAGGCTTCTAGCTTCGCCACATTGGTCTCCCGGTTGGAAGTCAGCCGGTGGCGCGGGAAATAGAGATAGGCCCGCCCCCGCGCTTCCAGATCGAAAAGATGGGCCCGGGTGGCATTGTACTTCGCGGCGCGTTCCTCCAGCGCGGTAATGAGGTGGGGGTATTTGCGGAAAGCCGCCCGGATCAGCGCAGTTGCCTTTCGGGAAGGCGCTGGGCGCACGTAATCGCGCGGTTTCGTCATAATAACGACGGCGCGCTCGAAGCCAGCAGCCTCAGCAGCATCAATAGGTATACCCCCGGATGGCCCGAGCGCGCCGTCGGCATAAAGCTCGCCGTTGAGCGTTACGAAAGGCATGATGCCGGGCATCGTTGAGGATGCCTGCACCCGCACCAACAGGTCGTCAAGAACCTTAATATCGCCGCGGTGCCAATGCACGGCGGCGCCGTCGCTCAAACGAAAAGCGCTGATATCGAAATCACCGGGCGTGGACTGGAAAGTCTCGAAATCGAAGGGAAGGGCCTGGCCCGGGCGCGACGTGTGAAGATATATGTAATCCGAGTTGAAGGCGCCCTTGCCGCTGAGGAAGGTCCGCCAGTTTCCGATATTCGGATCCGCCCCAAATTCCACGAAAGAACGCCGGGCCCGCAGTGGGTCACGGCTGAGGTAATTCGCCACGTGACTGGAACCCGCCGAAATCCCCGAAACATGCGGGAACTCCAGGCCGGCCTCGATAAATTTGATAACTACCGGGGCCGTGGCGCTCGCGCGCATACCACCGCCCTCAAAAACGAGGGCGGTCTCAGCAATCCGAGACATAGAGTCTCCTTTCTACGCGCTAAGCTGGGGCGGGTGCGGCCGCGAGCAAAGATGGCTCCGGCCGCGGCTCAAACTACCTGCCGCGCACTCCTGATTCGCCCATTCCGTAACGCAGCGAATTGACTTCGCAACTGCATTCGGTGGCGATATTGATTGTGGAGGCAATCGCGCCTTCGGCGCGCAGCTCCAGTAGGCGGGGAACCACCCGATCTCGCAAGGACCACGGGTCAATGGTATTGACGTAGATCTTGGTGCCGCCTTCAAAACCGGCGAGGGTGGAGGTGCGCCACTTGAGGAGCACCCGCCACGGGGTCGCTACTTCCATATCCCGCGAAGGTGCGTACCATTCCTCATTCGTGGGAATATCCGGGCCGGTGGCCGCGTGCATGGCATGCACCAGATCCGAAACCGCGCGCAATTCGTGGCGGGTGTGCTCGAAAGGCTGGGAGGCTTCCGAACGCGACCACACTTCGAGCGTGGGGTAGCGATGCCCGAACCCGGCGTAGGCCACCGCGTACTTGTTCTCCGCGATAACGAGATTGTGGTAGCCGGCGTAATCCACCCCGTACTCGTTGAAAATATTGGGGTTATCGCGCACCCGGTCCACTTCGTAGCGGTGATTGACGGTGCGCTCATCAATGGAGACCAGCTGCTTATGGAGGTGTTCGAAGGAGGCACCGGCCGGCCGCAACCAATTCTGGAAGACCTGCACGTATTTGACGTAGCGGTTCTGCTCGTACAAATCGCGCATGGCATCCGCGGTAAGCAGGAAGTACCAGTAGTGCTCAGCCGGGGTGAGGGTACCTGAGCCGGCCCGATTCGCGGTGGAATCCGAACCCGGCACATAGTGGTGGCGCCCGATAATGAGGTCATGCCCACCCCCGTAGAACGGCAGTGCGCTCAAGAGGCGCTCCCGCTCCGGAAGTGCATTCCAGGCATCCTCATCCATGCCCGAGGCAATGGCCTTGTTATGCGCCACGGAAAGCACGTGGGCGCGCCCGGCCGCATCCGAGGTGTAGCGCTCAAAAGCATCCTGGCGGCGGGTGGTGAGTTCGTACTGGTAGTTGGTGGTCCAGTACT
This sequence comes from Actinotignum inguinis, assembly GCF_051265835.1. Lineage (NCBI taxonomy): Bacteria > Bacillati > Actinomycetota > Actinomycetes > Actinomycetales > Actinomycetaceae > Actinotignum > Actinotignum inguinis. The sequence goes on along the minus strand of NZ_JBOZDP010000001.1, from coordinate 200,947 downwards.
GGAAAGGAACAATCTCAAAAAGATTGGGAACCCGCCGGAAATCCCACGGGTCCGCCAGGGAATCCACCGGGGCATCATAGGTGATCCGAGCTTCACCCGTGGCGGGGTTGCCAACGATGCGCGCCTTTTCCGGCGGTGTTTCCAGCACTCGATCCGCGCAGAAAGAACAGAAGTTTTCCGGGTGATCCGCACTCAGCGGTTCCGCGATGGGAACTTCCGCCTTGAGGGGCCGGTTAGCACGGCCCGGCTGGGTCCACACTTCGGTACCGGAAAACGGGTTGATCTGTTTGATGGTCCCATCCGGAAGCCGGGTAATGGGCGGGCGGATTTCGTGGCGTACAACCATAAGTTCCCCTCACGTTCGGCAGCAGAGCCACCCACCATAGTAGTGGGTAGCTCCGCTGCGAGCACGGTGAAGCTGAATTCTTAGCTCACCGAATACCCGGCCTGCGCCAAAGTTGCATAAGCCTCATTGACGAAGGCGCTACGCACCTGCACCTCATATGAATTGGCGGTGGTGGCCCGCACCGAGGCGAAATCGCGCCGCCCACCGGTAAACCCGTGCGAGATCGCACCCATAATGGCACCGAGCACCGCCCCGCAGGCAAGCCCGAAGAGGAGCACCTGCCAGAGCACCACGGCCGGCGCGAAAAGGATAAAGAAGAAGGAGAAGAAGAGGCCCCAGGAGGCCCCGCCCGCCGCGCCGTAGAGCGCGGCCTTCCCGGTAGTCAGGCGCCCGGTCACCTGCTCCACGCTTTCCAGATTCACGCCGACGATACGCACATTTTCCACCGGGAACCCGGCATCCGAGAGCGCATCTACCAGGCGTTCGGCCTGCCGGTAATCAGAAACTTCCGTAATGGTGCGGTAATCCGCGGCACTTTGTTCAGCGGCGCGCGCGGTGGCGGACGCGCCAGTAGTTATGTTTTCATTCATAGGCTCATCCTAAAGGTGGCCTATGACAGAAAAACCGCCCTCGAAACAAAATCAGCTGCGCGCCGGAAATGCTCGCTAGCGGTGGAAACCGGGAAGCGTATTCCGGCGCGCAGCCTGGATGGTGTTAGTACGCGCCAAATGGTACCGGCGCACAGCTCACGCACGTTGGCTAGCCAGCCACGTTACTCAATCGTGGACAGATCCGCAGCACCAATAATCCCGGCGTCATTCCCGAGCCGCGCGAGGCGAATCTCCGGTAGCGTCCGGTATTTCGCCACGGGGAGAACTTCGGGGAATTCGCGTACCAACGGATCGAGCACGAGCGAACCGGCTTCGCTTACCCCGCCGGCAATCACGAAGATTTCCGGATCGAAAATGGTGGCCATATCCGCCAAACCGATGGCATTCCAATGCGCGAGCTCGTTGAAAACATCGAGGGCCATCTCGTCGCCTTCCTGGGCGGCTGCGGTCACGGCCGGGCCGGTCACGCGCCCTTCGCCTAGCTCCAGGATGCGAGTGGCTCCGCTCGGGTAATTCGCGGCCCGTTCGGTGGCGAAACGCACCAGTGCGCTACCCGAGCCCATCACTTCCCAGCACCCGCGCGATCCGCACCCGCACAGCGGCCCGTTCGGAACCATGTGGATATGCCCGATTTCCGCGCCGAAACCGAAAGCGCCGCGCAGCAGATTCCCGTTCATAATGATGCCGCCGCCCAGCCCGGTGCCGAGCGTCACCACAACGGCGGATTCCGCATCAGCGGCGGCACCGAAACGGTATTCGGCCCAGGCGGCCGCGTTGGCGTCATTTTCAACGACGACGGGCATGCCGGTGAGCTCAGCGATACGTGAACCGAGCCGTCCGTTCTGTAGGGGCACATTCGTGCCGTAGATCAACGTATCGCGATCCGCGGCGATATAGCCGGCCTGCCCGATTCCAACGGTGGTAGCCCCCGAGGATTTGAGGTCATTGACGCAGGCGGCGATGGTTGCGATAAAGGCCTCGGAATCCTGGCGCGGCGTGGGGCGCCGGACCCGCTGCAAAATTTCACCTTGTTCATTGACGACGCCGGCGGCCACCTTCGTGCCGCCAACATCCACACCGATGCTCAGAGTCATGGTGCAAGTCTACCTGGCGTGGCCAGCCGGATTCCGGGATGGCGCAGCGGCGTCGTCGTACCGAAAAAAGAGGGTGCGCAAGGACGTGACGTAGCTCGCGAAAAGTGGGCGGGAATAAAAACCACGCCCCTAAGGTTGAGTTAGGTGGACTCAAGAAAGGGCGAGCCGATTGGACATAGGTTCTCGGATCGTTCAGACTTGGAAGGAAACTTTGTCGAAGGGTCCGCGGCCGGTACCGCCGGCGTGCGGATCTGCGGCACGAATGCAGAAGGAGCAATCATGGCACGTGCAGTAGGTATTGACTTGGGAACAACCAACTCCGTGGTGGCCGTCCTCGAAGGCGGGGAACCCACGGTGATCGCGAATGCGGAAGGTGCGCGCACCACCCCGTCCGTTGTGGGCTTCTCTAAGAGCGGAGAAGTACTCGTGGGTGAAGTGGCCAAGCGCCAGGCTGTCACCAATGTTGATCGCACGATTTCTTCCGTCAAGCGCCATATGGGTGATGACTGGAAGGTTGATATTGACGGTAAGGAATACAACGCGCAGCAGATTTCCGCGTTTATTCTCCAGAAGCTGAAGAAGGATGCGGAAGCCTACCTGGGCGATACCGTCACCGATGCGGTTATTACCGTGCCGGCCTACTTCAATGACGCGCAGCGCCAGGCCACCAAGGATGCCGGCACCATCGCCGGCCTGAATGTGCAGCGTATCGTCAATGAACCCACGGCTGCGGCGCTGGCCTACGGCCTAGAAAAGGGCAAGGAAGACGAAACGATCCTGGTCTTCGACCTGGGTGGCGGCACCTTTGATGTTTCCCTCCTGGAAGTGGGCAAGGATGAGGATGATTTCTCCTTCATCCAGGTGAAGGCCACCTCCGGGGATAACAAGCTCGGCGGGGATGATTGGGATCAGCGCATCGTCAACTGGCTGGTTGATCAGGTGAAGAACGCCTCCGGTGTGGATCTGTCCAAGGATAAGATCGCGCTGCAGCGTCTCAAGGAAGCCGCGGAAAAGGCGAAGATTGAGCTGTCTGCCGCGACCTCCACCCAGATTTCGCTGCCCTATATTTCCATGAGCGAATCCGGGCCGATCCACGTGGATGAAACCCTCAGCCGCGCCAAGTTTGAGGATATGACCAAGGATCTGCTGGATCGCACCAAGACCCCGTTCATGAACGTGATTCGCGATGCGGGCATCCAGATTTCCGATATTGATCACGTGGTGCTGGTGGGTGGTTCCACCCGTATGCCGGCTGTGACCGAAGTGGTCAAGGAGCTCACCAACGGACGCGAACCCAATAAGGGCGTGAACCCCGATGAGGTTGTGGCCGTGGGTGCGGCGCTGCAATCCGGTGTGATTACCGGGGACCGCAAGGATGTTTTGCTTATTGACGTCACCCCACTCTCCCTCGGTATTGAAACCAAGGGCGGCGTGATGACCAAGCTCATCCAGCGCAATACCGCTATCCCCACCAAGCATTCGGAAACCTTCTCCACCGCGGAAGATAACCAGCCTTCGGTATCCATCCAGGTGTTCCAGGGTGAACGTGAGTTCACGCGCGATAACAAGCCGCTGGGAACCTTCGATCTGACCGGGATCGCTCCGGCTCCGTCCGGGGTGCCGCAGATCGAGGTCACCTTCGATATCGACGCCAACGGCATCGTGCATGTATCCGCCCGCGATAAGTCCACCGGCAAGGAACAGTCCATGACCATTACCGGCGGTTCGGCCCTCTCCGAAGAGGAAATCAACCGCATGGTCAAGGAAGCTGAGGAGCACGCCACGGAAGATGCCAAGGCCAAGGAAGAAACCGATACCCGCAACCAGGCCGAGCAGACCGCGTACTCCATTGAGCGCCTGATCAAGGACAATAAGGACAAGCTCACCGATGCCACCGTCACCGAGGTGGAGGAGGCCATCGCCAAGGTGCGCGAAACCCTCAAGGGCACCGGCAACGTGGAGGACGTCAAGAGCGCCCTGGCCGAACTCAACGAGAAATCGCAGAAGATCGGGCAGGAAATTTACGCGCAGGCCCAGGCCGCTGAGCAGAATGGCGGCGCGAATGCCTCCGGTGCCGCGGGTGGTTCCGGTGCGGCCGGTTCTTCTGACGACAATATCGTCGACGCCGAAGTCGTGGACGATGAGGAGAATAAGTAATGAGTGAGGACGATCTGAAGGGCAACGGCCCGGAAAGCGCGGGTGCCGGTAACGGCGCGGGCGGTTCCGGTGCGGGCGCTGTTTCTGGGAACGACGACGCAGCTGCCGCCGCGGCCTCGCCGGCAGGTGCGGGTGAATCTGGCGCGGGCACGGCTCAGGAACCCGAGGCGGGTGCGGCTGGCGCTGGAGAAGCTGGTGCGGCTGGCGCTGCCCAGGCATCGGATACTCACGAATCCGATACTGAAGCTTCCGGTGCTGAGGCCGGCGCAGGCGATACTGAGGCCGTCGCGGCCGATCCGCTCAGCGAAGCAATGGCGACCATCAGCACCCTGGAGGATCAGCTCAAACGCGCCCAGGCATCGCTGTACAACACCGAAACGGAGTACACGAATTACGTGCGCCGCTCCAAGCAGGAAGCCGGAGCGCACCGCGATTCGGGCACTCTCAAGGTGATCGAGGCTTTGCTTCCGGTTCTTGATGATGTGGAGCTGGCTCGCCAGCACGGGGACCTGGAAGGCCCCACCGGCTTGATCGCGGAGAAGGTGGAGCAGATTCTCTTCTCCACCTTCAAGGTGGCGCGCTTCGGGGCGGTTGGTGATGAATTCGATCCGGAGTACCACGAGGCACTCATGAATCGCTCCTCGGCGGAAGCCACCTCACAAACTATCGAGACGCTTATCCAACCCGGATACACCGTGGCGGATAAGGTTCTCCGCCCGGCCCGGGTGGGAGTGGTCTCGCCGGAATAGTGAGGGCAGGCTTCACGGAATACACACAGCAGGATAAGAAAGGGGAGGTGAGCATATGGCAGGGGCAAGCCAAGATTGGCTCGATAAGGATTTCTACCAGGAACTCGGCGTGAAAAAAGACGCCACCCAGGAGGATATTAAAAAGGCCTACCGGAAGCTATCCCGCCGTTACCACCCCGATCGGAATGGCGGCTCGAAGGACGCCGAAGAAAAGTTCAAGAGGGTGGGGGAGGCCTACCAGGTTCTTTCCAACCCGGAGGATCGCAAACAATACGATGCGATCCGGGCGCTCGGGGCCGGCGGGCCCCGCTTCCGGGCCGGTGGGCAAGGCAGCGGTGGTTTCGAGGACATCTTCTCCATGTTCTCCGGCGGCCGCGGCGGAACCTACCACGCCTCATCCTCCACGGGTGGCACCCGCGCAGGCGGCTTCAGCGGTAACTTCGAGGACGTGCTAGGCGGACTTTTCGGGGGCGGCCAGGGAGGTGGAGGTTTCGCCGGATTCGGCTCCCAGCGCCGGGCCCAGAAGGGTGCGGATATGACCGCCACGGTCTCGCTCCCGCTCCGCCAGGCTGTGGACGGGGCCACCGTGAAAATCCAAACCGCCTCCGGCAAGTCCGTGACCGCGAAAGTCCCGGCCGGCGTGAGTGACGGCCAGAAAATTCGGATCGCCGGGAAGGGGCATCCGGGCCTCAACGGCGGGCCGGCTGGCGATATTATCGTCACCGTCCACGTGGAGCCCCACCCGGTTTTCGAGGTGCAGGGCAAAGATGTTTACGTCAATGTCCCGGTGTCCTTCCCGGAAGCCGCTCTCGGGGCTACCGTAGAAGTACCAACGCTGGCAGGGCACACCGTCCGGGTGAAAATCCCGGCCGGTTCCTCCACGGATAAAATTCTGCGGGTGCGCGGCAAGGGTCTCACGGCCAAGGGTACGGCCGGGGATATGTACGTGCGTCTCAAGGTCGTGGTTCCCACCCGGCTGTCGGATGATGCCCGCAAAACCGTGGAACTCTTCGCCAAGGCCACGGACGATGCTGATCCGCGCGCGGATTTCATCCGCATGGCCAAGGTCTAGGCGAAGTGCTAGCGAAGCTCATGCGAACGGATAACCAAGCTAGCGCGAAGCTCTAACGAAGCGACACGAGGAACGAAAAACCCGGCTAGCCCGGCCCCACGCGGGGCCGGGCCCGGAACCCCAACAAAGGAGGTTGAGGAGGTATGGCGAATCGACGCGCACCGTTACTCACGGTGTCAGTAGCGGCCGAACTCGCGGGCATGCACGCCCAGACGCTGCGCCAATATGACCGCCTGGGGCTGGTGTCCGCCCGGCGCACCCGCGGAGGCGGGCGGCGCTACTCCCTGGAGGATGTGGAACGCCTCCAAGAAATTCAACGCATGTCCCAGGAGGACGGCATCAATCTGGCCGGTATCGCCCGTATCCTCCAGATGCAAGAGCACATCGACCAGCTCACCCGCTCCCTCCAGCACGCGGAACAAGAACTCGCGGCAGAGCGGGAACGCGCCAACGAACGGCGCGCCCATGCTCGCCGGATTTTCGCTGCCGGAGCGGATGGCGACGTCGTTCTTACCCGCGGCCATAAAGATCTACGCGAGTATCTACGCCACCAGGCCGCGCAGCGCCTCGCGCAGTTACGCGCACAAGAAAGCGCCGGGCCTTCCCGCGTGGGGGCCGCAGGAAGTTCCGCGGCAAGTGCCGCAGCCGGTGCCGCGCGCCACCCCGGCTCCGAACTGACCCGCTACCAACCCCACACCCTGGATCTACTCCTCGCCGCGCTCGCGGTGCAGATGGATTGGGATCGCAACCATGAACACGGGCGCGTCCCCAGCCGCGACCACAGCCACGAACGCAGCCGTGACCGCAGCCACGCACGTGACCGCGCCTAGGAACGCGACCGTGACTTCCAGCGCGGCGCGGCACGCGAACGCCCCTGGAATAGCGCGCAGTACTGCTAGGGTCACTATGTGCACGCCCTGCTAAGAATTTTTCGTTTCACCTCCGCGCTGTCCCGCTACTACGTGGCGGTGGCCCTCGCCTCCATCCTCGTGACCGCCGGAACCATCATTGTTCCCTTCGCGCTCGGCGCCGCCACCGATACCGCGGTTGCTGCCGTGAGCGGCAGTCTCCACGTTGATGTGGCGGTGCGGCGGGTTATCCTGCTGGCCGGCGCCTTCCTCGCCATCGATTTTTTCTCCACCACCATCGATTCACTGGGCGGATACGCCGGCGACCTCATGAGCCAAAAAATGCGCTCTATCCTCTCCGTGCGCTACTTCGATAAACTCCTCACCCTCCCTCAAGATTATTTCGACCGCGAACTCACCGGCACCATCACCTCGCGCCTCAACCGCTCCATTATGGAGGTCACGAATTTCGTCAAGAACTTCGCAAACTCCTTCTTCACCACGCTGCTCACGGTGATCGCCGTACTGATTATTTCCTTTATTTATTCCCCGCTGCTCTGCCTCCTCCTGCTTATTATTTTCCCGATTTACATGTGGCTGACCGCCCTCACCTCGCGGCGCTGGCAAGGCCTGGAAGCACAGAAAAACGAAGACATCGACGTGGCCGGCGGGCGCTTCAACGAAGTAATTGGCCAGATCCGCGTGGTCAAATCCTTCACCCGCGAACGCGGCGAACTCGCGCATTTCGCCCGTCACTACGAGCACGCCGAGCGTCTCACCGCCAATCAATCCCGCCACTGGCACACCATGGACTTCCTGCGCCGCATGGTTATGGCCATTATTTTCTTCGCGATTTACGCCATTATTTTCCTGCGCACCGCCCGTGGCCAATTCTCCGTGGGCGACATGGTTATCCTGGTGCAGCTCGTGGGGATGGCACGCCGCCCGGTCATGTCAATGAGCTGGATCGTGGACACCACCCAGCACGCCATCGCCGGCTCGCGTGATTACTTCGAGGTCATGGAACTCACCGAAACCGAACGCGGCCAACGCCCCGTATTGACCGGCGGCCCGACTCTTCCTGGCGGCACTTCCGTTACTCCTAACGGTGCCGTCCTTACTCCTAACGACGACGCCGCACCGGCCCGCCCACTTACGGCCCGCGCGCTCCACCAGAACGTGGTGGAAATTGAGCCTGATGTACCGGCGATTCGCTTCGAGAACGTAACTTTTGGATACGGCACCGATCCGGATGTTTTACGCGATGTTAGTTTCGCTATCGAGCCGGGGGAGCGGGTCGCTTTCGTTTCAGAATCCGGGGGTGGGAAAACCACCCTGACCTCGCTTCTCCTGGGGCTATACGAACCGCGGGCCGGGCATATTGAGCTCTTCGGCAGCGATATCGCGGGTCTGCCACTCGGGCAGGTTCGGGCCGCCATCGGGGTAGTTTTCCAGGACCCGGCGCTTTTCTCGGGAACAATTCGGGAAAATATTGCTTACGGGCGCCCGGATGCTACTGAGGACGAAATCCTCGATGCCGCGACCCGCGCACACGCGGATCGTTTTATCCGGCGTTTTGCCCAGGGGTATGACACCGTCATCGGGGAGCGCGGGCTCAAGCTTTCCGGTGGGCAACGCCAGCGCATCGCCGTGGCTCGCGCTATGCTCAAAGCTGCCCCGGTTTTGGTGCTGGACGAAGCAACCTCCGCGCTGGATACCCGCTCCGAGCGGTGGGTGCAGGCCGGTCTGGAAGAACTTATGAAAGACCGCACCTCGATTATTATCGCGCACCGGCTCTCGACTATTGCCAGCGTGGACCGCATTATTACTCTGAGAGCCGGGCGTATCGATGAGGTAGGTAGCCCGGCCGAGCTTGCCGAGTCCGGGGGGATCTACGCCGAGCTGCTCGCCTTACAGAATGACAACTCCGCGCGCGCCCAACGCCACCTCAAACGCTACGGCTTGAGGTAGGTGCATAAACCGCGAGCGAGTCATTGCAACTGCTCCGGTCTCCAATAGTGGCGCGAGCGGGGTTTTTCGTTGCTATTGTGCCGATCCGTCAGTTCCTACTGCAATGATTTGGTCGGTCCTACTGCAATGATTTGGTGGGTTCTACTGCAGTGATTTGGTAGGATCTACTGCAATAATTTGGTAGATGCTACTGCAATAATCTGGTGACTTCTGGGTAGATATGCGGTGGCTCTACTATCGCAATGAGGGGAGGTGTGGCACGGTGATTCCTCGCAGCGCGAGTGGTTATATCGCACAATTAGCGCAATGGTTTCCGGTGGTTTTCGTTACTGGCCCGCGCCAGAGCGGGAAATCAACCCTGGTTCGGACGGCTTTTCCCACGTATGAATACGTCAACCTCGAAAATCCGAATCTCCGTGCGGCAGCTACCCAGGATCCAGTTGGTTTTCTTGCCGCGCACCCCGCGCCGCTTATCGTTGATGAGGCGCAATACGCTTCGGATCTTTTCTCCACCATTCAGGTGCGATCAGATGAACGTGGTGCGGCGGGGCAGTACATTTTGACCGGTTCACAAAACTTTTCGCTGCTGCGGAGCATTCGCCAATCCTTGGCCGGCAGAGTTGGAATTCTTCAGCTACTCCCCTTGAGCTGGCAAGAACTTCAAGCACTTGATCCTGTGCCCACACTCAGCGAAGCGCAAGTAACGGGAGGATATCCGCGTATTCACGAGGTAGGTATTCCGGCCCACGTTTTTATATCTAATTATGTGCGGACTTACCTTGAAAGCCATGTTGCGGATTATCGTGATGTCCAAAATATTGACGCATTCCGTGCTTTCCTGAGGTTGTGTGCAGAGTCGAGCGGAAGCCCTATTGACTACAGTGGCTTGGCGCGCGATATCAGCTCCACCTATCGGACCGTCAAAGAGTGGGCGTCGATTCTCAACTCCTCCTACATCACGTTTACGCTGCAGCCGTATATGTCCAGCGGTGCGAAACGAGTGACGAAGACTCCGAAGCTGTTCTTTTACGATACGGGTTTGCTGTGTAATCTCTTGGGAATCCGAAGTGCTGCTGAACTTCTCACCCATCCGAAACGCGGGGCGGTATTCGAGAATTTTGTGATCGCGGAGATGCGGAAACAATATCTCCATACGGGAACGGAGCCGGAGCTCTATTTTTATCGTGATGATTCCAAGCGCGAGGTTGACCTCCTTGATTTCACCGTGCGCAGTAACCCGCGCATTTTCGAGATTAAATCCTCGATTACGATGCGCGATAAATTCGGCCACCAGCTTTCCCAGATCGGTGACCTCCTGGGAATCCCGGCCGATAATCGCGCGGTTATCTACCAGGGGGAGGAATCGTACCAAGGGAAAAACTTTGCAGCCCAGTCGGCGGCGCACTTGCTCGCTACCTATCCGCAACCTGCCCCAGGTGCTTAACTCCCGTAGCGGGAGCTTTATTGTGCCCGGTGCCGCTCTTCGACCACGGATAAGGTAGTCGGGGAGGCGGCACCGGGCACAGCTATAAGGAAGTGGATGGGTATGGACTATGCGCAGTAGTGCTTGATGGCTTCGTGAACGAATACCGCGGTTCCTTCGCCCGCAAAATCATCAATATTGCGAGTGAACTCTCCACCATCGACATACATTTCCCCGAGGCCGGCCAGGACCTCATCCGTGCACGCGTAGAAGTTATCGGTGATGAAGCCTTGCAACTTTTCCACCAGCGCCTGAGCTTCTGGCGAGTCGGGAGCGCCGGTTTTGATCTTCCCGAATTCCCCGAAAATTAACATGAGGCTCTGGGTTATGGCCTGATTTTCCGTGTCGCTCCGTCCTGCGTGCTTGGATTCATACTCCTGATATTCCGACGTTGCGCCCCAACGCTCTCGGGCCTGGCGTGCGTAATCATCGATTTTTCCAGTGTCAAAAACTGTGAAATCCATATAGGTACCTCCTGACGATTTAATTCTTTTTGCGAAGTCCAGCAAGGCTTCGAGCCGGTCCCTTTTCAAGGACAGTAGGGTTATCTGCTGGTCGAGCGCCTCGGCTTCATCGAACTTCTCGCTGTGGACTATGGCTTTGATTTCTTTGAGCGGGAATTCCAACTCCCGAAAAAGCAAAATATATTGCAGCTGTTTCACGTCCGAGTCGCTGTACAGCCTGTATCCAGCATCCGAGTAATCGGTGGGCTTGAGAAGCCCGATTCTGTCGTAGTACTGCAATGTGCGAACGCTAATGCCGGCAATTTTGCTGACCTCACTGACGGTTTTCATCACTCATCCTCCTTCCGTGTTAACAACGGTAGAGTGTGACGTAATGTCAGGGTCAAATGGAAGAAATCATGCCCGCCCTCAGTTAAACGCAGGTGATCTCCGAGCAGCAAGAGCGCCACATGAATTAAAGTGGTTGGGCATCGGTACCTATCGCGGAATCCCATTCGCCGAACTCTAAACTCAGTGATTTAAATACTTCGTCTGCGGGTCGGGTGGCGCCAGATTCGATGGACCGGAGGCCTTTGTCCAATTCGGCAATTAACTCCTCTTTGGTCAGCGAGCTAATATCAACCGGCCTGGCATACGGGAGCTTCACTTCAAAGGGGATGCCGTGGTGCAGGATCACTTGCTTATAAAGCAGGGTAATAAGAGTTGACGGGGAGATACCCAATAAGCTCAAAATGTGTTCTGCCCGTTCCTTGAGTTCCGGATCAATGCGGACGTATACATTCGCTGTCTTTGCCATGGGTGACCTCCTTATCGCCTGTTGAATAGTCTGCGCCAATGTAGTGGCAGGCGCAAGCACGTATCCTTCGCGAAACGCCCGGGATAAATATGGCGGCATACCGCTCCGAAACTTCGCTGCCGCCCGCCTAATTCACCCGCTCCGCCAGCACCATGCACTCCATATGCCCGGTCTGCGGGAACATGTCCATGAGGCGTGCTTCGCGCACGGCAAAGCCATCCAGCAGCTGCAAGTCCTTGGCCAGCGTGGTGGGATTGCACGACGAATAGATGAGCCAGCGCGGGGGATTGGCCGCAATCCACTCGGTGAGATCGGTCAGGCCACGTCGCGGTGGATTGACGATGAGCAGATCGGGCGTGCCGCCGAGCTTGCCGGCGGCACGTGCGGCGTCGCCGGCAAAAAACTGCGCGGAACTGCCGGCCTTCGCGGCGGCGCGGCGCGCGGAATCCACCGCGGCCTCGGAAATCTCCACGCCGGTCACGCGCCGTCCCGGGCCGGCCACATGCAGCGCGAAACCACCCACCCCGCAATACAAATCCCAGACCGTGCGCACCCCGTCTAAACCCGCGGCCCATTCGCGCGCCTGTGCGTACATCGCCCGGGCAATCGTGGTATTCGTCTGGAAGAAGGAACGCGGGGTGAGATAAAGCGTCACCGCGCCGAGCGGGAATGGCAGCGTATCCTCCCCGGTCAGCACAATCTCCTCCTCACCCTCCACGAGGGCGGCACGCTGCGGCAGCAAATTAACAGAAATAACCCGAGCATTCGGGAGCTGCGAGCGTAACCAGGGCAGATGCTTGCGAATCCGCACTACCGACTCGGTCGAGCGCAGCACAAAACGTAGTAGCAGCTCACCGCTCGGCGCCGCGGTGATAAGAATATTTTTGAGTTCCCCGCGCCCGCTCGGCACGTCGAAAGGCGTGAGCCGCGCCCGTCCGATGAACTCGGTCAACGCCGGGAGCGCCGCGGTAATGGGCTCCTCGTAAAGCCCGCATTCGCGCAGGTCCACCCCGCGCATACCCCGATCCAAAATTCCCAGCGTCGGTGCCTGCGCACTTCCGCCCACGGCGAGCTTCGCTTTATTACGAAAATGCGATTCCGGGGAGAGCGCCGGTGGCAGCCACGCCGGCGCGAAAGGCGCCAGCAATTCGGCCAGGCGTTCCTCCTTGTCCGCCACCTGAGCGGGGTAGGCCTCACCCATCCGGGTACACGAACGGCAGGTCCCCGCCTCAAAATACGAACAACGCACGGTCCCAGCTTAGTGGGCGCGCCCCGCATCCACGGTCTCCACCACCGCGAGCTCGCGCACCCCGCGCCGCGCCGGCCCCAATTCCACCCCGGTGATCGCCCCGGCCGCGGTTTCGTCGCCCACCAATTGCTGGCACAATTCCGCCAATTCTTCGGCTTCGCGCGGCGGAGTATCGGCCAGGAGCGCCAGGCGCGCCACCCGCCCGCGGAAATATTTCGCGGCGTGCGAGATCGTGCGGGACGTTGCGCCCGTGATGCGAGTCGCGGTTATTTTTACGACGTCGCAGCTAGCCGGCACCTTCCATCCCGCATAGGCACCGGACCTCGCGTCAATGACCAATCCGGAGGCCCGGCTATTGAGAACCGGCCACAGGGGTGCCCAGCGTGCCGAGATTTTCGCGCCGCCCAGCTCCACGTTCATTCCCAATCGGTAGGAAGGGATGGGGTCGAGTGGCGAGGTAGCCCCGAAGAGCCCCGAGAAAATCAGGGTGTGCTCCCCGGCGCGGGTGAGCTGAGCGGCCGAGAAGCTCCCCATATCGAGGGCCTGGTAGAGCACCCCGGTATACACCTGCCAGGCCGGGGCGCAGGGCTGCTCGCGCAGCGTGATCTGCGTGGCGACCTCATCAGCAATACTCGGGCCCACCCCGAGAATATCGAGGGCATCCGGGCGGCGGGATACTTCTTCCAGCTCCGCCACCAGCTCGGTGCGCAAGGCCGTGAATTCCGGGATGCTCAAGGCACTCAGGTCAAGGGCGGGGCCGCTGGCCGGAGCGGTTTTCCCTTCCGAAGGAGGTAGGAGGATAAGCACTGTTTACTCCCCACTTTCTGCGCTCGCGTGCCAGGAGAAGAGCTCCACATCGTCCCCGGCAGGATCAACGCCAATGACACGGACCCGCGGGTGCGGCTCGAGATCGAGGCGCACCCGCAGCTCAGCGGGCTTGCCAGAGCCCGCACTGGCCGGAGCTGCGTCGTCGTGCTGACGCTCCCACACGCGGTACTCGATCCAGGTATTATCCTTGCCCGTGACCTCGAGGCGGGCGCGGGTGAGCCACGGGTGGGTGCGGCGCAGCGCGATGAGAGCGCGGTAGGCGCGGTACATCCCGGCGCCCAGGTCGGAGAGCTGTTCGGGGCGTTCGGGCAGGGGCGGGCGCAATTGGTCGTCGGCGGAAAAGCCTTCGAGTTTGGTTCCCGTGAAGCCCTGTTCGTCCCCGTAATAAATCGAAGGCATCCCGGGAACCGTGAAGAGTACCGCGGCGGCCAGTACCGCGCCGGTCGGGCCCACCGCGGTGGCGATGCGTTCCACATCGTGATTGCCGATAAACGTATTGGGAATGAAATGCTCGCAGAACTGCGCGTGCCGCCCCAGATTCCAGTCCAGCTCCCAGAAATTACGCGCGGCAATCGACTGGCGAATCGAGGCCCAGAGCTCGTACTGGGTGAGGGTATCCACGCTGGAGCGCGCCACGAAATCGGGGTAATCGCCGTGGATAACTTCGCCTAGGAACAGCGCTTCGGGGAAGCGCTCGCGGACTTTCCCGAGCACTTCCGCCCAAAAATCGGTCGGGACCGCGTAGGCCACGTCCAGGCGCCAACCATCGATACCACGCTCCAGCCAGAATTCCATGACCTCGCGGACCAGCTCGCGCACCCGCGGCGAAGAATGGTCGAGGGTAATGAGATCCCCGTGCCCTTCCCAGGTGTGGAAATCGCCGTTCTCGGTGCGTAGGCCCAGCTCTTCGAGCTGCGGGTGGGAGCGGGAAATATGGTTGAAGACGCCGTCGAAAAGCACCCGGATGCCGCGGCGGTGCGCTTCCTCAATAAGGTGAGTGATATCCGCGTTATCGCCCAGGCGCGGATCGAGGCGGAAGTGATCGAGGGTGTCATAGCCGTGAGAAACCGAAGCGAAAATCGGGGTGAGGAGCAGGCCATTGGCGCCGAGCTCAATAAGATAATCCAGCCACGGATCCAAAGCCCGTAAGCGGTGTTCACCGGGAGTGGCGTCGGAAAGTTCCCCGGTCGCGGTCAGGGGGCTATGCCCCTCGCGAATGGGCGCCCCGCAGGCTCCCAGGGCAAAAACTTGCCACCAGATGGTGTCGAGCTGTGACATAGCTACGAGCTGCCTTTCTTCGCTTGATCGCTTGGTTGCTTATTCGCTTGTTCGTTTGATCGGCTGTGCGCCGAGGAGCGCGCTCAGCTGGGTGAATGCGCCGCGGCCCCTCGCTCTCGATTCTAGAGCGAAGGGCCGCGAAGAGAAACGCCTAGCGAAGTAAGCGGCGTTTACTGCAAGTTAACAGTGGCGTTATGAATCCACCCGGTCTCCAGTTCCAGCTTGGCAGGAACCGCATCGGCAGGCACATCGTAGAGCAGCTTGCCCGTCACGGTATTGCCCGGATTGACCTTCTCGTAGATCATCGACGCATCGCCCAAGTACAGGGAATCCCCGGAAACCGAATGCTGGCGCCCCTCGGTATCCACGAGCTTCTGCTCCGATTCGGCGAAGCCAGCCGCTTCCTTCCCGGTATTCTTCACGGTCACATCCACAATGACGTACTGGCCGGTGGCATCCTTGCCGAGCACATCATTGCCGATATGGCTCACGCCTTTCTCCACATTGGTCACGGTCACTTCAAAATCACCGAGAACGACCGGGGTGCCGATGCCCACGGTTGCGTCGTCGTTCTTATCTTTCTTATCGCCTTTATCGCCCTCAGCCTCGGCCTTCTTATCCGCGCCCTCCGCGGCGTTCCCGGATGCCGCGCTATCGGCGGCCTGGGAGCTGGACGTGGCGGCGGGCTTGCCATCGGATTGCTTGGACAGCGCGGTGCCCACAATCGCGAGCACCACAATAGCGAGCAGCGCGGTGAGGAGCTTATGGCGCGCAAACCAATTCTTTTTCTGTTCCGGAGCGGGTACTGCGCCGTACACCGGCGGCGTGGATGCTGACATGCGAGAACCTTTCTTATCTACAACGGTGGGCGCCGCCCCGGCCCGGCAGGAAGCCCGCGGCCGGAGTCGCTCACGTATCGCCTCCAGGGTAGAAAGGCGGCGCGGTGCGCACATCCTCCACCTGGGCAGACCCGCCTCATCCCTTCGGGTGGCATTCGCGGGCCGAACGGCGGTTCTGAAGCGCGCGGGCGCGCCGTACAATCACAGGCATGACAGATTACGCGCCGAAGAAACGCAGCGGTGCGGCGGCGCGTGCGGGGCAGAGTCCGGCGCGCCGGCGCGGGCTCGCCGCCCTCCCCTTCTATCTCAAAACTGCCGCCATATATATCGTCATGGTGGTGGGGGTCGGCTACCAGATTGAACGCGCGAAAATCCGCGCGCTGCCTGGCTGGCTCGGCACCCTCGACGAAGTCGGGATCTTCGTATCGATGTGCTGCTGCATTATGGCGGGCGTGTGGGTGGCGCGCCGGGAACGCTACCCGCGCCGCGCGCTCGCGGTTGCGGCCGTGTGTTCTACTTTGGGTGCGATCGGACCGGTGGTCGGGTTTTTGCTGCCGCGCTATCTTGCGGGGGCGCGTGCCTTGGGGCGACGACGCCGCGCCTTGGGCGTGTGCCTCATGTATGCCCTCATTACCGCCTGGCAATTCGCCCGCGAACTGACCGGGAAAGATTACAACTCTTCCTGGGTGATGGGCTTCCTCAATCACCAGAATCCGCTGGATGATTTCCCGAATAATATTGCGCCGCTCCTGGTGCTCTACGCGGTGGCGGTGCTCCTCCCTATCGGTTGGGGGCTGTGGCGCAGTGCCACCGCGGAGCTGCAGGAAACTCACCATCGCCTGGATGCCACCAGCGAGGAACTCCAAGCATCGGCCGCCACTTCCGAAGAGCTAGAAACTCAGCTCACCCGCAAAGAAGAACGCGATGCCCTTGCTCGGGAAATTCATGATTCCATCGGCTCTCAGCTTGCCATTATGAGCCTGCAGGCCGGCTCCTTGGAATTGCTGGCGCGCGGGGATGCGGACTTAGAGGAAGCGGCGCGGTCGCTGCGGGAATCATCCCGCCAGGCCACCGATGATTTGCGTTCCCTGGTGCGGGTCATGCGCGATCCGAGTTCCTCGGCCTACCGCCCGCCGCGTTCCCTCACTGAATTAGCGGATCATATTGATAAAGTGCTGGCGGCCGGGCATCCCGTCGTCGCCAATGTTTTTATTACGGATGCCGAACGCGCCCCGGCCGCGCTCACCACGGCCTGCTACCGCATCGTCCAGGAACTACTCACCAACGCGGTCAAATACGCCCCGGAAGAAACCACCCGGGTGCGGGTGAGCGGGGGGCCGGATCAGGGCCTCGATATTGCGGTGCGCAACGCTATGCCCGCCACGAATGACGGGGAGAAGACCGAAAGCGAGCACGGGGCGGGTTCGGGATTGCGCGGGGTGCAGGCCCGAGCCCAGGCCCTGGGCGGGCGAGCCAGCTTCACTACCGCGGGCGGCGTTTTCGCAGTTGATGTGCACCTTCCCTGGGACGGGAGTGCCCGGGGCGGCAATCCTGGAATGGTAAAATAGCGCGGTGCCGATTTCCTCACCCATTCGCGTTATGGTCGTTGATGACGACCCGATGGTTCGCCGTCTCCTGGTACAGATTATTAACCTGAGTCCGGAGCGCGATAGTGAGGTGGTGGCGCAGGCGGGCACGGCCCGCGAAGCTTTGGAAACTCTCACCGCGGTGAAGATCGACGTCGTGCTCATGGACGTGGCGATGCCCGGAGGTATGGACGGCATCGAGGCCACGCGCCAGCTGCGGACTTTCCCGCATCCACCCCACGTCATTGTGGTGACCACCCTGGATGCCGATGATGAAGCGGTACGCGCCGCGGAAGCCGGCGCTTCTGGCTTCATTCTCAAATCGGAAGATCCCCAGGTTCTCCTCCAGGCGATCCGCAATGTGGCGGCCGGGGATGGCGCTCTCTCCCCGCGCGCGGCCAAGCAGGTGTACGAATATTTGGCGGCGACCCGCACCGTGAGCGCGCGCCGGCGCGCCCAGGAAAAAATCGCGCGGCTCACCGCCCGCGAACTCGAGGTGGCCCGGCAGGTTTCCCGGGGGCTCTCGAATCGCGATATCGGCGAGAAATTGCACCTGTCCGAATCCACGGTGAAAACGCACCTCTCCGCCATCGTGGCGAAAATGGGGGTGGAAGGGCGTATCGGGGTCGCGGTGGATATGACGCGCGCCGGGCTGCTCGACGACGAGCCTGTGTAGCGCCGCAAGCCCTGGTCACCGCCCGTTTACCTGGTGTTTAAGAGTTGGCGATGCGGCCGGGCTAACGTGGAGGAGGCGTGAAGCACTTTCCGCGCCCGCCACGCGCGGACCACACAGAAAGGTCGCAACGTGAAAAAACGTGCCCTCGCGGGCGTTGCGGTACTATCAGCCACGGCTTTGATGGTTCCCGGCGTCTGCCTCCTCCCGGCGTTCGCCGCGCCGGACGGTTCCGGAATTGTCATTAATGAGATTTACACCCGGGGCGGGTCCTCCGGATCCACCTACACTCATAAATACGTTGAGCTGTACAACCCGAGCTCGGCGGCGATTGACCTGAGCGATCTGACGCTGGGCTATTCGGCAAGCCACGGGAAGAACATTTCTTCCAAGGTGGCCCTGAGCGGCAGCCTGGACGCCGGGGCTTATCTGGTGGTCAGCGCCGGATCGAACGGGTCCAACGGTGCTCAGCTCCCGGAGGCGGCCACCTCCCCGATCAACCTCGGAGCCAAGGGAGGGATTGTGGTGCTGGCGCCGTCGTCGCGTATTGACGCGGCCCTGGCCGATCCCGCCACCGCGATTGACCTGGTCGGATACGGGAACGCGAGCGTGGCGGAAGGCGAGGCGGCTCGCGTCGGCTCCAATTCCCAGATGGCCGCGAACTCCGCCTCCCGCATCCCCAACGGCGCGGATACGAATAATAATGCGGCCGATTTTAGTGTTGTTCCGGCTACGCCGGGACGTGCGAACGACGACGCAACCCCGAGCCAACCGGATCCCGGCACCCAGCCGCAACCCGGGCCAAGCACCGGCCCCGGCACCGAGCCAACAACGGAGCCGGGCACGGGAAGCACAAGCGATCCGGCCGCGCCCGTCACCATCGCGCAAATTCAGGGAAGCGGGCAGGCAAGTCCACTCGCCGGGCAGGAGGTGACCACGCGCGGCGTCGTGACCGCGGCCTACCCGGAAGGCGGACTCAACGGGGCCTATATCCAAACGCCCGGGGTGGAACATACTGATGCATCCCACGGTATTTTCGTATACGGGGCAGCGGCCGCCCAGCTGGAGGCCGGTGCCTATGTGGAGGTGCGCGGCACGGTCACCGAGTTTTACGGGCTGACTGAAATTAATGCCGCTGCTATTACCGTGCTGGAGGAAAAGCCGGCGGCGATTGAGCCGGTTGAAATCGCCTGCAATGCCACGGCGGCGCAGCGCGAAGCGGTGGAGGGCATGCTCGTGCGCGTGACCGGGCCGCTCACGGTGACTAATAACTATGCCACCAACCAGTACGGCGAGGTGGGTCTGGCCTGTGGCACTCAGCCGCTGTGGCAGCCCAGCGAACGTTTCAACCCGAGCGAGAATCCCGAGCAGATACAGGCCCTGGATGCCTATAACGCGGCGAATGTGCTGGTTTTGGATGATGGGCGCTCGCGGGCCTACTTCGGGCGCAATGCCCAAACGAATGTGCCGGTGCCCTATCTGTTCGCGGATAATGCGGCGGCTCAGCGTGGTGAAGCCGGTGCCGCCGGTGAGGCTGGCGCGACCGGTGGGGCCGGTAACGCCGGCGAGGCTGCTCAGGCTGCGCCGGTGCGCGTGGGCGCCGCCGCAACTCTCCAAGGCGGGCTCATTATGGACTTCCGCAATAATTCCTGGAAGCTGCAACCGCGGTTCCCGGTGACGCTGGAAGATGGCACGGATCGGTCCACCGAAGTGGTCACTTTTGAGAACACCCGCGCGGCGGCCCCCGGGGATCTGGGCGGGGATATTTCTCTCGCCTCCTTCAATGTGCTCAACTACTTCACGAGCCTCGGCGAAAACGAGAAGGGCTGCCGGGCCTATACCGACCGCGAAGGTAATCCCATCGCGGCGAATAGGTGCAAGGTGCGCGGGGCATATAGCCCCGAGTCTTTCGCGCGCCAGCAAACCAAGATTGTGCGGGCTATTAACGAGCTGGATGCCAGCGTGCTGGGGCTGCAGGAAATTGAGAATACTGCCCGGGTATCCGGCGGGGATCGCGATACTGCGGTGCGGGCCCTGGTGGCGGCCCTCAATGCGGACGCGCAGGCCGAGCGCTGGGCTTATGTGCCTTCCCCGGCGAAAGTGGGGGAGAACGAGGACTATATTCGCCTTGCCTTTATCTACCAGAAAGATAAGGTGCGGGCGGTAGGCGCCTCGCAGATTCTCAATAGCGAGTGGTATACCGGGACGGCGCGCCAGCCGCTGGCACAAACTTTCCAGGCGGTTGTGGATGGCGAAGGCGTGGGCCCGGAGTTCGTGGTGATTACCAACCACTTCAAGTCCAAGGGTTCGCTATCCAAGAAGATCGCGAACGACGAGGATGTGTACCAGGGCAATAACAACCGCCTGCGCACCAAGCAGGCGGAGACGCTACGCGATTGGATCGCGGCGGAGTTTGCCGATAAGCCGGTGTTTGTGGTGGGGGATCTCAACTCCTATTCGAAGGAGGATCCGATCCGGGTCTTTGAGAAGGCCGGATACACCAATCTGCACGGGCATTTCCAGCCGGATTCCTACACCTACCAATTCTCCGGGCTGGTGGGCTCGCTCGATCACGTGCTGGCCAATCCCGCCGCCGCGAAGCTCGCCACCGGCGGGCAGGTGTGGAATATCAATTCCCCCGAGTCGGTGGCCCTGGAGTACTCCCGCTACAACTACAACATCAAGAATCTGTGGGATGAGAGCGCTTTCCGCTCCTCGGATCACGACCCCTTCAAGGTTGGGCTCAAGGTGATTCCGGAGAAGGAAGATCCGGCTCCTGCGCCGACGCCCACGAAGCCGGAACCGACTCCCACGCAGCCGGAGCCGACCGCGCCTGAACCAACCAGTCCGGAACCGACTTCACCGGAACCGACTTCACCGGAACCGACGGCGCCTGCGCCTGAACCGACGCAGCCGGAGCCGACGGCGCCCGAACCAACCACGCCCGCGCCGGAACCGACGGTACCTGCGCCCGCACCGACAACTGGCAATATGTTCTACCTATCCAATACTTGGCAAGCCACCGTGGCCGACCTCGTCTTCAGCTACGGCCGGGCCGGCGATGAAGTCCTCGTCGGTGATTGGGATGGTGATGGTGTTGATACGTTTGCGGTGCGGCGTGGGAATGTCTTCTACGTGAAGAATTCCCCGGCCAGTGGCGTGGCGGACAGTGTGTTTTCCTATGGTCGGGTTGGTGATGAGGTCCTGGTCGGTGATTGGGATGGTGATGGTGTTGATACGTTTGCGGTGCGGCGTGGGAATGTCTTCTACGTGAAGAACTCGCTGGCCAGCGGCGCGGCAGATACCTCCTTCTCCTACGGCCGAGCCGGCGATGCCACCCTCGCGGGAGATTTCGACGGCGATGGCCGGGACACCCTCTCGATTCGCCGCGGCAATACCATCCACGTCAATAACTCCCTGGTGAGCGGAAACGCTGATCACACCCTCCCGTACGGGCGGGTAAGCGATGAGCTCTTCATCGGAGACTGGGACGGTAACGGTACCGACACCCCAACGGTGCGCCGCTAACCTCCATATTTCTACCAACACGGGTGGGTGCCGGGACCGTGAGTTCCAGCACCCACCCGTCTCTCATCGGGCCGGATCGCAAAGTGGTACTGGAGCTACAACCAACCCCCGATTTTCTGTCGTGTAGTACCACTCTGTCAGGCCCGATGTTCTCCAGTACCACTTTGTCGACACCGTCGCAGGACGGGATTCGTGTCAGCTCCTCCCCAATCAGGCGCCGATACTACCCGGCCCGGCTCTAGACAGGATCCAAGCCAGCCCCGGAAAACAAAGTGTGCGGGAGAGCACCGTTTTCACCCGGTTTCGTGTTCCTTACGCACATCCTGTGGGAGGCAGTGTCCAGAACTCACATCCTGTGGGCCCCGATGTCCTCAGGTTGCACTTTGCGTACTCCAAGCGTCGCGGAGGCGCATTTTAAGCTCGTGACGCCAAGCGAATAACCGGATAGGCTTGCGGTAGCTGTTGCGTGATCGTGCTGCGCCCGTGACCCGCAGCTGCTCCGCCGCATCGCCGTGCGAAGGTACCGTATCCACCCAGCCCAGGGAGGCATCATGACCGGCACAATTGCCTTGATTCATCCGGGAGAAATCCTCAACGAAGAGTTCCTGGTACCGATGGGTATCGCCCCTGAAGCACTCGCGAAATCCGCGAAAATTCCCGCATCCCGCATCCACGAGATTATTCGGGGCCAAGGCCGGATCACCGCAGATATTGCGCGGCAGCTCAGCGAATTCTTCGGCACCACCGAGCAATTCTGGCTCAATCTCCAAAGCCACTACGAGCAGGCGCTGCCCGAGTAAGCCAGAGCTAGCCCCACCCGCAACCTCGGCTTACCGGACGCAATCGGATAGCACCTCGTGCAGGGCGTGACGTTCGTCGTCGTCGACCCGAAGCCCGTACGCACGCTTGACCGCCACCTGCCGCGCGGCGTATTCGCACACAAAAGCCGGGTTATCCGGCAACCACTGCGCGGCGGTGGCGTGACCCTTCTCCTTATTCGCCGCCCCGGAGACCGCCAGCAAATTGAGCGGGTCGGTGGCGAATTGCGCGCGCGTATCCGCGTCCCAGTCCTGCGCCCCGGCCCGCCACGCATCGTAAAGCGCAACAACGTGATCAATCGTCACCGCCTCGGGGGCGCGGGCGCGGTCAAAAGAAATCACCGTTCCGCTATACGGGTCGCGGAGGGTTCCAGTGGCGACGACGCAGCCGGGCGGCGTGGACTTCCCCGACCAAAAGGTGACTCCCGCGAGATCGCGGCGCAGCACTTCATTACGCACCGTGCAGCCGTCTCCGTCGGTATCGGGCCAGCCATCTCCCAGGCCGAACTCGGCGCGCGAATAACCACGCCCGGAATCGGGGCGACCCCCGGGGAGCTCGCTCAGGGCGGAAAGTGCCTCGGACGCGGTGAGTTCGCCGCTGCTCGCGCTGCCCGCCGCGCCACTCGCGCGGCCAGCACCACCAGGCTCCGGCGCCGAATCCGAATCAGCGCGCCACAACTGGATCAGCGCCACCGCGAGGACCACCAGCAGCGCGGCGATCACGTTCCACATGCGCCGGTGCGGCGAAGGGGAAGCGGCACCGGATGCGCGCTCGGAGGCATCGGAAGCACCGGGAGCACCGGATGCGCGGACGCGGTTCCCAGATGCACCGGAACGATGAGGCGCACCGAAACGACCAATCGAAAAACGCATACATAACCTTTCGGGACACATGCCCGTGGCGGGCCTGCGCCTGCAAGGTAGCATAGTGAGGGACCTTGGCACAGTTACGACAATGAAGGAGTTATGAATGGCCCAGGCACTTGAGACCGATATGGTGAAGAAGTTTGCGGCGGATTTCGCGGCGGATCGCACCGCTCGCATCGTCCAGAACGCCGTCACCCAGACCTCGATCACGAAGGTCGCGCAGGATCGCGATGTTATTAACGCGATTGATCCGTCCATGTCGGTGAAGGTGGACACCTGGAAGGTGAATAACCAGAAGAAGTCCGGGCGCTGCTGGCTTTTCTCCGGGCTCAGCTCGCTGAAGATGCTCGTCAATCGCGCCACCGGCCTGAAGAACTTCGAGTTCTCCCAGTCTTTCCAGCATTTCTACGACAAGCTGGAGAAGGCCAATTATTTCCTCACCTCCATGATTGAGCTGGCGGACCGCCCGGTTGATGACCGCACCGTGCACTACCTGCTGTCCGATCCCATTGGGGACGGCGGGCAGTGGAATATGTTCGTGGCCCTGGTGGACAAGTACGGGGCCTGCCCGAAGTTCGCGATGCCGGAAACGGAATCCTCTTCCAATACCCAGCTCATGAACCGCACCCTGGAAATGCTGCTGCGCCGCGCCGCCCATGATATTCGCGAAGCCGAAGCCGGCCAGCGCGAAGCCGTGCGCGAAAAGTTCATGGGGCAGGTCTACCGGGTGCTGGCGATTCACCTGGGCACCCCGCCGGAAAGCTTTGTATGGCAGTACGAAGATGAGGAGGGGAACTTCCATCGCGAAGGGAAGATGACCCCGGTGGAATTCGCGCAGAAGTACCTGCCGGATCTGGACCAGTACGTGTGCATCGTCAACGATCCGCGTAATGAGTACGGCAAGCTCTACACCGTGGATCGCCTCGGCAATGTGGTGGGCGCCAAGCCGGTCACCTACCTCAATGTGCCTATCGAGGTCATCCGCGAAGCCACCATCGCCACCCTCAAGGACGGCCAGCCCGTGTGGATGGGTTGCGATACCGGCAAGCAGTCGGATCGCGAACGCGGTATTTGGGACGGCCAGCTCTACGATTACGAAGGCACCTACGGGATTGACCTGGCGCTTTCCAAGGCCGATGAGCTCTACTACGGCGAAGCGATGATGACGCACGCCATGGTGTTCACCGGCGTTGATCTGCGTGAAGATGGCAGCCCGCGCCGCTGGCGCATCGAAAACTCCTGGGGCGATGAGCACGCCGATAAGGGCTTCTGGACCATGAACGATTCCTGGTTCGACCAGCACGTTTTCGAAGTTGCGGTCACCAAGGATCGCCTTTCCGCCGAGCTGCTGGCCGCGCTGGAAACCGAACCGGAAGTGCTGCCCGCCTGGGATCCGATGGGTTCGCTGGCCTAAACCGTGGAGTACGGCCGATACGCACCCTCGCCGAGCGGAGACCTGCACCTCGGGAATCTCCGCACCGCGCTCCTCGCCTGGGCTCTGGCCCGGCGCAGCGGGCGCGGCTTCCTCATGCGCGTGGAGGATATGGACGAACGGTCTCGCCCGCAGTTCCAGGAGCGCCAGCTCGCGGACCTGCGCGCCCTTGGCATCACCTGGGACGGCCCGGTCCAGATCCAATCCCAACGCACCGCGGGGTACGACGCCGCCTTCGCGTCCCTGTGGGAACGTGGACTGCTCTACGAGTGCTATTGCACCCGGCGTGATTTAGCCGACGCCGCCCGGGCGCCCCACGGGGCGCCCGGGGTATACCCGGGCACCTGCCGGGACCTGAGCGCGGCCGGCCGTCGGGCCGGGCGCGCCAAGCTCGCGGCGGTGGGCCGCCAGCCGGCCCTGCGGCTGCGCACCGAGGTGAAAGAACTGAGCATTCACGATGAGGTGTGCGGGGAGGTAAGCGGCGTCGTCGACGATTTTGTGATTCGGCGTGGCGATGGTCGTTACGCCTACAATTTTGCCTCCGTGGTGGATGATGCGCTTGAGCATATTACCCAGGTCACGCGCGGGGCAGATTTGGCGCCGTCCACGCCCCGGCAGGTGTATTTGCAGCGTCTGCTCGGGGCGCCCACCCCGGAATATTGGCATGTGCCCATGGTTCTCAACCAGGCCGGCGCGCGCCTGGCCAAACGCGACGGGGCCGTGACCATGCGGGCGCTCGCCGAATACGGCTGGAGCGCAGCCGATGTGCTGGCGCTCATTGGGCGTTCGCTGGGGCTGGAGGTGCGCACGGCCGCGGACTTCGCCGAGCAGCTGGATATTCAGGCGCTGCGCCGCGGGCCCTGGTACGTGGACGTGGCGGCGCTCGAAGCCGGGCCGGCTGAGTAAGCGGGAGGTATGAGCGGGCGGGCGGTGCTGAGCCGCCACGCCGCTGAGCCGCCGCGCCCCGGCCCGCCGGGCCGGCTTAAGTGTGCCGGCTAAAATCAGCGACCGGCGCGAACGTCGCGCGCGCCGCGGCCGCTAAATCAGCCGGAGCCAGCCGCACCGAGAGTCCGCGTTTTCCACCCGACACCACCATCGCCTCCAGCTCGCGCGCCGAGGCGTCAATAAAAATCGGGCTGCGGTGTTTTTGACCCAGCGGCGAAATACCCCCGGTCACGTAGCCGGTGAGTTTCTCGGCATCATGCGGATCCATCATCGCGGCCTTTTTGCCGCCCGCCGCCTTCGCCAGGGACTTGAGATTGAGCATGGCGGCAGCCGGCACCACCGCGCACACCGCCTTCCCATCCACCCGCGCCAGCAGGGTTTTGAAAATAACACGGGGATCCATCCCCAGCTCAGCGGCGGAATCGAGGGCGAATCCGTGCTCGTGATGCAAACTTTGTTCGTACTCAAGAATCGTGAACTCTACGCCGGCTTTCTCCAGGGCGAGGAGGGCCGGAGTCCCGGCCGGCTTATTTTTCTTCGACGACATACGTCCAGGATAGTAGCCCTCATGTTCATATGGATGCACTACCATATTCCTACCGGGAGCCAGCCACCCGGAGACGGAGGAAACCGTGAGGAAACGCCAATTCGGCCGCCGGCATGATGACCAGCAGCGCGGCAGTGCCACCGGGGAAGATCCCGCTATCGAATCCGAAGAAGAACTGAGCGGCGGCTATGATTTCGGCGGCTACCAGCCCGGGCAGAGCTACTACCCGCGCCGCCGCCTCTTCTGGCAACGTGCCACCATTATCGGCATCGCTTTCGTTATTTCGATGGTCGCTTTGGTGGCTTATTTCCTGTAGCGCCGGATAGGGCGCCGCGGAAGCGGCGCGGCGTCGTCGCCCTAAAACAGGGTAATGAGGTACGACGGCGCCGCCGGGCACGGGTACGCTAGGCCGGTCAAAGCCGGTCTGCCTGTGGGTGACACGCCCGCGGGGCTCGTGCCTGTGGATAACATTTTCTCCCTCTCGACAAGCACCACTTTTATCAGCCACCATTGGAACACCGGTCCTCACCGGCCGGCGTCCGAAGCGCGGAACTCTCACCACCCGCGCGCCACCACCTACGTACCTCAGGGGGATGTATGGCTGTATCCACCGCACAATTGCGGGTCGCTAATGATTCGATTCTCACCGTTCGCGCGCTCGTTACCCAGGCTCAGGAGGAGTTGCGCGCCCACCTGCACTCAACTATGGACCGCATTGCCGCCTGGCATGCCGGCTGGCGGGGTACCGCTCCGGTAACTTTCGCCGCTGCGCTGGAGGAATACCGCGCGGCCAGCGAAAAACTGCTTGCTCTGCTGGCTGATTACGGGGCGCGCCTGGGCCGCGCTGATGCCACCGTCGCTGAAACAGACGCGGCCACCCGCGCGGATTTTTCCCGCATGGCCGCGCTAGTCGGGGATCTGCCGGCGGCGTAATAGCGCTGCGTCATAGCTCCGGCCGCCCGTGCTTCAACGGCGTGGTAGTGCCCGTTTCAGCGTGATCGCGTCGGTGCGTCTGTGTCAGCGTGCTCGCCGGGGTATCCGCACACTTAAAGAAAGGATTGTTATGACCGAGCTTCGTGCTCATTTTGGGGAACTCTCCGCGGGGGCGGCTGATATGGCTGCCCACGCTTCCCGCATCGAGGGGGTGCTCGCGCAGCTCGATGCGCGAATACGCACCGCGATGGCGGATTGGGACGGGCAGTCTCAGGCAGCCTACGAAGCCGCGCAAACGCGATGGCATGCCGCGGCCCGTTCCCTGAATGATATATACGCGCGCATTGGCCAGCAGGTGGAATGCGCTTCGCAGAACTATCGCGCGGCTGACCGGGCGGTGGCTCGCCTCTTCGGGTAGAGCAGCTTCATCATGGCTCTATTTCGTCATGCAAAAAATAATATTGTGAAAGGACTCGTATCCACCATGGCAATAACCACGGGCCCGAAACCCACCCCACATGTGATTCGGGTATTTCTTGCTTTTCTCATGGTGTTCGCTCTGGCGGGCGCCGGTCTGTTCGGCGGTGCCGGAGCGCGCGCCGATTGGGATCATTCTGTTGGCCGCGGCATCGAAATTAAAGGTGTGAATATTGTTGGCCACCTCCGCCTCGGCCCCCATTACGCGGAAACGCAATCAATTAACGGGGTGGCGGTGGAAGGCTATCCCATCTGGTGTATCCAGGCGAAATATGCCGATCCTGGCCCCGGGGAAATGGTCGATATTACGACCCTTACCGAATCCCGGGCGCTCGGGCCGGGGGAATTGCAGCTGAGCACCCCGCAAATGGCCTGGCTGCTCAACCGCTATGAAGGAAATACCGCTGATGATCTCAACCTGGCTGCGTTGAGCTACCTCATCCACGTTAATTTCGAAAAGGAATATCCGGGGCGTCCGGGGCGGGCCCAAGAGACCGTGAACGAACTGGTGCAGGCGGTGCGCACCCAGCGTCCTGATATTGAGGAGCGGGCCCAGAGCTACGTGCGGGAAGCGCGCGCCAGCGCCGCCGTCGGCTACGTGAGTGGAATCGTGGAAGGCGAAGGGGACCGCAGCGGTGTCATCCGCGGTATCGGTGTGCACCCGGATGATTCCGAGGCGTGGCTGCCCGGAATTCCCGTGGTTATTACCCTCAGCGGCCCGGCGGTTTTTGACGCGAGCGGAAGCGCAACCTGGAGCGGGGTGACCGATAGCAAGCCGCTGGAGCTGGCGTGGTCGGCCACCGGGAATGGCCAGGTGAGCTATACAGCCGTTTTCGATACCCCGGTTCGCACCACCCTGACTATTTTCGGGGCTGATGGCACTGTTCAAGACACCATCACCTACGGCCACCGCCCGGTCAGCGATCCCCTCACTCGCAATGTTCCGGGCCGCACCTGGGAAGTTATTTATGATTTCCAGCCGCTTGGCACCTCGAAGGTGAGTACCCGTCCTATTAATACCGACGGCGTTATTCGCGATACCCTCACCACCGCCGTCAAGGAGGATTACGGGGACGGAAAATGGACCCAGGTGAGGGGGAAAAATGTGCCCGTCACCTACCGGGCTACCGCCTATTGGGCGGGTCGCACCACCCCGCAGCGCAGCGATACCGTTCCTGAAGGAGCCGAGGTGCTGGGCTCGGTCACGGTCCAAGCGAACGGCCCGGGGCAGACTCTCACCGCGGAACTTTCCACTCCCAAACGCGGTTTCGTCACCTGGGTATGGGAGGTCCGCAAAAACGAGCAGGGGGAGAACTCCCGCTATATTCACGCCGATTGGGCTGATCATTACGGGCTTCCGGAGGAAACCTCCCGGGAAGAATTCCCCTTCCGGCCTCTCGGGGTATCCCACGTGGCTGATGCGAAAGTGGTAGATACCGGCACGGTCCTCAGCGATACTTTCGTGGCCCGCGCCGATGAGAATTTCCGGGATGGGGAATGGAGCCGCCGCCCGGGAACGAACGGTTCTTTTGAGGATGGCCCCTTTATTCCGGTTACGTACCGGGCCACCGCCTGGTATGTCTCACCCACGGCCGTTCCCGAGCCGGGCGTGGTCCCGGCCAGCTCGGAAAAAATCGGGTCGGTAACGGTGGTTGCCGAAGGTCCGGGCCCGATTCGGGCAGAATTGAGCGAGCCGGTGAGCAAACCCGGAATGTACACCTGGGTGTGGGAAGTCCTCGCGGAGGACCAACCGGCCGAGTTCACGCCGTGGATTGAGGCCGGCTGGTCGGATACGTTCGGGCTGGCCGATGAAACAACGTCGGTGCGCTACCCCGGGAAGATCGATTCGGCTCTCTCGATTCGCCAAACGAAGTCCGGCACCTACCTGGTCGATGATGTGTGGGTGAGCGGCCTACCCGCGAACCACCCCGATTTCACCGGCGGGGCTGGATTTGGGGCGGATACTCAGACGCTAACCCACACCCTGCTGTTCTTCCCGGAAGGCCAGGCGGTCACCGATGAGAACCGCGCGGCCGCCCGCCAAATCGGGCAGCCGGTGGTACTTCCCGCCCGTAACGGTTTCTATCCCAGTGTGGGCGACCCGTCCTGGATTATGGAGCAGGATGAGGCCGGGGAGAACCTGCCGGGCACCTACGTAGTGGTCTCCGATTTCGCGGGCGATGATCGGGCGGCGCCACTGGCCACCAGCGTGACCGATGTGACCGAGCAGTTCACGGTGACCCGCGAACCGTCCCTCCACACCACCATGCACCACGAGGACACCCATATCGCGCCCAATACCGGCACCGTCACCCTGGTGGATACTGTTTCTTATCAGCACCTGCTTCCCGGTAAAGAATACGAGGTCCACGGGGCGCTCCTGGATCCGGCTAGCGGCCAGCCGCTGCGCGATACCAGTGGCAGCGAGCTCACCAGCACCAGCCGCTTCGTGCCCGAGCACCCCAACGGTAGCGTCGAGGTGGTTTTTGAGGTCGACGCCGCAACTCTGGCCGGCACCAAGGTGGTAGCCACGGAAACTCTGCGTCAGGACGGGCGGGATATTGCCGTGCATGCTGACCTGAAGGATACCAACCAGACGGTGACGTTCACGCGCCTGGCCACCCGCGCCCGGGATGGCGCTCCGAGTGCTGCTGATCATGCCAGCGGCAAAGATGGTTCGGCGGGCACCGATGGTACCGAGGGAACAAATGGTGCCGGCGGCGATCAGATTCTGAGCGCCACCGCGGACGCGGTGATCACCGATGAGGTATGCGAACTCAGCGGAGCGCTTATTCCCGGGGAAACCTACCGGATCGAAACGGCCGCCATGTTCCCCGATGGGACGCCGGTGCTCGGGAAGGATGGCACCCCGGTACGCAAAGTCAGCGACTTCGTTCCCGGTTCGCCCAGCGAATGCGCCCGCATCAAGCTGGACTTTGATGCGAGTGCTTTAGCCGGCCGCGAGGTGGTTCTTTTCGAATGGGTGTACCTGGGCGACCGGCTCATTTCCGAGCACACCGATCCTCTCGATAGCGAACAGACCGTTCGCTTCGAAGAACCACCGGTACCTCCGACGACGCCGCCCGCTACGCCGCCGGCCACCCCGCCCACCACTCCGCCGGCTACGCCACCCGCTACTCCTCCGGAGCTGCAACGCACCGGTGTGGCACTCGCGGGCTGGCTCCTGGCCGGGCTCACCGCGCTTGCCGGTGGCTTGACCCTGCGCTACCGGGCCAATTCTCGCTCCAGCGCCACCCGCTAAATCCGGGATAACCAACCACTAACTATCTCCAACGTGTGTCACTCACAGCCCGGGCCGGGGAGGAAAAATCCTCTCCCCGGCCTGGGCTTGTGGGTCTGGTCATTCACGGCCGGTGCCGGGTGCAGGCAGCAATATCGGTCCGGGCGGTACCGCCAGGATCGGTGCAGAGCTCATCGACGGAAAGATGCACGGCCGGCTCGGGAAGGAGTGCGCGCCAGGCGGGCGGAATCTCAAGCGGAGTGATGTTTTCCCAATTCGCGGCCCGGCGCAGCTGGTCAAGATCGGCGATATCTACGAGGGTGCTTCCCTGCAAGAGGGTGGCACTTCCCGCATCCGTGCCGGCCACGAGCGCAGCTCCGCTGGGTAGCAGCGGGGAATCAGGTGCGTGCACCAGGAACGAGCTTCCCGCGTGGAAAGCCGTGCATACCCGCGCGGGGCCGGGCTGCGCGGCATCGGAAGTTGGGCTTGAAGCGGTAGCGGAACCACGCTCGGAATCCATACCGGCAGTCGCACCAGCAGTCGGGGCGGAAGCCGAGGCGGTGAGCGCGCCGAGATCAGCGGGCCAGCCGTCTCCGGGGCCGGTTTCGCGAAAACTAAGATGGGCGCGAGCTGCCGGATCAAGGGCGTATACCCGCGCCCGAGCGCTGTGCTCGGAGAGCCGGTACAGGTGGAACGCGGTGGGGGAGAGCGGTTCGAGCACCCCGCCCGAACTGATGTGGAACCAGGTGCGGGTGCCATCACTTCCAGCAAAAACAACCAGGTCACCAACCCGGGCCTCCCCGATGCCAGGAAGATACCCGGCCGACTCGCCAGCAGCGGGAACGCTGAGCGGGGTGAGGGCCCGGCCTTCTGACCAGAGTTCCACCCACGCCGGTGGCGCCTCAAGCACCGGTAAGCCCGGAAACTCACTACGGAAAGCGGCTTCCGGTATATCCACCCGGTAGCGTTGCTCAGCAGCAACCAGCCACAAACCACTTGTTGTTCGCACCAGCACCGCCCCACCGAATTCAGGGAGTGGGGCTGAGGCCGCCAGGGATAACGGCGCGGCCGTGCCCTGCATATTTTCTTTGTTGCCCTCCCGTGAATCTGTAACAGTCACGGGGCAGGCCACCAGCCACGGGTCACGCAGCTCGGCTGCGCTTGGTAGAGAATCGGGAGCACCCGGAATTCCCACGGGCGCCCCGCGCGGTACATCTGCGAGCCGGGCAGCCGGGAGCACATGGGTCGCCACGCCTTCCGGATACAAAAGATAAGCGCCAGCCAGGGTGGTGAGGGGATGGAGAATTCCACCGGAACTGAGATAGCGCGCCCCGCTCTCCGCAGCGATGAGAACAGCGCCATCTTCCCAGCCGTCGGGAAGTTGCGGTGAGAGCGCTCGCGCTGCCCCGGTACCGGCCGCAGTCACCAGGGCAAGCCCAAGGGCTCCGGCCAGCCCTGCTAATCCCGGGCGGGGAGCTTCCTCATGAGCCGGCAGCCCCCACCACAACGCGCCCGCAATACTGCGGCGCCGAAAACGGCGGGAGCTCATAATCGTGCGCGCGTTTACCATGGGCTGATCGCAATAACTATCCCGGCGCCAAGCAGCGCGGTAAGAATCTGCTCGGCGATCTCCATCCGCCGGATGAGAAGAAGCTGGGCCTCAGAGTGCTCGCCGCGGCCCCGATGCTCGGTAGCCCCCAGGCTCTCCAGTGTCTCCAATGTTTCCCGAGGGCTCCGATATCCGAGGAACAGAGCGGGAATACTCACCAGCGCCGGAGCGGCCAGGCAAGCAAGAAGGCCCGGTGCTGCGTGCGCTGCCGGATTCCGCATGGCCAGCACGCAGAGCTCCACATCAAGAAGAAGGAAGAAGACAAGCCGAAGTACAAACGCGGCGTCGGCGCGCATACTTATGGCACGCAGCCCGAGCACAGTTACTGCCGTGCCGCATATGGCCGCGCTGAGGATATCCGGGCGGTAGGCCAGCGGTAGCAGCGCGGCGATCACGAAGACCGTGCCGGCTTCGCCGCCCAGGGCGCGGAGGATGAGAATGCGGGCCCAGTTTTCCGGGCTGTGCTCCGCCGGTAAATCCGCTATTTCGGCGGCGGACACCTCCGGCGGGGGCGCGCTCAACCGCAAGATAATCGGCGCAATCAGGCGGGCCGTGCACACCAGGGCCACCACGATCACGAGGGCAGCCGGCTCGGCAAGTCGGGCGTGAAGCAAGGCGCTGCCGCCCCAGCCCGCCAAACAAAGTGCCCAGCTCAGCAGCATACTGCGGCCGCCCGGCACGGGAACTATCGCCCGGGCTAGCAGCGCGATGATAAGGAGAAGGCTCCCGGCTGCAATCCCACGCGGTCCCGCACCTGGTAAAACCAGCGGGGCCGCGCGCCATCCGCAGGCTGCCCCCGTCCAGCCACTGGCCGCGAGTAGAGCTAACACCACCAGCTGCGCCCGCGTGCTCCCACCTGGGCCTTCCCACCGGCGAGCATGCGCCCAATTCACGCGGGCAAGACCGAGGAAAACAAGCGCGAGCCCGGCCAGTACGGGAAGGGCGAGCATGTGGGGGAGCGCGGCCCGCGCGGTATATCCGGCCAGGCCCAGCCCGCATACCACCACCAGCACCGTGGCACAGTTGCGGAGTGTGGCTGAGGAAAGTTCGCCGCGCTCCTTCAGAGTGGAATGGCGGATGCGGCTGAGAACCGGGTCGCTGCGCGGGGGCGTGGGCGGTGCAGGTCTGTCAATAAAAAGGCAGATTCCGGGGGAGAGCTGGCCGCCTGCCGGCAAGCTTGGATCTAGCCGTTGCCCGGTGGCGGTACGAACCGTCCAGGTGGGAGCCGCAAAATCCGGGGCGAGGAGGCGCAGCACCTCGGGAATAAGCGCCGTTAGTGAGAGCGAACTGGCCAGCTCGAATTCGCCGCGCTGCCCCGCGCAATGCACGCAGACGGGAATCGCAATATCCGCCGGCTGCGCGCCGCGCGATTCTGCTAGTTCTTCGGCCATATGCCCTCCTTTCTGCGTTCTTAGGTGACCGCGCCCGCCTACCCGAGCACTCGCTTACCCGAGCACTCGTCCGCCCGGCGCGCGGCATACCGCTCGGCATACCCGCCCGCTCATGTCGCCGCAGCCGCGGGGTGAGGGCACGGTATCAAGAAGGCCGCAACCTGACCAGGGCTCATCCACAGGCCAGAGAGTTATCCACAAGCCCAGCTGGCTCTTTGCGAGAGAAATGCGTCGTCGTACCGAAGCTGTGGATAACGGTTCGCCAAGAAACCGGACCCCCGCTAGGGTGTGCCGCAAGGAGAGCGCGCTCGCGAAAGGAGGAAGCCATGGAGGCCCTGTGCATTCCCGCGCCGCCCGCGTGTTATCGCGGCAGTGGGCAGAAAATGAGCGCCGTCATGTTCCTTCCCGCGCTGCTATCCGTGGTGATGCTCGTGATTCTCACGTCCACCACCCGGCGCTCTCCCCATCTGCTTCTCCTCATGGGAACGCTCGGGGTTCTCATGCTCGCGCTCGCGCTCCTCAACGTGGGCGTGGGGCTGCGGCGTAACGCCGGGGAACGCGACGGCGCGCGGCGCGACTACCTCGCCGCCCTGACCAGGTGCGAAGCCGAAGCTGCCCGCATACTGGAGGCCTGTGCTCGCGAGGAAGCGCAACGTTATCCGGCCCCGCTCGTGCTCCCGCTGCGCCTGGGCCGCGGCACGCCACCGCCACCGGGCCCGATCCGGGTGGGGCAGGCGCTGCTCGCGCCGCCGTATACTGTCACGCTCGCGGAGGATCCTCCGGGGGAGCGCGACGACGCCGCCCGCCGGGCGCGGGACCGCTGTGCCACGGAGGTGCAGTGCCCGATCCCCGGACCTGCACTCCTCGACCTGCCTTCGTATTCCACTGTGACGGTGAGTGGGGAGGCGGCCTGGGCCTGGGTGCGGGCCCTCCTCTGCCAGCTCGCGGCGAGTTTTTCGCCTGGTGATCTCGCTATTATCCCGGGCGATCATGTGCCTGAGGCCGAGGCGGGCTGGCTCAGTTGGCTGCCCCCGTACGCCGTCTCGGAACCGGGGCTCGGAAAGGCCATACACCTTATTATTAAGGGGCCTTCCGGGGAGCCTGATTGCCCAGGCTCCTCTTCCCACCTCGCTTTGCATGTCCGGGAAAAATCAGAGCGCGAAAATCGGCCCTCGGAAGAAGCTGGCCCGGCTGATCAACCCCGCGCGCTCGCACGCGACTGGCCTGCCCAGCATGAAGCGGGCCCGCTTCCCGAACCCGGCAGTCTCGTCGCGCTTGTGGATTATTCGGATGGTGCCGAGCCCGCGCATCTCAGCCTCGCCGATAGTACCGGGGTACGCTCGGGGATTCCCGATTTGCTTGACCTGGACGGGGCGGCTTATTGTGCCCGGGCGCTCTACCGGGCTCACGGTTCGGCTTCGCAGGATTCCACCGGCGTGCAGGGTTTTGCGAAGTTGCTCGGATTGCCATCCCTCACGCCGTCGCCCGTTTCGTCACCCGTTCTACAGTCCTCCGCTCCGCAGCTCCCCGGCTCGCTTTCTCCAACTCACCGCCCGGCCGCCACCTTGCGCGTGCCGCTCGGGCTCGATCCGCAAGGCACCCTGGTGTGGCTCGATCTCAACGAGGCCGCGGCCGGTGGGATGGGCCCGCACGGGCTGCTCGTGGGCGCCACCGGCTCCGGGAAATCGGAGCTGCTGCGCACGCTCCTCCTCGGGCTCTGCCTCACCCATTCACCCGAACAGCTCAACCTGGTCCTGATCGATTACAAGGGCGGGGCGAGTTTCCATCCTTTCGCCGAGCTGCCCCACACCGCGGCCCTGGTCACCAACCTGGAACGCGATAGCTCCCTGAGCGAGCGCATGGAGGAAACCCTGCGCGGGGAAATGAACCGCCGCCAACACCTGCTCGCCGAGCACGGCCAGCACTCTCACCTGGGAGAATACGAGGCAGCGCGCGCTCGCGGCGCCCATGACGGCCCGCTTCTCGCGCCACTCCTTATTATTATTGACGAATTCGCCGAGCTCCTGACCGACCACCCCGATCTCATCGACACCATCGTCGCCATCGGCCGCCTGGGCCGCTCGCTCGGCATCCACCTGCTGCTCGCCACCCAGCGCCTGGACGAAGGCCGGTTGCGCGGCCTGGATTCCCACCTGTCCTACCGCATCGCGCTGCGCACTTTTTCCGAGCACGAATCTCGCGCGGTCATCGGCACCCCGCAGGCCGCCCACCTCCCACCCCAGCCCGGTTGCGGTTTCCTTGCCTGCGGCGGTGCGCCGCATCGCTTCACCGGGTTTTATGTTTCTGCGCCGCTCGCGGCCCGCCCGGCTCAGGTTCCCGCGGTACGACGACGCAGCTCCGGGCCACCAGCCACCCCGCTCACTCATGCAGCTTCCGGGGCGGGCACGGTTCAGACCGGGCCATCCACACTCACTGCGGCACTCGCACCGCTGCGGGGGACCGGGCCGCGGGCCCACCCGATCTGGTTGGAGCCGCTCACCCGCCCGCGCCACCTCACCGAGCTCATCGCGGTGCGTACTTCAGCCCGGTTTGGGATATATGCGCCGAGCCAGCGCGCCGCCCCGCTCCGGCTCACGCTCGGCGAGCGCGATCTTCCCCTGCTCCAACGCCGCGAAGCGCTCCATATTGATCTCGCGGATTCTCACCTCCTGGTGCTCGGTGCTCCGGGAGCCGGATGCGATGAAGCCCTGCGGACTATTGCCGGGGCGTTGGCGCTGGGATATACCCCGGCCGAAGCGCAGTACGCGCTGTGCGATGCTTCAGGGGCCGAGCTCGCAGCCCTTATTAATGTGCCGCATATTTGTTTCCGGGTCGATTATTCCGAGCCGGAGCGGATGCGCGCCGGATTGGTTGAGCTGAGGAATATGCTTCGCGCTCGCGAAGCCGCACGCAGCGGGGAATCGCCCAGCCCCGATCCTTTCGGAGAAATATTTATTTTCCTGCGCGGTTGGTCGGTGCTGCGGGCACGCCCCGAACTGGACGAGCCACTCACGGAACTTATTGAGCGTGGCCCTGCTAGCCGCATCCACATTATTACCACGGCCGGGCGCCCCACCGATATTCCCGCGCACCTGCGCGATTTTTTCACCACCCGACTGGAGCTGCGCCTGGCTGATCCCTATGATTCCCATGCCCCGCACCGGCGCGCGGCCACCGTGCCGGTGGACTGCCCGGGCCGGGGGATAACTCCGGCCGGGGAACATTTTTTACTCGCCACCACCGAGCCGTACTCCGCTCACTCAGAGGCAGCGAGCCTGCCCGCATATTCAACCGCGCCGCCCGTATATTCAACCGCGCCGCCCGCGCATCCACCCGGCTCGGGCCCGGACTCACCCGGTCTCGACCGGGGTGATCTCCTCGCCAATATCCGCGTGGCCTGGTCCGGGCCACCCGCACCCCAGCTGTGGGAACTTCCCACCCACCTCACCTACCAGGACCTACTCACGGGAGGCGGCCTCCACAAGCCCGCGCTACATTCGTTGCACCTGGGAATGAGCGCTCGCCATCGCGGGCCAGCCACTCTTGATCTTGCCGCTACCGGGCATGCTCTTGTTATTGGGGAAGCAGGTTCGGGGAAAACCGCGGCGCTGCGCCTCCTCGCCCGGCAATTAACGCATATATCCCCGCTCCCGCGGCTCTTCCTTATTGACCCGCATGGCCATCTGCGCACGTACCTCCCGCCGGAACTCATCGCGGGAAGTTACCGAAGCACCACGCAGGCCCGGGCGGATATGGAAGCCCTCGCCCAGGTACTCGCCGCCCGCCGCACCCAAACGCACAGCACGGCGGACCGTGCCCATACTCCAGATACAACCCGCCGCACCGAGCCCGCCCCGCCACAATCCCCGTCACCCGCACCGATTATTGTCATGGTGGATGATGCCGAACTTCTTGATCCGCAAAGTTCTCCGCTCGCACCCCTCGCCGAGGTACTCGTCGATGCCGCAGAACTCGGGTGGCACCTGATCCTCGCCACCGCAGAGCCCTCGCACCTCAGCCACCTCCCGCTGTGGCGGCGGCTCCTGGCTACCTCCCCGGCGGTCGTCCTGTTCTCCGGAGATTTTCGCTATCGCGGCGTGAGTGCCCGCCGTGATATTCCGGGCCGAGCCCAGCTTATTATCGGCCCGGTAGCAGATACCGTGCAGGTCGCATGGTCCCCGCCCGCCGCGGCGAACCTCGAAGAAAGCAATCGGGTGAACCCCGCCCGCCGCGGTACGGCCCCAGAAAACCCGCGGGTTAACGCTGGCAGCCCGGGCACCAGAAGAGGCGCCGCCCCGCCATGAGTTCCTCCCGGATAATTGCGCCGCAGCGCACGCACGGGCGGCCGGTGCGGTGATACACCGCGAAGCGTGAGAGCTCCGGATCCCCCTCGGGAATCGGATCGGGCTGGAATTCGGGCGGGATCGTCACAATAATCCCGGAATCCACATCGCGGCCCATGCACAGCACCAGATCATCCCACAGCTCGCGATACCGGGATTCGGAAACTTTATTAGCCGGCCGCAGCGGGGAAATCCCGGTGCGCCACAAACAATCAGCCCGATAAATATTGCCCGGGCCCGCCACAACAGCCTGATCCATCACCACCTGGCCGGCCGGGATCTTCCGGCGGCGCGCCCCGGCCACGAATCGCTGCCGGTCACCCTCCTCATTACGAATAGGATCGGGGCCGAGCCGCGCAATCACCCCCAGGACTTCCTCCCCGCTGAGAATCTCGCAGCGGGCAGGGCCGGTGAGCTGGGCAACCGCCTCCGGCCCGGCGAGGCGCAAGCGAGTTGTCGGCGTCGTCGCCAATTCTCCCAGGACTTGAATATTGTCTTCCGGTAGACCATCGCGACCACCCGTCGGCGCCTCGACCAGGCGCGTTGTGCCATCTTGCCCGCCGTCGATGGTTTTGCGCATCCCCGAATCTTCGGTGGGGCTCACCCGAATCCCGGCGCCGTGCAAACCGGCTACTCCCGGCCCCGCAAAAGCCCATTTTCCGTAAAGGCCTAGATGAATATGGAGCCAGGTGGCCTGCGGGTCGCCAAGCTCAACGGTAGGAATACCACCCGCCGCGGCTTGTTCGGAAGTGGAAAGGAAAGGCCAGAAAAGATGCTTGCCCCAGGCGTGGGCCCGCCCGGCGCGCAATCCGTCCAGCAGGGCCGCACCTTCAGCGAAACGCCCCTGCGGGGAACTGGCCGCCACGGCGTCCCCACCGAAAAGCGCCGTGAGAATACGTCCGTGACGATGAATAGCGTGACCTTCCGGCACCGCTCCTCCTCCATTCGGTATGCAATTCATCCAGTATAGGCGGGCGGGTTCGGGTGCGCCCCGCGGGGCGGCTCCGCGCGGCCCCGCAATATGCGACGCGGCACGCGGCCGCTAGGATAGCGGGTATGGAGCCGAACGCAGCAGTACGTCTTTTCTCTCGCGCAATCGAGGGGCGCCTGACCGCCACCGATGAGGGCGAGCTGGCTCGGCTGGAGGAAACCGGGCGCGTCCATGATCGCGCGTCGTTGCTGGCCGCGTGTGGGCCGGCCGCGCCGCTGCGGGAACGGGGCGGGCAACTGCTCTACAGCGATAAAACCGGCAAAGATTTATTGCGCAACCTCGCGCTCATCACAAAAACTTATTGGATTTCTGGGGCTCTTGCGCTGTCGGCGAGCCTGGATCACGCGGTGAGCGGCACACCTATTTTTTATATTCCGCAAGCCGATATTGATCGTCTGGATAAAACGGCTGCCACCTGGGGCGGCATGCAGCCCCTGTGGGTGCTCCCGATTGACGAGGATGTGAGCGCGGGAGCGCAGTGGATCGATTTCTTCAAACATTACGTGGGGGTCGGGCGCGCGGTTGTAGATACGTACGCGGTTGGTGACGTTCCTGCGGCGCTCACCTGGATTAAGGAAAAAGAAGATGATGTCGCGGTATAGCCTCGGGTCGCGGCAGTATCACGGGTACGACGACGCAGCTACCGGGCGGCCGGCCTCTGTAGGCGATGGCATTGGCGCTTTTCTGTTGCCCGCTCCTGCCGCACCCGCGATTGCACCCCGCACGCCAGAAAAAGCGGTTGAGCGCTTCGCCTTTCTTACCTCGGGGCACGTGTGGTCCATGGCCACGCTGGAAGGTAAAACTATGACCCTCCCTGAGGTTGTGACCCTGATCGAAGAACGCCCGCTACCCGGCCACAAGCGCAGCGATGAGGATGTGGCGGCGATGGTTTCCGCCCATGAGTTGGTCGCAAATCTAGTGCGGGCAGGTTTGTTCCGGATGGATGAGGACACCCAGAACCGCATCCATCGCACCCTCACCTACCACTCTCTCATTGATTCCGGCGTATTTCGGGGAGAAGGTGCGGTCCGCGGGCAGCACGGGAATGTGGACGTGGCGGGTACGCACTACCAAGCACCCCAGGATCCGGCTGCGCTGCACGCGATTTTCACGGCTTCGCTGGCGCGCCTGGATGAGAGCGATCCGCTGCGGAGCGCGGTGCAATTTTTCGCTACCTCCACGCTGGCACAGTATTACTTTGATGGTAATAAGCGCACCGCGCGGCTCATGGCTTCCGGGTATCTCATGACCCACGGATACGATGCCATAGCTATTCCGGCAGCGTATTTCGAGGAATTCCAGGATGCGCTGCGCGAGCTTTTCTTGAATCGGGATATTGCTCCGATTGCGGAGTTGATCTATCGCGGCGCCCAAGAATTAGGGTAGCGCGCGTTTCAGTGGCTTGGTACCCGCAACTGCTACATCTTCTAACTTGAGTGGAATAGACTCAAGAAAGCTTGCGTTGCTATGAGTGGATCGGCGAAGTGGTGAACAGGTAGCCGCCGCCGATGTAAGGAGTTGTCATGGATAAACTAACAACGAAGTCGCAGGAAGCTTTGGCGCAGGCCATTCGCACGGCGACGGATGCGGGCAATCCCCAGGTGGAGCCGGTGCATCTTCTCAGCGCGCTGCTCGCCCAGGAAGGCGGAATTGCTCTTGCCCTGCTCGAAGCGGTGGGGGCTAATCGGGTGGAGATCGCGGAGCGAGTATCCGGGGCGCTGGCTTCGTTGCCGCGTTCGGCGGGGGATTCGGTGCAAAATCCCGGGGCGTCGCGCCCGCTCTCGCGGGTGATTTCGGAGGCCGGCAAGGAAGCAACCAGTTTGGGTGATGCCTATATTTCTACCGAGCATCTCCTCATGGCGATTGCGGCTTCGCAGTCCCAGGCGGGGGAGATCCTCCGGAACGCCGGTGCCTCGCATGAGGCGCTGCGTGCTACCCTGCCGCGCGTGCGCACCTCGAAGGTGGATAGCGCGGATCCGGAAGGCACATTCCAGGCACTGGAGAAATACGGTCAGGATCTCACCGCGATGGCTCGGGAAGGGAAAATGGATCCGGTGATCGGCCGCGATAGCGAAATCCGCCGCGTGGTCCAGGTCCTTTCCCGGCGTACCAAGAATAATCCGGTGCTCATCGGGGAACCGGGTGTTGGGAAAACCGCCGTTGTGGAGGGGCTGGCGCAGCGCATGGTCAATGGCGATGTGCCGGAATCTTTGCGCGGTAAGCGGCTCATCCAATTGGATGTGGCTGCAATGGTGGCCGGTGCAAAATACCGCGGTGAATTCGAGGAACGCTTCAAGGCTGTCCTGAATGAAATCAGAGAGGCAGCGGGTGAAATCGTTACCTTTATTGATGAGATCCATACCATCGTGGGGGCCGGTGGCGGTTCCGAAGGCGCCATGGATGCCGGAAATATGCTCAAGCCGATGCTCGCGCGCGGGGAATTGCGGTTGATCGGTGCTACCACCTTGGATGAGTACCGCGAAAATATTGAGAAGGACCCGGCTTTGGAGCGCCGTTTCCAGCAGATTTTCGTGGGTGAACCCTCGGTGGAAGATACCATCACAATTTTGCGTGGCATCGCCCCGAAATACGAAGCGCACCATAAAGTAACAATTACGGACGGTGCTCTTGTTGCCGCGGCGCAGCTCTCGAATCGGTATATTACCGGCCGTCAGCTTCCCGATAAGGCCATTGATCTTATTGACGAAGCGGCCTCCCGCCTGCGCATGGAATTGGATTCTTCCCCGGAGGAAATCGATGTTTTGCAGCGCCAGGTGGATCGCCTCACCATGGAGGAGTCCTATCTTTCTGAAACTCAGGACGACGACGCAGCTACCGCCGACCGCCTAGAAACCATCCGTGCGGAATTGGCGGATCGCAAAGAAGAATTAGCTGCCCTGACCGCTCGGTGGGAAAATGAGAAGGCCGGGCGTAACCGGGTGGGTGATTTGCGGGTCAAGCTTGATGAGTTGCGCACCGAGTTTGAGTTAGCGGTTCGCGAGGGCCGGTATGAGGATGCCGGGCGGCTCCAAAACGGTGATATTCCTGATGTAGAACGCCAGATTGCCGCGGCGGAAGCGGCCGAAGCGGATGGCCAGGCTCGCGATCATGAACCGATGATTGCTGAGCGGGTGGATTCTGAGGAAGTTGCCGAAGTGGTGGCGGCCTGGACGGGCGTGCCGGTGGGTAAACTCATGCAGGGCGAAACGGAGAAACTCCTCCATATGGAGGAGGAAATCGGGCATCGCCTTATTGGCCAGCAGGATGCGGTGCGGGCGGTTTCTGATGCGGTGCGCCGTTCGCGCGCCGGCGTGCAGGATCCGAACCGGCCCGATGGTTCCTTCCTCTTCCTCGGGCCTACGGGTGTGGGGAAAACGGAGTTGGCGAAGTCGCTGGCGGACTTTATGTTCGACGACGAGCGCGCCATGGTGCGTATCGATATGTCGGAGTACGCCGAAAAGCACTCGGTTTCGCGGCTGGTCGGGGCACCTCCGGGATACGTGGGCTATGAGGAAGGCGGCCAGCTCACCGAAGCGGTGCGGCGGCGGCCTTACTCGGTGATTCTGCTTGACGAAGTGGAAAAGGCCCACCCGGATGTGTTCGATATTCTGC
This sequence comes from Actinotignum inguinis, assembly GCF_051265835.1. Lineage (NCBI taxonomy): Bacteria > Bacillati > Actinomycetota > Actinomycetes > Actinomycetales > Actinomycetaceae > Actinotignum > Actinotignum inguinis. The sequence continues at coordinate 158,169 of NZ_JBOZDP010000001.1, read as the reverse complement.
TCCAGGTTTTGGACGACGGGCGCCTCACGGACGGCCAGGGCCGCACCGTGGACTTCCGCAATACCCTCCTTATTCTGACCTCGAATTTGGGTTCTCAGGCTTTGGCTGATCCCACGATGGATGCGGCGGCCCAATATGACACGGTCATGGCGGCGGTGCGTGCGCACTTCAAGCCGGAGTTCCTCAACCGCTTGGATGACGTGATTGTTTTCCATCCGCTGAGCATGGAGGAAATCGGCAAGATTGTGGATCTGCAAATCACGCAGTTGGAGCAACGGCTGGGTGAGCGGCGGATGCATCTGGATGTGAGTCCGGCGGCGCGCGATTACCTGACGATGGATGGATACGATCCGGCTTACGGGGCTCGCCCGCTACGTCGGCTTATCCAGCGGGAGATCGGTGACCAGCTGGCCCGCATGATCCTCGCAGGTGACGCTCATGACGGGGATACCATCCGGGTGGATACCCGGGAAAATGCCACGGCCAGTGGTGGGACTTCGGGCCGTAGCTATGCCCTGCGGCTCAGCACTGAATCCTAATAACTAAATTGCCCTATCTACGTCCGGGGTGTGCCGACGCGGCACACCCCGGACGTTCGTTTCCGTGAAGCGTGTTAGTCGCAACGCTATTGAGCGCGATATTGCGACAGGTGTGCCGTTAAATGCGATGCCGGTGCACGCGATGTGGTTGCCGAAATTAAGTGGCACCAAGGTATTGACAGATGGTTAAGACGTCCTTTAGCGTAGCGTTAACGGCGCTTATCCGAGCGTCGTTAAGGGTCACAAGTCCCAACCGTTCAACGATGAACAGGAGGCAGATCATGAAGACTATCCGAAAAGTAGGTGCTGCATTCGCAGCAACACTGCTATCAATCGTGGCGTTTATGCCATCAGCCAGTGCTATCCAGGTGGGTGGCTACAAGAAATGTAACTTCAACCAGGCTCATGTTGGCGTATATGCGCAACAGCAGACGTATGAATTGATGACGATTGCGGTGCGTGGGGAGACGCTTTATTCTCGGAGCGATAGATTGAGGGCCAGCGTCGTTTCGCGTTATTTCGATGGGAACTGGAGGGCCTCGGCGGAAGAACTACTTCGTGCGCCTACCCATGCTACCTGTACCCCGATTGACTGGTAGATGGTTCTGAATCCTGTAGTGGGTGGCGGGGGAGGTCCCCTCGCCACCCACTCGATTTAGCGGGGGAGGGAAGCTCAATGAAGAGATTTTTTCTTTGTTTAGTGGTTGCTGTGGTGATCCCGATTAGCGGCTGCACAGGTGAAGGCTCCGGAGGAGCCGAAAATGCTCAAACATCGGCTTCCTCCGAATGGGATCCGAAGTCTTGGAAGTCTGATATAGAGATTTCTCCTAAGTTTACAAGTGAGGAAGATAAGCTAGCTTTCCGGAAACGCTGGCTGGAGCGTAATACTCGGACGATGGGTGTGGTGGATCCACCTGATATTGCTTTAGTTGAGTGGATGGATTCTCCGCATGCGGCCGATGAAAAGCAGGCGGAATGTTTGCGGAGTAAAGGGTTTTCCGCTGAGGTTGCTCCGCAAGGGGGAATCATGTATGACCCTCCGATCCCTGAATCGCAGCAGGAGGCTTTCGGTATGGCTCTCTATGAGTGCCATTCGATGTACTTCCTTAACCCAGAGTTTCTTGCGAATTTGACAGAGGATCAGTTACGGGTGCAGTGGGATTACTGGGATGAATACTATATTCCCTGCCTGGCGGCACATGGATTTACCGTTGATACTTCCGAGCGTCCGGGGCGGGAAACCTATGTTGCTAAGTTCCATACTGATCCGGAGCATCGCTGGTGGCCGGATAATCACGGTGAGCTTTCTTTCCGAATCACGCCGGAAGTTATGAAGGTGTGTCCGGAAACGCCACCAATTACAGAGTTTTACGGGATCGATTGATGCGTAGCGGATAGAGGTGTCGCATGAAGCATAGGATTGTACCGGTCTTCAGTTCGCTACTCATGGCAGTGGGTGGTTGCGCCCAGGCTGGTTCTGATTCGGGAAGTACCGGCGAAACTGGAAGTAAAACAGCTGTAACTTCAGCATCCGAGTGGGATCCAAATAGTTGGAAGGCGAAGATAAAGATTTCGCCGCGTTACAAGACGGAAGAGGAGAAACTCGCTTTCCGTGCGCAATGGTTGAAACGTGATGCGGAATTTTTGGAATTGGAGACTCCGCCGGATGTTCCGCTTGTGGAATGGCAAGGGTCTCTGGAATTGATGGATAATAAGAATGCCGAATGCTTCAAGGAAAGAGGTTTTAGCGCTCATGCGATACCGCAGGGCGGAGTTATTTTTAACCCAGCTATTCCGGAGTCTCAATATGAGGCGTATAAAATTGCTGCGTACGAGTGCCAAGCGATGTATTTTCCTAATCCGGAATTTCTTACTGACTGGTCGGAAGATCAATTGCGAGTGATATGGGATTACTGGGACGAGTACTATATTCCCTGCTTGGCGGCGCACGGGTTTACCGTCGATACTTCCGAGCGGCCTGCCCGAGAAACATATGTTGCAACATTTCACACTGATGCCGTAAACCGATGGTTCCCCAGCAACGACGGAGCTCTCCTGACCCAGATTCCACCTGAGGTATGGAAAAAGTGCCCTAATATCCCTCCAGAATCAGAGCTTTACGGCTTGGAATGAGGCGTGAGAGATGAGAAACAGGATTCTATGTACCTTAAGTTCCTTATTTATTGCGGTGGGTGGTTGTGCAAGCGGTAATTCTGACTCGGGAAGCGCCGGCGAAACTGGAAGTGAAACAGCTGTAGCTTCACCGTCCGAATGGGATCCGAATACCTGGAAAGCGAAAATCAAGATTTCGCCGCGCTATCACACGGAGGAAGAGAAACTAGCATTCCGCGCGCAGTGGCTGAAACGTAATGCAGAATATTCTGGGATTGAAGCTCCTCCGGATGTCGCTCTTGTTGAATGGCAAAACTCTGTGGAATTGATGGATACCAAGCACGCCGAATGTTACAGAGAAAAGGGTTTTAGTGCCTATGTGCCACCTCAGGGCGGAGTCGCTTTTGACCCGGGTATTCCAGAATCGCAAGAAGAGGCGTACGACCTTGCCTGGTACGAGTGTTATGCGAAGTATTTTCCGAATCCGGAATTTCTCACCAATTGGTCAGAAGATCAATTGAGGGTGATATGGGATTACTGGGATGAGTATTACATTCCTTGTTTGGCCGCGCATGGATTCAAAGTAGATACTTCCAAGCGCCCGGTTCGGGAAACCTATGCCACGACGTTTTACAGTGATGCTGAGCATCGTTGGTGGCCAAACAATGGAGGATCTCTTGAATTCGAAATCCCTCCAGAGGTGTTAAAGGTTTGTCCGGAGATTCCTCCAGCTTCCCAGTTTTATGGCGTGGAATGAGGTACGGCCATGAAACATAAGATTGGATCTACTCTCTGGTTTGTCCTTACAGTGCTGACTGGCTGTGCTGCTGGCGGTTCTGATTCCGGAACTGCTGGCAATGCTGACAGTGAATTGGCAGCGTCCGCTGCATCTGAATGGGATCCGGATTCTTGGAAAACTGATATAGAGATTTCTCCTAAGTTTACAAGTGAGGAAGAGAAGTTAGCTTTCCGGAAACGCTGGCTGGAGCGTAATGCCGAGACGATCGGAGTTATGAACCCACCTGATATTGCTTTAGTTGAGTGGATGGATTCTCCGCGCGCGGACAATGAAAAGAATGCGGAGTGTTTGCGGAGTAAAGGGTTCTCCGCTGAGGTTCCCCCGCAGGGGGGAATTCTGTTTGATCCTCCGATCCCTGAATCGCAGCAGGAGGCTTTAGGTATGGCAGCCTATGAATGTAAATCGATGTACTTCCTTAACCCAGAGTTTCTTGCGAATTTGACAGAGGATCAGTTGCGGATGCAGTGGGATTACTGGGATGAATACTATATCCCCTGCCTTGCGGCACATGGCTTCACAGTTGATACTTCCGAGCGTCCGGGGCGGGAAGCTTACGCGACGACGTTTTACTCTGATGCTGAGCATCGGTGGTGGCCGGATAATAAGGGTGAGCTTTCTTTCCGAATCACGCCGGAAGTTATGAAGGTGTGCCCGGAAACGCCGCCAATTACAGAGTTTTATGGGATTGACTGATCTGCTGGCGATAGGGGTGTTGCATGAAGCATAGAGTTCTACCGGTTTTTAGTTCGTTACTCATAGTGGTGGGCGGTTGCGCCGCGGGTGGTTCCGATCCTGGAAGTGCCGGTGCAACCAGTCACGGCACCGCTGCGGCTTCAGCATCCGAATGGGATCCGAATACCTGGAAAGCGAAGATTAAAATCTCGCCGCGCTATCACACGGAGGAAGAGAAACTCGCATTCCGCGCGCAGTGGCTGAAACGTGATGCGGAGTTTTTGGAAATTGAGGATCCGCCGGATGTTCCGCTCGTGGAGTGGCAAGAATCATTGGAACAGTCGAATATCAAAATGGCTGAGTGTTTGACCGGCAAGGGTTTTGGATCCCATGTCAATCCCAAAGGTGGGGTCGCTTCCAATGGGAGTATTCCAGAATCGCAAGAGGCGGCATATAACTTGGCTAGTTACGAATGCTATGCGATGTATTTCCTCAATCCAGAATTTCTTACCGACTGGTCGGAGGATCAATTGCGGGTGGTCTGGGACTACTGGGATGAATACTATATTCCATGCCTCGCCGCGCATGGTTATAAGGTTGATACCTCCAAACGTCCCGCTCGGGAAACTTATGTTGCTAAGTTCCATACCGATCCGGAGCACCGCTGGTGGCCTAATAATGGGGGATCTCTTGAATTCCAGATCCCCGTGGAAGTGTGGAAAGTTTGCCCCAGTGACCCTCCTGCCACAGAGCTCTATGGCATAAAATAACCCCATGATGTTTACCATTCACGTGTGATCGCGTGGCTACCACGAAAGGCGTGCTGCCATGAACAAGAAAATAATTCAGATCCTCGCAGGTGTGATAACACTCCTCCTCGTGGCGGCACTGGCATTCTGGGCGGGCCGCACCACCCTGAAACCCCCGGAGCGGATCACCCAAACGGGAGCGGAGACAATGACCGTCACCGTAACCGAGCAAAATATTGGCCGCACCCTCACACTCTCCACTACGGTAGAACGCGCGGCACAACCAGTTGCCGTGAACCAGCTCAACGGCACCATCACCTCCGTTGCCGCGGACGGAGAATTCCACGCTGGCGACACCCTCTACACCGTCGGAAATACCGAGGTAATCGCGGCAGAAGGTTCCACCCCCTTCTGGCGGCCCCTCGCCGAAGGAACCGAAGGTGAGGATGTCTCCCAATACCAGCGGCTCCTCGCCACCCTCGGTTATTCACAAACCGTGGCAGATGGGAAATTTGGCCCCGCCACCACCGCGGCAACGAAAGCGTGGCAAAAAGCGCGCGGGCAGGAACAGAGCGGCGTCGTCGGCCTGGGAGAACTTGTGGCAGTGCCGCAACTACCAGCTGCGCTCACCCTGGACCGCAGTATTGCATGGCCCGGTGCGGCCCTGAACGGAAGTGAAAATATTATTAACTCGGTGTCAGGAACGCCCAGTTTTTATATGGAAATCACGCGCGAACAGCAAGCCATGATTCAGCCGGGAATGGGTATTCGCGTCAAGCTGGGTGAACAGCCCCTCATCGGTATTACCGGTGAGCCGGAGGAAACAGAAGGGGGCCAGGTCAAGGTCCCTGTTACCGCGGAAGATGGCGGGCTGCTGTGCGGCACTCGGTGCGGGGAATTGCCGGCCAGCCAAAAAGCCTATCTACTTACCGATATTGAGATTGTGCCCGCGGTGACCGGGCCTACCGTGCCGGTCTCCGCGCTTTCTACGATGCCGGATGGGACCGTGAGCGTGAGGGTCGTGGGGGAGGCCGCGCCCCGCACCGTCACGGTTCAGACTGTGGCCGGCGGCCTGGCGGTAGTTGAGGGAGTGCGGGCTGGGGAAAGCGTGTATGCGTTGGCCGACGCGAAGAAGGCCGGCGCGCCCGGTGGGTCCGGCGCGCCTAGCGGCTCCGGAGCGCCCGGCGGTTCCGGCGCGGATACAGGTTCCCGCGAAGGCTCAGGAACCGGCCCCGGTGCAGATTCAGGCACGGGCACTAGCGAAGGCTCAGAAACCGGCCCCGGCGCAGATGCAGAAACCGAAGCCACCCCGAGTCCGGAAAGCACGAAGTAATGGACGCGCCCGGCATCGCCACCCGTGAGCTGCGCTTCCGCTACCGGAAAGGCGCCGAAGAACTCTTCGACGGCCTCACCCACGTTTTCGCCCCCGCCGCCATTACCGCGGTGACCGGGGCCTCGGGGCGCGGCAAATCCACCCTGCTCTACCTCCTCGGGCTCACCCTCACGCCCAGCTCCGGGCAGGTCCTTATCGACGGCGCCGCAGCCAGCGAGCTCACCGACCGGGAACGCTCGCGCCTGCGCGCCCGCCGCATCGGCTTCGTTTTTCAAGATTCCGAACTTGACCCCACCCGCCCCGTTCTCGATTCCGTGATGGAACCCGGGCTTTACGCGGGACATTCGCTGGCAGCCACCCGCACCCGCGCCCGCGAACTCCTGGCCGGCCTGGGCCTGGAACACCGCGCCGACCACCGGCCCGGGCAAATCTCCGGCGGGCAGGCCCAGCGGGTGGCGGTCTGCCGCGCCCTCGTCAATTCCCCCACCTTTATCCTGGCCGACGAACCAACCGGAAACCTCGACCCGGATAATGCCAACCTCGTGCTCGGCGCCCTGCGCGAAGCCGCGGAATCCGGATGCAGTGTCATTATTGCCACCCACGATCCCACGGTGGTCAATGCGGCAGATGAGGTGGTGCGGCTATGAAATTCGCTGTTCTGCTACGCGAAGGCGCGAAAAATGCGCGCGGGGCCCTGGTCACCACCATCCTGGTGGCCCTGGTGCTCGGAGTGATGTGCGCGGCGTCGCTCGTGACGGTGGGCCGCCAGGCCGCCACCGAAGCCGAGCTGCACCGCCAGCTCACCGGCCCGCAAGCCCGCCAGCTCACCCTCATCGATCAACAAAACGCTGGGCTGCTCCCCGAAGCATTCCTGGAAACCCTGCACGGCACCTCCGGGGTGGCCGGGGTAGTGGGATACCGGAGCACGGTGGACGTGGTCAATGGGCCGCTCGGCCCGGCCTCCCAGCTGTTCGCCCTGGTGGAAACCGGTGGCGACATCTCCAAAATAATTACATTAACAGCCGGGCGTTATCCCGGTCCGGGAGAAGCCATCGTGCCCGAAGCCATGCTGCCGCAGCTGCGCCTGGCCTTCCCCAGCGGGTACGTGGAATCGCGCGGCGGGCGGCAGTGGGCCGTGGTCGGCTCCTTCACCCCCAGCGGCGGATTCGAGGACCTCGATAATTACCTCCTGGCCGGGGGCGGCTCGGGCGCCTACGTGCGGGTGACCGCACTGGCCAACGACGCCGAAAATATTGCCGCGGTCACCGATGTTGCCCTCGCGGCCCTCGGGGATTTCGACCCCGCCAAACTCATTATCCGCAGCTCCGTCAGCCAGGCGAAACAGGGCGTGGCCGTGACCGGGCAGGTCGCGGGCATGGGCCGCGCGCTCCTCATCCTCATTCTCGGGGTGGGGGCGCTCTTTATCGCCGCGGTGGTGCTGGCCGACGTGCTTATCCGCCGCCGCGACCTGGGCCGGCGCCGCACCCTCGGTATCACCCGCGGCGGGCTGGTGGCCTTGGTAATCGCGCGCATTGCCTACCCGGCCGTGGGCGGCACCGCGCTGGGCATCGCCGCGGCCTGGGGTTATTGCCGGCTGAGCGGCAATCCGGTTGCCCTCGATTTCTCGGTGGCGGTGGGGGTGCTCGCGGTGCTCGTGGCGCTGCTCGCCTGCATTCCCCCGGCGATTTTCGCGGCCTACCGTGACCCGGTGGAGGTCATGCGCACGCCGTAGCCGCGCGCATTACACTGGCTGTCATGTACGTGGCGAGTCGTTTTGCGTTGGAACCGGAACGCGCGGTGGAACTAGCTGCCCAAATCGGGGTGGGAGAATTAATAACGGCCGGCCCGCGCGGCCTGGACGCCACCCTCCTTCCTTTTAATATTAAGTACGACGACGCCGGCACTCTCCACCTCCACAGCCATATGGCACGTATTAATCCCCAGGCGGGTGATAGCGGACCCTGCCTCATGGTGGTCACCGGCCCGAATACCTATATATCACCCTCCGATATGCCACCCGGCCCGGCAGATGCGCCGTTGGCCCGGGTTCCCACCTGGAATTACCTCACCGTGCACCTGCGCGGCGAGCTCACTATCCACGAGGACCCCGCCTGGCTCATCCCCACCCTGCGGGAATTAGTAGACGCCCACGAAATTGCCCACCACGGAGGTACCTGGCGCCCCGATACCCACGCGCGGCCTGACCAGCTGCGCCGCATGCTGCGCGCCATCGTGGGCGTGGATATTAAAGTCACGGAGATTATTGGCAAGGCCAAGCTATCCCAGAACTTATCCACGGAAGAGATTGCCGCCACCGCCGCCAGCTTGCGGCGTCGTCGTGAAAATAATGCCGCCACACAGATAGCCGAGCTGATGGAAAACCTGGCCATCCCCACCGCCGCGGCGCGCGAAGAAGCCGTGGAACGGGCGAAACACGGCCCCTGGGCCGCCCGCGCCGGCACGGAAACCGCAGAGAAGCGCACCGAAACCGAATAGCGGCGCGCGGAACGCGAAGAGAATTGCACCGAAACTTAATATGCCACCGGCGGCAAACGTGCCCTATCTCACGTACACTGTGAACATGGAATTTCTTGAGGAGAACGTCGACCCCCTGGATCTTTCTGCCATGCAGCTGGCGCGGCGCATGCGCACCGGCCGTGTGGACCCCGTCGTGCATACCGAGCGGGTGCTGGAACGGGCCCGCAGCCGCGGCGCCGCGGTGGGCGCATTCACGCATATCGCAGAAGAATTCTCGCTGCGGCAGGCCCACGCCGCCGCCGCGCAACTGAAAGAGGGCAGGGGAGGGCCGCTCACCGGGGTGCCTTTCCCCATCAAAGACCTCGACGACGTGGCCGGCCTGCCCACCGAATACGGCTCGCGGGCCATGCGCGGAAATGTCGCCACCACCACCGGCGGGGTCGCCCAGTCCATCCTGGACGCCGGCACCGTGACCATCGGAAAAACCACCACCCCGGAATTCGGTTTCGTCGGCTACACCGAACCGGCCGGCCTTACCCCGGCGCGCACCCCCTGGGACCTGGCCCGCAGCGCCGGCGGATCCTCCGGGGGAGCGGCCGCGGCGGTTGCGGCCGGCGTAGTCCCCATCGCGCACGGGAACGACGGCGGCGGCTCGGTCCGCATTCCCGCCGCGCACTGCGGGGTACTCGGCATCAAACCCAGCCGCGGGCTGGTCTCACCCGGACCCGGATCCTCCTTCTTCTCCGATAGCGGGCTGGCCACCGCCGGGGTGCTGGCTCGTACCGCCCGCGATTTGGCGGCCGGGCTCGATATTATTGCGCGGCGCCGGCCCGGGGATTGGAGCCCCTACCCGGGAGCGGGGGACTACCTGGCCACCCTGGATGCGGAATTCGGGTGCGGGCCGCAATCGCGCAGCCGGGCGCTGGCCTTGGCTGACCTGCGGGTGGGGGTGCTCACCGAACCGCTCAATGTTGATACCGAGATCCACCCCGCCTGCCTGGACGCGGTGGCGCGGGCCGCGGAAGATTTCCGTGCTATGGGTGCGCGGGTGGAGCAGATTGCGCGGCCCTTCGGGCCGGAAGCCTGGCAATCCTTTATGCCGATCTGGCAGGCGGGCGCGGCTGCCATTCCGCTCCCGCCCGAACGCGAGGAGCTCCTCACCCCGATGAGTCGGTGGCTGCGCGCTCGCGGGCGGGAGGCATCCGCGCCGCAGCTTATGGCCGGCTTGCAGGGAATGTACGCCATTGCCCGGCGCATGGGGGAGGCTTTCGCGGATTATGACGTGATTGTGAGTCCGGCGCTCGGTACTCCGCCGGCCGACCCGGCCTGGGTGTGCTGCCCGGATGATCCGGCTGAAGATTTCCGGCGCCAGTGCATTGTGAGCCCGTGGACCAGCTCCTGGAATATGTTTGGACCGGCCGCGGTCGCCATCCCGATCCACCGCGCGGAAGTCGATGGCACGGAGTTGCCCTTCGGGGTGCACGTGGGCGCCACCCGCTTCGGGGAAGAACAGCTGCTGCTTTCTATTGTTGCGGCCTTGGAAACTCTGGATCCCTGGCCGCTGATCCGGCAGCCGCGCCAGTAACGGGCGCGCCGAATTTTAAGCGCATAAATATCAATGGCCTAACGGAAGTGTTCACGTTGTGGACGCTCTGGACGGATGCGCACCATTCTTTGCGATGATAGCCCGCATCCGGTATTCCCACGCGTCACGCACTGCCGGTCTATCGCTCAAGGGTGAGAGGCTGAGCGGGAGGGGTGCATAACTTCTCCACTGGTTGGTAGATATGCGCGGCGGGGTGGGGAGGCTGCGCCGCGTGCGCCGTCGCCCTACCTCTCCCGATCCCTGGCCTCCGTGCAGGAATGACAACACCGGATTCCCCGACGGGATCCCTCCCGTCACGAAGTTAGGAGAAGGTGTGACAGGTTTTAACTGGCGCCGCCTGGGCGGATTATCCGTCACGGCTGCGCTCGCCTTAAGCGTACTCACTACTCCGGCGCTCGCTGCGGATCAGCCAGCGCCGTCGAATCCCGCCGGCGCTTTTGCCGGTCTCTTCTCTCCCGATAACCCCGAGCTGGCTGCCTTCCAGGATCTGCAGGGCTCCAATGAGCGGGTGCGGGTTATTGTGCTCCTCAAGGACCAGTCTCGCCTAGGCAGCGATACCGGTGAGGCGCAGAGCCTGGCCACGCAGGAAGACCTGGTGGCACAGTGGTCGGAGAAGTACGGTCTGCAGCTTGAGCGCCAGTTCGGCTACCTCGTCAATGGTTTCGCCGCGACGATGCCGGCGGATAAGATGGCGGCTCTGGAAGCGGAAGCTGCGGTGGCCTCGGTCAAGCGTGAGCGCGTCTACCAGACAACAGACGTGGCCGCGACCGAGCGCGCTGCGGATATTTCCCGCGCCGTCGCCCAAAGCGCGCTCGCCCAGAACGCGGGTGCCACGCAGGCGCTCGCCCAGGGCGCCCTCGCAACGCAGCCGCAGGAAAATGTGCCCCTCGAAGATGCCTCGCGCGATATGCAGGGCGCGCCCGCGGCCCTGGCTGATGCCGGCGCGGATGGCACCGGCATGGTTATTGCGATTGTGGACACGGGTATCGACCCGACTCACCGTGATATGCGCATCGATAATTGCGATACCGCGAAGATTAAGAATATTAATACCGCTGCGAATCCCGCTTTCACGTGCAAGGTTCCCAACGGCTACAACTACGCCGATGATAATTTCGAGATCGTCGATACCACCTCGTCCATGCACGGCATGCACGTGGCGGGTATTGCCGCGGCAAACGGCCTGGATGAAGGCCAAACCTTCGCGACCACCGGCCGGGTGGAAGGCATGGCCCCCAATGCCCAGCTGCTGGCAATGAAGGTCTTCTCCAATGACCCGGCACGTGCCGGCGGCGCGGCTGACGGCGATATTATTGCCGCCATTGAAGATTCCGTGAAGCTGGGCGCCGACGTTATTAACCTCTCGCTGGGCTCCGATAACGGCTTCGGATACTCCAACGGCGCGGGCCTGGCCATTGAAGAAGCGCGCGCTAAGGGCGTGCTCCCGGTGATTTCCGCCGGTAACTCCGGGCTCAATTTCTCGCCGAGCGGCGGGGAAGACGATATGTTCGGTAAATGGGACGACGGCGTTATTGGCTCGCCCTCGGCTCACGATGCCACGCTTTCGGTTGCCTCGATTGATAATAATTTCGAAACCCGCTCGGTCGCCCGCGTGACCGTGGGGGACAAGTCTGAAGATATTTTCTACGAACTTGCCACCGGTAAGCCGGATAATGTGGCCCGCGAAGCGGTAGCCGCCGGCACCGGTAAGCCGGAAGAATTCCCGGAAAACACCGCCGGTAAATATGCTCTTATTGAGCGTGGCGGCATCACCTTCGGGGAAAAGTTCGGTAATGCGCAAAAAGCCGGTGCGGCCGGTGTGATTATTTACAACCACGAAGCCGGCGGGGATTCCATGATCTCCATGGGCGGTATTGACGAATACACCTTCCCCGGTGGCGTGATGTTCCGCTCCGATGCGCTGCGCCTCGTGGAGGCGATCAAGGCCGGAACAACGGTCACCATCGCCCTCACGGATGAAGCTCGGACCACGCCCTCGGCCACGGCCGGCGCGCCCTCCAACTTCACCTCCTGGGGCCCGACCTCCAACCTGGACTTCAAGCCGAATATTTCGGGTGTGGGCGGCAACGTCTACTCCACGCTGAATTCCAATACCTACGGCTCAATGTCCGGTACTTCCATGGCCGCCCCGAACGTGGCCGGCTCCATGGCCAGCGTGCTCCAGGTGCTCGGTGAGCGCTTCCCGGAGATGTCTCGGGCGGATCGCCTCAGCCTGGCGGAAACGCTGCTCATGAACACCGCGGAGATTCCGCGGCACGACGGCGTTCCTTACGCTCCGCGCCAGATCGGCGCCGGTTTGGTGCGCGTGGATCACGCCCTGGCTTCCCAGGTGCACGCCCGCGTGGACGGCGCCAATTCGGTGGCCCTGGGTCAGGTGAACGGGCCGGTGTCCTTCACCGTGACCCTCACCAACCACGGCGATAAGGAAGCCGCCTACGCGATTCCGCGCCAGGAAGTCGTGAATGAAACGAATAACGCGAACGACACCACCTCCACCTTCATTTCCAAGGAAACGCTGACGGCGGACCGCAAGGTCCTCACCGTGGCGCCCGGGGAAACCACGCAGGTCACCTTCACGCTCACCCCGAGCAAGGGTAACCACTTCGTGGAAGGCTGGGCGGTCCTCGAAGGCGTGCAGGAAACCCCGGATATTAAGGTGCCCTACCTGGGCTTCGCCGGGGACTGGAACGCCGAACCCATTTTCGTGGCTCCGGGCCAGACCTGGGGTGAGGGAAATACCTCCACCTCCCAGCTGACCACCACGATCTTCGGGATGACCCTGCCCATGAAGAACAATATCTTCGGGGAATTCTGGCTCTCGCCCAATAAGGACAATAACGTTGATGCGGTTGTCCCGAACCTGACGCAGCTGCGTAACGCGGAAGAAGCCCAGTTCGAAATCTACGATGCGGCCGGCAAGCTCGTGACGCGCGTGGGTGAGGAACAGGAACTTTCCCGCCAGATCGCCGGTACTGCCCTGGGCACGAAGAATATTGCGCAGGCCTACCGCACCCATGCTTTCGATGGCACGGTGTGGGATGCGGCCAGCGCGAGCTTCAAGGCGATTCCGGACGGGCGCTACACCTACCGCGTCAAGGCGCGCCTGGGTGATCGTTTCGACTGGCAGACCCTCGATATGCCCTTCGGTGTGGATACCGTTGCCCCCGAAGTTTCCGTGGGTGAACCCTTCGAGCGTGACGGCCAGAAGATCCTGCCCTTCACCGTGACTGAAACCGGATCGGGGATTTTCTCCTCGCCGATGGTGGAAACGGATAAGGGCACCCAGATCAAGCCGGTTACCAAGAATTCCGATTCTTCCTTCGAAGTGGTGCTCCCCGAAGGCGTTTCCTACGTGATCGTTACCGTGGCTGACCAGGGCATGAATAACACCATGGTCACCAAGGTGCTGGGCGCGAACGCCATCGAGATCCCGAGCCTGAACACCTACAACACCCAGGTCTTCACCCCGAATCACCGCCTCGTCAAGGACGGCAAGCTGACCGTCTTCGGCCTGGCCTCCGATGCGGTGGCCCGCGTGAGCGTGGCCGGCACCGATGCGGAGCTCGGTGGTGGATTCTTCGCCGCTCAGGTCCCGCTCACCGCGGGTACCCAGGAGATCCCCGTGGTTGCCTACGGTGATAACGGCCGCGAAATCACCCGCACGGTGCTCACCGTCACCTACGATACGGTGGCCCCGAGCGTGGCGATTACCTCCCTTAATGCCGGCGGTAAGCAGCCGGTGGCTGAGGATGGTTCGGTTACGATCACCGGTAATGTGCGCGATGAGCGCGCCGGCGCCACCCTCACCGTCAAGGTGAATGGCAAGGATGTCACGGTGGATGCCAGCGGCGGATTCACCACGACCTTCACCCCGGAAGCTGACGCCGTCAGCGCCACCGTGGTGGCCTCCGATGGTGGGAATACCACCACCGAAACGGTCACCTACGAAGGCCGGGAGGTCGTGGCGGAAGATACGTCGTCGTACCAAGCACCCACCTTCACGAATGTGCAGTGCTTCGGCACCACCTGCCTGCCGGATATGTCCACCGCGGAAACCACGGCGGACGGCAAGCTGGTGCTGCGCGGTAAGGCGCAGGGCGTGTCCGCCTTTGTGCTCCAGCCGCGCGTGACCGTGAACGAGGCCGGCGCCTACGTGGTTCCGGACCCGATTAACGTGAGCGTGCAGGCCGATGGCACCTTCGAAACCGCGGTGCCGGTGACCACCGGTATTAACGCCTTCCACATGAAGGTGACCGATACCGAAGGTAAGGTCCGCATGGATAGCATCCTGCGCGTGTTCTGGGATACCGGGTACCCCAAGGTGTCCTTCACGGAACCGACCCTGTACAACGGCGTGCTCTACGCGAATTCGGATGAGGTCACCTTCGCGGGTACCGCTTCCGATGACGCCTGGGGCTACGAACTCAAGATCAACGGTTCGGTGGTGCGCAGCATTATCGACCACACCGTGGGCGGCACCAAGACCAATACCCGCAGCTTCAACCAGGCATTCCCGGTTGCGGACGGCGATACGGTCCTTGTGCAATTCGGTGACAGCATGGGCAATACCCTGCTCAACACCATCCCCGTGGTGGTGGATAAGGAAGGCCCGGCGGTGAGCATCGACGGCACGGACGGCGCGGTTATTCGCGACGGCGCTGCCATTGCCACCAGCGTGACCGACCCCAACCTCAAGGCCGCGCGCGTTCTCCTCAACGGGAACGTGCTCAGCGAGCAGAGCACCGATGCGGGCCTGCTCGGCCAGACCGTTGAGGACAGCCTCGTGGACGTCAAGACCTACTTCGGTGGAGGAAACGATGCCGGTGCGAACGGTGCGGATGCCGCGAAGGCCGTCAAGACCGATGCGAACGGCGTGGCGGATAAGGACGACGCCGCACGCGTGGTTGCGGGCGTGAAGGATGCGGCTGGACTTATGGCTGAGGCCGATGCTCCGGTTGCCGACGACGCCGCAGCTGGCGATACCACCGGTGATGCCGCGACCGCTCTCAACTACACCGTGGAAACCGCGGAGCTGGCGGCCGGTACCTACACCCTCACGGTGGAAGGTACCGACCTGGCCGGTAACTCCACCGCGCAGTCCATCTCCTTCACGAAGGACAGCCTGCCCGTGATCGAGGGCCCGGACACCGTGGAACTCACGGCGCCCGCCGGCGCTCTTGACCGGCAGGCCCTGGCCGCCGAGGTACTCGCCAAGTACACGGTGAAGGACGACGGCGCAGCTGGGGCCGCGGGCGATACCGCTCTCACCCTGGCATCGGGCACAGTGCTCAACCCGGGCGAGAATACGGTGACCCTCATTGCCACCGATGCTGCCGGGGCTGCCGTGACCAAGACCGTTAAGGTTACGGTGACTCAGGAGAGCGCTCCGGCGCCGTCTCCCACTCCGGGTGAGCCGGGCACACCGGGTACTCCGGATCCGACGCCGGGCCAGCCGGAGCCGAACCCGACTCCTGCGCCGAACCCGACGCCGGGTACGCCTGGTACTCCGGCGCCCGAACCGGGCACGCCGAGCAAGCCGGGTGATACCGGGAACGTGTTCTACCTGTCCAACGATTGGGTCTCCACGGTTGCTCAGCAGGTCTTCTCCTACGGGCGAGCCGCAGACCAAGTGTTGATCGGTGACTGGGATGGAGACGGCAAGGAAACCTTGGCGGTGCGCCGCGGTAACCAGATCTTCATTCAGAACAGCCTCACCGGAGGCGTGGCTGATGAAGTGATTTCCTTCGGGCGCGCCGATGACACCATCGTGGTTGGTGACTGGGACGGAGACGGTAAGGATACCTTCGCGGTACGCCGCGGCAACCAGGTATTCGTCCTCAACTCGATCCGCTCGGGGGATGCCGACCAGGTATTCAGCTTCGGGCGCGAGGCCGACGTGCTGCTCGCCGGTGATTTCGACGGGGATGGCAAGGATACCTTCGCGGTGCAGCGTGGGAATGTGTTCTTCGTGAATAACACCCTCACGGGCGGCAAGGCTGAAACATCCTTCTCCTACGGCCGGGCCGGTGACCAGATCTTTGTTGGTGACTGGGATGGCGATGGTAAGGATACCTTCGCTGTTCGGCGTGGTAACCAGGTGTTTGTGGCGAACTCGCTCAAGAGCGGGAACGCTGATATCACCTTGCATTATGGCCGGGCTGGTGACCAGATGCTGGTTGGTGACTGGGACGGGGATGGTGTTGATACCCCCATCGTCCGCCGCTAACAACTAGCAGCACCTAGTGCAAGAGAAAGGGGAGGCCCCGGATTTTCCGGGAGCCTCCCCTTTTCATATGCTGCCTTTAGCGCGCCCGCTGCTCCCGCCGCACCTGCCGCTGGCAAAACTCCCGAATCTCCGCGAATCCGGCTTCGCGCACCGGCGCGCGGGAGAGCAGTACGTCATGCACGGCATGATCCAATTTCAGGATATGCACATCGCTGGCAATTTCCGCGGCCCGCGCCCACATCTGCTCAACGTCCAAAACCGTATCGGCCCCGCGCAGTTCCTCGCTCCACGCGGTGGCCACGATGCTGCGCGCAGCGGTGAGCATGAGCACCGGCAGCCGCAGCCGCACATTCCGCGCCACGTACCGCTGTGCCCGAATGACCGCGTGCAGCCAGCCGCCGCGAATCGGCGCGGGATCCGGGCGCATATCCCAGGCCGGCGTCCACCCGGTGGTCCAAAACGGATCGCTGGTGCCTTCCGGCGCCCCGGGCACCCGCGTCATTCCTTCCGGGCGCCACGCGTCGAGCACCATTCCGTAAAAGCCCGGGTCGTGTACGGGCAGCGGTTTTTTCGGTGCGGTACGCGCCGCCAGTTCCGCCACAGGTACGACGACGGCGCTCCCGGCCGCGCCCACCTGCAAATCCAACCACGGGGAATTAAGCACCAGGCCAGCCAGGTCTTTCCCGCGGCGTGACCCGGCGTAGAGGGTGGCGGTGAGGCCGCCGGTGGAATGCCCGTACAGGATGGTGGGGAGCTGGGCTGCGGCGGGGCCGAAGCGCGCGGGGAGGTCGGTTCGCATAGCGGCCAGGGCGGCATCAATATCGGCAAAATACACCCGCATGCTATCCGTGTAGCCGTAGCTTTGCCGCTGCGAATCCCAGGAGCGGCCATATTTACGCAGGTCAATTGCGTAGAAAGCCCCGCCGGCAGCTGTGACCGCTTCGGCAAGAGCCCACTGGTAGAACATGTCATTCCAGCCGTGAATGGCGAGGAAAGCAAAGCTCGGGGCAGGCGCGCTTGCGGGTGGCAGCGCGCGGATAAGGGTGGCGACGACGGCGCCTTCGTCGTCGTTGGGAAGAGCAAGGGTGAGGCGTTCGTAACCGGCGCCGAGGAGGTCGGGTTCCCACGCGAGCGCGGGGTGGTGGGGTGTGGCGGCTCGAGTCACGTTCATCCTTTCGGCTTTTCCTCGATTTTACCGCCCGCGTGGTGTTCTTCGGGTCTTTCGCAAGGCCAGGATCGCGGTCACCAGCGTGACCAGGAGGAATGGGGCTAGGGCAATAGCGGTTTCCGAGATTGTATTGACGCTGCGGTAGAACACCGGGAAATCGGTATAGCCGCGCAGCGTATCCATCCATTCCGGCCCCCACCGGAAAATCACGAAGCCTACGATTGCGAGGGCCATGCATCCGATTGCGCCGAGTGCTTTCTTTGCCGTGGATGTTTGTGGCATCGTTGCCCACAGCGCCGAGGCGAGCAGCGGAAGCAGGAGGAATCCTCCGAAGAAAACCAGGGCGATCAGATCGGACCGTGTTGAGGGATATTCATCGGCAACCTTGGGCCAGTAAAGCTGGGAGGCGTAGAGAATCGTCCCGATAACAATCGCGATGCCGATGAGGATAATAATCGCAAGAACACGGTTGGGTTTCATGATTCTTCGCAATCTCGAGGAAAGTGATGAGAACCCCGGTGTTCTCAGGGACAACCTATCATGCCCGATTACCCCGCGGCAGCGGTAGCACGTGCCTCCTTTAGCTCGGCGTTCGGTGGGAGAATCGGCTGGAGGACGAGGGTGCGGTCGGTGCGGGCGGCGATGCTTGGGTCGTGGGTGACGAGCAGCAGGGCGCAATCGCGTTCGCGCACGGTATCGAGGATGAGGCTGAGGACTTCATCGCGCAGCTCGGTATCCAGCGCTCCGGTCGGTTCATCAGCCACCAGCAGGCGCGGGTGATTAATGAGCGCCCGGGCCAGCGCTACCCGCTGGCGTTCTCCGCCGGAGAGGTTTTCAGCCATCGTTTGGGGGAGGACACCTAGGGTGCCGAGGAGCTCGCTGGCTTCGGTGGCGACGTCGCCATCATGACGGTTCCACAGTAGGCGCGGAAGCATCACGTTATCGAGGGCGGTGTATCCGGCCATGAGTTCGCCGTGCTGGAAAACGGTGCCAATGGTTGTGGAACGCAGGCGCGCGAGGCGGTTGAAGGGGAGGCGGTGGATATTGGTGTCGGTCACCTCGATGGTGCCGGAGATGGGTTTATGCATCCCCAGAATCGTGGTGAGGAGGGTTGTTTTCCCCACGCCGGAGCGGCCCATGACGGTGAGGGTGTCCCCGCCGTTGAGGGTGAACGTGATGGGGCTGAACAGCGGGTGGGTGTAGCCGCAGACGAGGTTGTCACAGTGCAGAATACTCATGGTGATCCTTTCCCGGGCGCCACGCGCGGGCCCGTGCGGTTAGCCGGCGATACACAAGAATGGATTGCGCGGCGATGAAACAGCCGTAGATCGCGGCGATGGTGAGGATGAACTCCCAGGGGATAAATCCGGTTCCGGGCAGTAAGAATTGCCGTGCCAGGAAGGTGCCGACCGCGAGGGCAGCGATCCCGGTCACGATATTGGTAGCGAGGGTGCGCCGGGCGAGGATGCGGGCAACCGTGCGGGTTTGCCCGGTGAGTGCCGTGATAGCGGCGGCATCGCGCGCCTGGGCTTCGGCTTCGCGGGAGAAATTCAGCCACACCACCAGCAGCCCGCAGACGAAAGCAAAGGTAGTAAAGAGACTGAGCCAGGTGGAATGCTGGCGGTAGATTTGTGCCAGTCCGCGGCTATCTTCACCTAGCGGTGCGGATAGCGCGGGGATCGGGCTGCCCAGGTCCAAGCTGTGGATTTGGCTGAGGAGCTTTTCTCCAGAATCTGGGCCATCTGATTCGATGAGGGTGACGAGCCCGCCGCGGTTTAGGTTTTCGGGGAGATCTTTCTTCGGTGCGCCATATAACGGGGCAAGGTAATCGGAGAGCACCAGCTCTAGATTTTCTGGAGCAACCTGCCCGGCTTCTAGCGGGACCACTCCGATTCCGTTGCCGGCGGCGATAATGGCGGCATCCGGACGGGCCGCGTGAATCTGAGCAGCGGCATTTTCGAGGCAGCCCGGAGTATTGGGGCGGCACACAAAAGAGGAATCAACTGCGCTGAGGTGCTCAGGCAGAGGCGGCATCTCCTTATCGGTATCCGCGACCGCGTTGAAGCAAGCGATTAGCAGGGTTCCGATAATGAGGAAACAGCCCGCGAGGGTGCCGGAGCGGGAAGCTACCTCGGGATGGCGCATAACCCAGCGGGTGGTGAGATCAGTAAGGCGATCCCGGCGGGATCTGGTGGCGAGGCTTGCCGCGGCACGGGTAAGCAGCGTGAAGGTTGCCGGCAGGCCGAGCAGGACCAGAATAATACCTATAGGAATGGCGGCAGAAGCGATTTCCAAGGGAATCCACCAGAGATACCATTGGAATCCTGCTGCCAAGAGAATCCCGATAGTGAAGAGAGCTAGGCCAAGCCGAGGATGCTTCCTTTTTTGCCGAGCTGGGCGCATCGAAAGTGTGAGGCGGGGCCAGGCGAAAAACAGCGCGAGCGCAGCGAGTGTGACTAGCAAGGCGAGGATGATCCAGCCTAGCTGGGGGAGAAATGCCTGTGGGTGGAAGTGGAATCCGGTGAAAGGCAGGCGAATAACACCGCTCATGAGAATGGTGACCGCGGCGCTGCCCGCTAGTCCACCGAGTAATACTGGCGGAATGACTCGGGTACTGGCGTGCCGAATGAGGTGACTGCGCCGCGCCCCCACGCATTGAAGAATGAATTGCTCCTGCGCAATGCTGCTCTGAAAATTCTTACGGCATGCCAAGACGTAGAGGAAAGTGGGTAGGACGATAACAATTAGCGCGAGCGGGAGAAGGTTTTTGGCCCAGTCCTCGTACATCACAATGCTGAAACGGAAACCGGGCGTATTGTTTGGATCTGTGGTGAATCCCAAGGAGAGTGATGCTTGAGATCCTGCCCGGGCAAGCTCGGGCAAAGCATCGGTGTTTGCGGGGCGACTGATAACCAGTAGTTCGCCCTCAAGGGTTGCAGAGTCGTCAATGATTGCTGTTATGGGGCCGAATTGGCTCTCAATAAGATCGCGGTAGGGGAGAGCAGAACGATTAACTGCCGTGTTCCCCGCTGCGGGCCAGGTATCAAGCCCCAAGGGTGGTGGAATCTCTGGCCCTAAGGGTTCCACGTAGAGGACGCTCAGAAGGTGAGAATCGATGAACGCATGATCAGGCCGATAGGCGAGAGACGCTTGTGACTTATCTTCGGTGTATAAAAGTCCACTCTTCTGCACAACCTTGTTCCGGTACGGGAGCTCAACACCTATGGAAGCCAGTGAAAAAACCGCGATGACGCTCAAGAAGCCCGCAATGAACAGGGCCGAGAAGGATCTCCGAGATTCGAGGGGCTTCATGAGCGGTTGGGGGTTGTTGTTTCCCGTTTCATGATGGAACCTCCGTCTCGGTTGTTACCACCCAATGAAGCGAGTTTGCCCGGTTGGGTAGCGTGCGCTCCGTTGCGCGGTGGGGAGAGCTGGAATCTTTCCCCATTTAGGATTCTACGGGCAGATGGGCTTCAAGGGAAATCTGTCCCAATATGCAAATAGCGAAATAGATTCTCAATTTGGGTTTTCGTTATATAAAATTATCGGTTATTTTGGATGGGGAGTTCGGTAGAATCCCCATAATAGCCCATCACATAGGGAGGAGCGGCCCGTGCCCACAACCCAACGCCAACCCGGCTTTTGGGAAACAGCCACCCGGCTGCTACCCGCGCTCGGTTTCGGACTTATCCTCGGCGCCCTCCCCCTGCTCTGGATGAACGACTGGCACGGCACCCTCTACATCAGCCTCATCGTGATCGGCGCACTCACCGTGCTGGGCGGCATTATTTATTTGCGCTACCGCTATCTCCACACCGCTGCCGCGCACGACCACCCACTCCGCCCCCTCACCGCCACGCTCACGGGCATCGCATTATTTCTGGGCGGCACCCTCCTGCCCACCCTCCTCAACCCACCCCAAGCCATCCGCATCGTCACCACCCAAATCAAAGACTGGGGCGGCGGCCCACTGCGCTCCTATTTCACGGGCGGGGCTGAAGACCTGAGTGTCGCCGTCGTCGATATTGAAAAAGAAGCCGGGACCACGCAAGCGTTCCGGGCCCTCGTGCGCGAACGCCGCCTCGAAATTGACGTTCCCGTGGGCGAACACAATAACGCCGCGGTCACCTACTCCTGGGCGCTTCCGCGCGATACCACGCCCTACGGCTTCGCGGCCTCGCGGCCCTTCCGTTTCGAGCGCGTCCCCACCTTCGACTACACCCAGCTCGACGCCGCGCTCTTCACCCGCGCCACCACCCTCGTGCGCGAACGCGCCGCTCAGATCGGATTGACCGCCGAGCAGCTGGAAAGCGCGGAAGTATTCGTGCGAGTGAAAGCCGCGGCCGCCGAACTGCCCGAATGCGAAGGCACCTGCCCCGCGCCCGAGGACCTCATCTACACCGGATGGTTGCACGCCGGCGGTAAAGCCGGGCACGTGATGATCGACGCACGCGGCACCGTGCTCGGCGAAGACTGGTCGCAATTCGGCGAGTAACGGGCCGAGAAGCGGGCGGCGCGGTGGCTAAAGGGTAGCGCCCTCCCGGGCGGTTGCAACCGGCGCGATTTCCACCGGCGCCACCTCGGCGAGGAAATCCGCAATAATCGCAGAAACCTCATTATTTTCGATAAGGAAACCATCGTGACCGTGCGCGGAATGCACGGTCTGGAGCGGGCGCGCCCCGGACAAAGCCGCGGCCAAGTCCGCCATATGCTGCGGATAAAAAAGCCGATCAGAATCAACGGCGACGACGAGCGCCGGCTGCTTCAGCCCCGCTACCACCTGCGCGGTGCCGCCTCGCCCGCGCCCAATATCGTGAGTAATAAATGCCTGGCTGATTGTCAGGTAGGAATTCGCGTCAAAACGCGCCACTAATTTTGCGCCGTGATAATCCAAATAAGATTGCACCGCGTAACGGCCCCCGCGCAGCGGATCTTCGCCCTCCTGCGGGGTGCGCCCGAAACGCGCCGCCAGCTCCGGGGCGCAGCGATAAGTTAAATGCGCTATTTCACGGGCGAGGCCGAGCCCGGCATCCGGGCCGCTCACCCCGCTCTCATCGGGTTCGGCATCGTAATAATGCCCGCCGCGCCAGCGCGGATCCAGGCGAATCGCCAGATTTTGCAGATGGGCATAAGCAATATGTTCCGCGGTGCTTGCCGGGCCCGCCACGAGCACCGCAAAAGCACCCACCCGCTCCGGGAAAGAAGCCGCCCATTCCATGGTGCGGCAGCCGCCGAAGGAGGCACCTGCCACCAGGGCCCAGCGCTCCACCCCGAGCAGATCGGCGAGCCGGGCCTCCGCGGCAGCCATATCCCGCATGGTAATTTCCGGGAAGCGCGGGCCCCAGGGCTGGCCATCGGGAGCCGGGGAAGCCGGGCCGGTAGTTCCCTGACAACCACCCAACACATTCGGGCACACCACGTAATACCGGTCGGTATCAATGGCCAGACCCGGGCCCACAATATCCTTCCACCAGCCGCTCTGCCCATCGCGTGCCGCGGCATGGGAATCCCCGGTGAGCGCGTGGCACAGCAGCACCGCATTGGAGCGGTCCGCGTTGAGCTGCCCCCACGTTTCGTAGGCGAGCCGAACCTGCGGCAGGCGGCCGCCCAGCTCCAGTTCCAGGGGGCCAAGATCCGCGAAGCGGCGCTCACCCGGATCGTCCCCTTCCAGCCAGGCGCCGGTAGGGCGCTCGGTCAGGCGGGGTGCGGGGGTGTAGCCGGTATCGAAATCACCGATAGGTTCGGCATCGGTGACCGGGTCTAGGGGAGCGTGTCCCACGAGGAACTGGGGGCTGGGCGTCATGATAATCCTTGATCTTCTGGCTCTAGGCGATGGACTCGAGGCCCTGGCGAATATCGGCAATAAGATCGCGCGGATCTTCGATGCCGATGGACAGGCGCACGGTGGCCGGGCTAATGCCATTGGCCGCCAGCTCTTCCTCGGTCAGCTGCGAATGCGTGGTCGAAGCCGGGTGCACCACCAGCGACTTCGCATCCCCAATATTCGCGAGATTGGAGAAGAGATGGAGGGACTCCACGAAAGCCGCGGCCTTCTCAAATCCGCCCGCAACTTCCACCGTGAAGACCGAACCGGGGCCCTTCGGGGCATACTTGGCGGCCAGCTCATGATACGGATTATCCGGCAGGCCAGCCCAGTTCACCGAGTCAATCCCGGGGTGTTCGGCCAGGAATTCCGCCACCGCGCGGGTATTGGAAAGATGGCGGTCGATGCGCAGGGAAAGGGTCTCCAGGCCCAGCCCGATCAGGAAGGCGTTGAAGGGAGAAATCGCGGCGCCGGTATCACGCAGCAAGGTGGCGCGGATCCGGGTTGTGAAAGGAGCTCCGGGAAGATCACCCCAGACGATACCGTGGTAGGACTCATCCACCTCGTGGAAACCGGGGAACTTGCCGTTCTTCCAGTTGAAGCCCGCGCGTTCCACCACGGAACCGGCAATCGAAGTGCCGTGCCCGCCCAGGAACTTGGTGGCCGAATCCACCACCACGTCCGCCCCGAAATCAAAGGGATTCACATTGGCCGGAGTCCCGATCGTATTATCCACAATGAGCGGAATATCGTGGGAATGGGCGAGCTTGGCCAGCGCCTCAATATCGAGAATATCCTGCTTCGGGTTCGGGATCGTTTCCCCGTAGAGAGCCTTGGTGTTCTCATCAATGAGGGCTTCCCAATTGGCCGGATCCGCAGGATTCTCCACGAAACGAGCCTCGATACCGAAGTTCTTGAGCACGTGCTTGAACTGGTTGTAGGTCCCGCCGTAGAGCGAATCGGAGGACACAATATTATCCCCGGCCTGCGCCACATTCGTGACCGCGTAGAAAATAGCAGCCGAACCGGAAGCGAGGAGCAGCCCACCCGTGCCGCCGTACAGCGCGGAAATACGTTCTTCGACAGCGCCCTGGGTGGGGTTGGTGATGCGAGTGTAAATCATGCCCGGATCGGTGAGCGCGAAACGCCCGCGCGCCTGCTCATTATCTTTGAATACATAGGACGTGGTCTGGAAAATCGGCAGCGCCCGGGCGCCGTGATCGGAATCGAGGACCTGGCCGGCGTGCACCTGAAGAGTGTCGAAGTGCAAAGCCTCCGGGGTAGCTGCGGTGTGCTGGGAATTCTGATTTTCTGACATGGTGCTCTCCTTCAAAAATGTGATGGGGAGCGGGCGGCAGATAACGCCCCGGCATAAACCTAGGAAAATATTCTTTTTCTCAGGCGCAGCAATATCCATTCTGGATAAACCAGAGGTGTGACATATGAGGAATGGAATTGTGCGATGCGGCGAATGCGCTCTGACCAGCCCGCTTATTTTTCTACTTGGTGTTCTTTTCCAAAATCAGCAGGGCTGATAGCGCACGTTAGGGCGGCTGGGCCGCGGAACGTGCGCTAGTTGGGCATTCGCATGACGAACATGATGCAAGCATAGGCAGGCGGGGGTGGTGTTCGTCAAGTTCACGACGTGAATCACATTCTTGATTGAGTGCGCGGTGGCGGAGCTGCGCCGTCGTACTTGAGGCCCTTCGAGGGCTCGCAACCCTGCGCAAGCGCGCGGGCGCCCGGGCCGTTCTTCCATCGCGAGCCGTGGCGACCGCAGTTTCGGACGGGTGGTAGTTGCGGTTCCTACCCTGTGACGGTTGTGGTTTCTGATAAATGCAGGCAAGCGGTGTGACGAAAAAGAACAGAATTACACCTGTGAAATTTTGGGGCAGATGTTTCGTTTTGGACTGGTGTGAGGTATGTTCTTAGTGTTTATATCGAATTGTGGGCTCAGTCTGCGCGCACCCGTCCGGGGCGCGGGAAAGCCCGCCCTCTGGAGGTCGTGTGGAGAATCGTTCTCGGCGCCTAACGGCTGTGCTGGCCGCCTGCGCCCTCGCTCTCTCAGTGCTACCC
Source organism: Actinotignum inguinis (assembly GCF_051265835.1). Classification (NCBI taxonomy): domain Bacteria; kingdom Bacillati; phylum Actinomycetota; class Actinomycetes; order Actinomycetales; family Actinomycetaceae; genus Actinotignum; species Actinotignum inguinis. The sequence goes on along the minus strand of NZ_JBOZDP010000001.1, from coordinate 132,566 downwards.
GGCGCCCGCGCGGATAACGTTGATCGCGATATTGATCGCTCGCGGGCCGCGGAAAAGCAAACAGCTCAAAGTATCGGGCAGATTGAAGCTTCGCTGGCCGGGCTCGCCTCCCAGGCCGAAGCCGCGCGTACCGATGTGGTGATTAAGGCGGCCGAAGCCCAGCGTGCCCAGCGCAACCTGGAAGATTCGGTCAATACTGCGATGGATGCCCAGGTGGTGGCCAATAGTGCCCGGGCGGAAGCCGATGCGGCGCGCGGGGAACTCGGCTCGATTTCCTCGGCGATGTACCGGGATTCTTCCACCACGCTCACCGCCGCGAACGCGCTGCTCGGGGCGCAATCCCTGCGCGATGCCGATGATCGCCAGCGCGCCTTCCGCACCGCCGGCCACGCCACCGACCAGAAGCTGCAGCGCTACCAGGCCGCCCGCGATATCGCCGATACCCTCCAGGGCGAAGCGGATCGCAAGGCCAATGAGCAGGCCACGATTGCCGCGCGCGCCGAGGGCGCCGCGAAGGACGCTAGCTCGGCCGCCTCCCAATTGGATAGCCAACTGGCCTCCATCGAAGCGCAACGCGACCAACTTTTCGAAACCCTCGCCCGGCAAAAGGGTACGACGGCGGCACTGGAACGCGCCCAGCAAGAACAGAAAGAAGCCGCGGCGCGTGCCCAGGCCGAAGCCGAACGCCAGCGCATCGCGGCCGAAGCGGCAGCCCAGGAGCAGGCCGCCCGCGAGGCAGCGGCTCGGGAAGCCGCGGCTCGCCAGGCGGCCGCGGAAGAAGCGGCGCGGCGCCAGGCTGAAGCTCAGCCCGCTCCCGCGCCGGCACCCGCCCCCGCTCCGGCCCCCGAACCTGAACCGGAACCGGCACCCGCCCCCGCTCCGGCCCCCGAACCTGAACCGGAACCCGAACCGGAACCGGCGCCTTCGGGTGATGGCTGGGCGATTGTCAGCTTCGCGCGGCAATTCGTGGGCGTGCCCTATGTATGGGGTGGCAATACCCCCTCGGGTTGGGATTGCTCCGGTTTCACCCGCTATGTATACGGGCACTTCGGCTATTCCCTGCCGCGTACCTCCGGGGCGCAGCGTTCGGCCGGCTACGAGATTTCTCCCTCCCAAGCCCAACCCGGCGACCTGCTGTGGTGGCCCGGGCACGTGGGAATCTACACGGGTAACGGCATGCATATTGCGGCCACCAATCCGGAAGGCGGCACCCGCGAAGGGCCGATTTGGGGTAGCCCCACCTACGTGCGGATTATTGACTAGGTGCGGCTAGCGCGCGGCGGGTAAGGGTCGCGGAGCGTACTGATGCCGGCGCGCGGCACACAAGCATAAAAGAAAAGCGGGAGCTGTGCATGATCTGCATAGCTCCCGCTTTTTACGCTTCTATTTGGGATTATTGGCCCGGCTACCCGCCTACTGTTGGCCGGCTGGCTGCTTAGTGCTGGCTGGGCGGCTGCGCTTCGTGCGCGGTGTAGTAGCCTTCGTCGATGGCCCGCTGGAAGGAAGCCCGGATTTCCTCTTCCGCGGCTTCGCGGCCCACCCAGTGGGCGCCTTCCACGGACTTGCCTGGCTCCAGATCCTTGTAGACCTCGAAGAAGTGCTGGATTTCCAGGCGATGGAATTCCGAAACGTCTTCAATTTCGGTACGCCAGGAGGCCCGCTGATCCGAGGCCGGCACGCACAGCACCTTATCGTCGCCGCCCTTTTCATCACGCATGCGGAACATGCCCAGCGCGCGGCACCGAATCACACAACCCGGGAACGTGGGCTCTTCAAGCAGCACCAGGGCGTCCAGCGGATCGCCGTCCTCACCGAGGGTGTCATCAATAAATCCGTAATCATCGGGGTACCGGGTGGATGTGAAAAGCATGCGGTCCAGGCGAATCCGCCCGGTTTCGTGATCTACTTCGTACTTATTTCGATTTCCCTTGGGGATTTCGATGGTGACATCGAATTCCATCATGTGAAGCTCTCCTCGCTGACGGCTGGCACATAAGAACACCTAAGAATACGAGCTGCGTTCCGTGCAAGAATAGGCCCGTGAAAGGAAAAGCTCAGATCGCTTTGTCCCTGGTGCTCCTTCTTGCGGGCGGGTACGCATTCGCTGATGCCTTTGATCTTACCCCCGGATTGCTCACCCTGGGACCTAGGGCCGATGCCGCCGCGCCGTATCCGCATCCCACTCCCGTGCCGGCCGTGACCATTCCGGCTGCTCCCGCGCCCGCGGAACTCGAGGATGCCAGCGCCGCCAAAGTGGCCGCCCTCGGCCAGGAATTCGCCGCGCGCCTGGTCCCCACGGGCCAGGTATCCTATGAAATTCGCGAGGCTGCCACCGGGCGGGTCCTCGCCAGCAAAGACGCAAAAGTCCCGCGGGTGCCGGCCTCCAATATGAAACTGGTGACCGCCCGGGTGGCCCTGGAAACCCTCGGCCCGGATCGCCGCTTCGCTACCAGCGTGGCCGCTTCCGGCTCCACCATCCACCTCATCGGCGGGGGCGATGTGTTCCTGGCTCCCGATACCGCCGCCACCCAGGTCCCGGGCACCATTGCCCGCGGCGATCTCTCGGAATTGGCCGCGGCCGCCGCCACCTACGCGCGCGAGCACCCGGGCGGCCCGGTGAGCGTCGTCGTTGATACCTCTCTTTTCACGGGGCCGGAATACGCGCCCACCCTCGACCCGGTCAATCACGATTATGTGGCACCCATCACGCCGATTGCTGTGAATGGCGGGGCGGTGGGCTACCACTACAGCGCCACGCCCGCCCTCGACGCCGGGAATGCCCTGGCCGAACAGCTGCGCGGGGCCGGTGTGGAGGTGGCGGAGGTGCGTGCGGGGCAGGCCCCCAAGGAAGCGGCGGCCCACCCGCTGGCCACGGTGCATTCGGCGAGCGTGCGCGAGCTGGTGGACCGCATGCTCACCGAATCGGATAACACCCTGGCCGAAACCCTCGGGCACCTGGTGGCGCGTGAGCGCGGGGAAAGCGCGGATTTTGCGGGGGCGGCGCGGGCCACGCGCGCGGTCCTGGAGGAGCTCGGCTACCCGCTGGAGGGCGTGGTGATTTCCGATAATTCCGGGCTGAGCGAAACGAATCGGCTCACCTGCGTGCTCCAGCTCGCGATCCTGGAGGATCTGGCGAATCTGGCGGACGGCACGGTGGGGGCGCTGGGCGCGGGGCTGCCGGTGGCCGCGCTCAACGGCACGCTCGCGGATCGCCTCACCGAAGGCGCCGCGCCCGGGATGATCCGTGGGAAAACTGGCACGCTCGCCGATGTGGTTTCCCTCAGCGGGGTGCTGCGCACGCGTTCGGGGGCGCTGCTGACCTTCTCCATCCTCACCGATTCCCACCACGACGTTTCGTTGTTGGATGTGCGGGCCGCCGAGGATGCTTTCCTCACCGCGGTGGCGGAGCTGTAATGGCCGGACCCCATCCCGCGTACGCGGCCGGCCGGCGCCGCCTGCGCGCACTGCTGAAGAGCTGCGGTTACGGGCCGGGGACCCGCCTGACGGTGGCGGTATCCGGCGGTTCTGATTCCCTCGCGCTGGCCCGCATCGCGCTCTTCGTGGCGCGCCGGGACGGCTACCTGCTGCGCGCGGTCACCGTCAATCACGGGATTCGCCCGGAGGCGGGGCGCGAAGCCGCGCAGGTTGCGAGCCGCTTACGTTCGTGGGGGTACGACGACGCCGCAACGGTCAGTGTGGACCTTGGCGATGGATCGAGCCCGGAAGGGCAGGCGCGGGCGGCCCGGTACGCGGCATTGGCCGAGGCGGCTGGCGCTGGCGAGATGGCGGGCGTGGGTGGCGCGGCTGGCGCGGCAAGTGAGGCGCCGGGCGGGGCAGGCGAGCTTGGAGCTAGTTGCGGCCCGGTGCTGCTGGGCCACACCGCGGACGACCAGGCCGAAACCGTGCTTCTGGGCCTGGGCCGGGGTTCGGGAGCGCGTTCCCTGGCGGGTATGCCGGAAGCGGGTCCGCTGCCAGGCCACCCGGAGATCACTGCGTTACGCCCGCTGCTGGGGCTGCGGCGCGCGGCGCTTCGCGCCGCGCTGCAAGAGGAGGGCATTGCCTGGGTGGAGGACCCTTCCAATGAGCCCGATGGCCCGTGGCGGGCGGCGGGCGGTGGCCCGCTCACCCGCGCCGCGCTGCGCTCACGCGCCCTGCCGGCCCTAAAAGAGGCGCTCGGGCCGGGCACGGTGGAAGCCCTGGCACGCACCGCCTACCTGCTGCGCCGCGATAACGAAGCGCTCGATAGTTGGGCGGCCCGGGAGCTAGCCACCTGGGAAGAACACGGTGTGGTGAAAGAGGCGGGGGAGCCAGCTGGCGGCGTCGTCGTACCTATTGCGCCACTGCGCGAACTTCCCACGGCCGTACGCACCCGGATTCTGCGTGCCCTTGCCCTGCGCGCCGGAGCGCGTGGCGGGGAGGTGAACGCGGGGCATATCGAGGCCCTCGACGCGCTGGTGACCGGGCCGGGCGGCGTGCGCCACTGCGACCTGCCCGGGGCGCGAGCGCTTCGGCGCGATAATATTGTCGTCTTCGCGCGTTAGGCTTAGATGCACAGCGGAACTGCTCAAGGAGATGGTGATGGACCACACCGATATGGGTGATAAATTGGAAAAAATCCTCGTCACAAATGAGGAAATCCAAGCGAAGCTTGAGGACATGGCGCGCCAGATTGACGCCGATTACGATGGTGATCTGCTCGTGGTGGGCGTGCTCAAGGGCGCCGTCATGGTCATGGCGGATCTGGTGCGGAAAATCCACTCTCCGCTGAATATGGATTGGATGGCGGTCTCCTCCTACGGGATGGGTACCAAATCCTCCGGCGTGGTGCGGATTTTGAAAGACCTGGATGCTGATGTGACCGGCCGGCACGTCCTCATCGTGGAAGATATTATCGATTCCGGCCTTACCCTCGCGTGGCTGAAGAAGAATCTGCTGGATCGCGGGGCGCAATCGGTGCGGATCGCGGCTATTCTGCGAAAACCCGAGGCGGCTAAAGTTGACGTTCAGGTTGACTATCTAGGCTTTGATATTCCCGATGAGTTCGTGGTGGGGTACGGACTCGACTATGCCGAACAATTCCGGCATCTGCCTTTTGTGGGCACCCTGGCCCCGCACGTTTACGGAGGATAAGTGGACGAACAGCAAGAACCTCGCGGTACGGAACCGGGCGGCACCGCGCCGGGCGGAAGTGACGCTCGCGGCGGTGAGGCACGCGGTAGTGACGCTCGCGGTAGCGAAGCGAATCGCGCCGAACCCAGCGCGTATGAGCGCAAGCGCCGGGCACGCCGGGCCCACCCGCCCCAGCCGGACAACTCGGGCAGTGATACCGGTACGGAAGGTGGCGCCGGGAAGAACAAGAAATCCCGCGGCTCCGGCTCCGGCCACAAGCTCAGCGAAGAAGAACGCACCAGCCGGCGGCGCTGGCGCGTTATCTCCGGCATCGTCATCGCGGCGCTTCTTGCTTTTATCGGGACCAACCAATTCATGGCCATGCAGTGGTCCAATATCTCCACCTCGGAAGGTATCGCGCTGTTGGAAGGCACCACCGTACAGCGCGTGCAGATCACAGACGGCACCAACCGGGTACGCCTGTGGCTGACCGAGCCAACGCAAACCATGGATGGTGACGGCGATAAGCACGACGCCGGGAAGAAAGTCACCTTCCAATACGCTGACCCGCAGGGCCAGCACATCACCTCCCTGGTGGAACGGGCCAATCCGGAGCGCGGGCATAACTCAATCGTTCCCTCCCAGAACGTGTTTGTGTCCATGCTCTTTACCTTCCTGCCCATGATCCTCATCTTCGCGGTGTTCATCTGGTTCATGCGCAGCCAGATGGGGCGCGGCTTCGGGGCGAAAGATGCCAATGCGGACGGGGAAGTCTCCGAAGTGCGCTTCTCCGACGTGGCCGGGGAAGATGAAGCCGTGGAAGAAGTGAAGGAAGTGGTGGACTTCCTCAAGAACCCGGACCGCTACCAGGCCCTCGGGGCCCGCATCCCGCGCGGGGTGCTCCTCTACGGCCCGCCCGGAACGGGTAAAACCCTGCTGGCCAAGGCCATCGCCGGGGAAGCACAAGTGCCCTTCTTCTCCATCGCCGCCTCGGAATTCGTGGAACTCTACGTAGGCATGGGTGCTTCGCGCGTGCGCGAGCTGTTCAAAACTGCGAAGAAAAAAGCCCCGGCCATTATTTTTGTGGACGAAATTGACGCGGTGGGCCGCGGGCGCAGCAGCGGCGCCCTCAGCCACGGCGAACAGGAACAAACCCTCAACCAGCTCCTCGTGGAAATGGACGGCTTCTCCACTGACGAAGCGGTGGTTCTTATTGCCGCCACCAACCGCCCGGACGTGCTGGACCCGGCGCTGCTGCGCCCCGGGCGTTTCGACCGGCAGGTCGCGGTAGATGCCCCCGATATTCGCGGGCGCGAAGCAATTTTGCGGGTGCACGCGCGCGGTAAGCCGCTCGCGGACGACGTAGACCTGGCCGGGGTCGCCAAGCGCACCCCCGGTTTCACGGGCGCGGATCTGGCCAATATCCTCAACGAAGCCGCGCTCTTGGCGGCGCGCCGCCACGCCCACGTCATCACCAATGCGGATGTGGATGAAGCCTCGGATCGCGTGATGGCTGGCCCGCAGCGCTCCAGCCGGGTGATGAGCCCGGAGGATCGGCGCATGACGGCCTATCACGAGGGCGGGCACGCGCTCGCGGCCGCGGCGCTGCGCTATACCGACCCGGTCACCAAGGTGACCATTTTGCCGCGCGGGCGGGCCCTGGGTTACACGATGGTTATGCCCACCGAGGATCGCTATTCGGTTACCCGCAACCAGCTCCTCGACCAGCTCACCTACGCGCTGGGCGGGCGCGCCGCGGAAGAAATTATTTTCCGGGATCCCTCCACCGGCGCCTCCAATGACATCCAGAAAGCCACCGAAACCGCGCGCAAGATCGTGACCGAATACGGGATGACCACCGCGGTGGGGGCGGTGCGGGTGGCTCCCACGGCCCAGGAAGAAGCGAGCTTCGGGGCGGCTTCGCGCACCTCGGATTCTCTGGCTGCCACCGTGGATGAAAATGTGCGGGCCCTCCTCGACCAGGCTCTCACCGAAGCGTGGACGATCATCACCGAAAACCGGGATATCCTCGACCACCTGGCCGCGGTGCTCCTAGATAAGGAAACCGTGCTGGAAAACGAACTCGCGGAGATTTTCAAGGATGTTGTCAAAGCCCCGGAGCGGGAAGTGTGGCTTTCCGCCCCGGATCGCCCGGTCTCGCAGCGCCCGCCCATCCCGCTCCCGGAAGGGAAAACCGAGGCGGAAGCGGCAGCGGATTCGCGCCTTGCCGCCCCGGAACTCCCCGATGCTGCCACCGGGCCGCTCGGCCCGCGCGGCCGGCACGGCGCGGAAAATGAGGATGCCTAAACTTTCGTGGTTATGAGCGCGAAAAATACGGGGCGTGAGCGGGGAAAGGACGGATGCATGAGCGCAGTGGAATCAGCGGGAAGCGGCCAGGTGGATTGCCAGGGTGTGGACACGCAGCGCCGCGGCGCGCGGCAGGTCGATACCGCGCAGCAGGTCGATACCGCGCGGGTGGAGCGGGCCGTGCGGGAACTCCTCAGCGCTATCGGTGAGGACCCGGACCGCCCCGGCCTGGTGGATACCCCCGCGCGGGTAGCCCGCGCCTGCGCCGAAATTTTTTCCGGGGTGGGCAAGGATCCCGACGCGGTGCTCGACGCCCAATTCGCGGAGGACTTCCACGAAATGGTGGTGGTACGGGATATCACCTTCTATTCCATGTGCGAACACCACCTGCTGCCCTTCTTCGGGGCGGCCCATATCGTCTATATTCCCGGGGCGGAAGGGAAAGTCACCGGCCTATCCAAACTGGCCCGACTGGTGGAAGGCTACGCGCGCCGCCCCCAGGTGCAAGAGCGCCTGACCACCCAGATTGCCAATGCGCTGCGTGACCGTTTGGGCGCGGCCGGAGTGCTCGTAGTGGTGGAAGCCGAACATATGTGCATGACCATGCGCGGGGTGCGCAATTCCGGTTCGCGTACCGTCACCTCGGCGGTGCGCGGCATGCTACGCAAACCGAGCACCCGCGCCGAAGCCATGAGTCTCATCGAACGGGGAGCCTAAAATGCCAACACCACAACCGGAAGCAACCGCAAACACATACACGGCCGCGAATACCCCGGCGCCCGCGCCGCTGCGCGATCCGGAACTCCTGGGGGGACCCCGCACCCGCGTCATGGGAATCCTCAACGTCACCCCCGATTCTTTTTCCGACGGCGGACGCTGGGCCACGGTCGATACCGCCATCGCCCACGGCCATGAACTCATCGCCGCCGGGGCAGATATCATCGACATCGGCGGGGAATCCACCCGCCCGGGAGCCACCCTCCTCAGCCCCGCGGAAGAATGGGAGCGCATCGGGCCGGTGGTACGCGAACTAGCCGCGCATATCCCCATCTCGGTCGATACCTACCACGCCGAAACCGCGGCGCGAGCCTGCGCGGCCGGCGCCCGCATTATCAACGACGTGACCGGCGGGCGCGCAGACAGCTCCATGTGGGAAACCGTGGCCGAATCCGGGGCCTACTATGTGCTCCAGCACGGGCGCGGCGACGCACAAACCATGAATTCCCTGGCCGGCTATCGCGCTATCGGCCGCGAAGTCAGCACGGAAGTCCTTGAGCGCGTGGCGGGCGCCGTTGCCGCCGGAATTGCCCCCACCCGGATCATCATCGACCCGGGCTTCGGCTTCGCAAAAATGGGCGACGACGATTGGCGCTTGGCGGCCCATATTGACGAATTCCTGTGGGCCGGCATGCCGGTCCTCATCGGAGTTTCCCGCAAACGCTTCCTCGCCGAAGTAACCCCGGAAGGCCTACCTGCCAGCGGGCGAGACGGCGCCACCGCGGCACTGAGCACCTATTTCGCCGAAAAAGGCGTGTGGGCGGTGCGGGTCCACGACGTCGCATCATCGCGGATCGCGGTGGATACCGTGGCGAAACTGCGCGAATGCGGACTGGTATCCACCTCCCAACCCGGAGTGGCCCGCCCCGAAAACGCGGGAGCTGTGGAGGCCGCGCGGTCATGATGGGACTACCCCCGCGTATTCACGATGCCCTCGCCATGCTCGGATGCTGCCTGGATACCGTGAGCATCACCGGCGTGGAAGTATCCGCCCGGCACGGCGTCTACGCGGAAGAACGCGAAGCCGATCACCCTTTTATTTTCGACATCGCAGCCCTCGTGGACACCAGCGCGGCAGGCCACGCAGATGACCTCGCGGCCACCATCTCCTACGCGGATCTGGCAGAGGACGCCCGCACGGTCGGGGAAAGTGCTCCCGTGAGCTTGCTTGAAACACTGGGGGAGCGGGTAGCCAGCCGGGTCCTCGCGCGCGGGGCCCTGGCGGTGGAAGTTACCGTGCACAAACCCGAAGCCCCCGTGCCGGGCCGCTTCGCGGACGCTCGGGTGACCGTGCGGCGCCTGGCAGCTATTGCGCGCGGGGGAACCATGCGGGAGATGGTGATCGGGATGGGCGCGAATCTGGGGGAACGCGAAGAAACATTGCGTGCTGCCCTCACCCAGATTGCCGCGCTCCCCGTTCATATTGACGCGGTCTCCTCATTTCATAGCACCGCGCCCGTGCTTGCCCCCGGGCAGGAGCCGCAACCCGATTACCTCAACGCGGTACTGCGCCTGACCACCGAGCTGGCTCCCCTTGAGGTGCTGGCCGCCCTCCGCGCTATTGAGGCGAGGGCCGGGCGCCAGCGCCGCATCCACTGGGGGGCCCGCACCCTCGACCTCGATATCGAATGGGTGGAAGGAGTGCGCAGCACCAACCCGTTTCTCACCTTGCCCCACCCGCGTGCCCATAGCCGTGCATTCGTGATGGAACCCTGGCAAGAAATCGATCCGGATGCCACCGCAAAACTGGAACGCGCCCGGCTAAGCGAGCACGCGGGTGCCGGCGGCGGCGTCGGCCCCGATACGGGCGGCCGCTGTGCGTAATCTACGAGCCTTCCTGGGGTGGGGCGCGGCCGGTGCCTTAGCGGGTGAAGCGCTGCGGCGCCTCCTCGCCGCGCAACCGGTCGCGGTGCCCGCCTTCGCCGGGCTGCCACTACTCCTCATCGCCGCGGTGCTGCTCTGGTACGGCTGGCGGGTGCGGCGCCTACGCCGTGGGCGTGCTGAATCCCTTTCGCGGCTGGCCGCGCTGCGGGTGGCAGCAGGCGCGGCAGCGGGGCTGCGCAGCGGCGCACTCCTGGCCGGTGCCGGGGGAGTGCTCGCGATCATGAGTGCGCTGGGCTCCACCTCCTTTACCCGGGCGAGTGCGCGGGCCTGGGGGATCCTCACCGCCGCGGCGCTGGTGCTCGCGGTGGTCGGGTGGATCGTGGATACCTGGTGCCGTATTGAGCGGCGGTAGCGGGGCGTCGGATTCATTGCGCCGCGGCAAGCGCGGGTGTTTTTCCGGGCCAATTTTTATGTCGTAGCCCTTTGGTAGCGTTAAGCCATGGTGACTACCCCTCTTGATCCTGGGCGGAACTACCGCGCGGTGTCGCGCAAACTCTTCACGGTGCGGTGGATTATCGCCGCGTGCTTCTGGCTCGTGCTCCTCATCGCGCTCGCGGTGGCCGGATTTATTGCGCGCCCCGAACCGCTCGCTTATTATGCGCCCCTGCTGGGGCTGCCCATCCTCGGTTTCCTCATTCACCTGCGCATCGTGTCCCGGCAGGTGAATCACCTCGGTTACGCCATGGATGATATTGCGCTGCGCCTGTGCCGCGGGATTATGTTCCGCCGCATTGACGTGGTGCCCTACGGGCGTATCCAAACGGTGGATGTGCAATCCGGGCCGCTGCTGCGCCGCTTCGGGCTCGCGAAAGTCACCCTCCACACCGCCTCCATGGAAACGGATGCGGTCATCACCGGCCTGCCTACCGCGGAAGCGGATGAGGTGCGCGAACGTCTCCTTCACCTCGGCGTAGCCGAAATGGAAGGGGTCTAAATGGCGGGCACCGAAATATCCCAGGAAGCGGGAAGTGCGCTGCCCGCAGCTCCGGGCGCGTTACCGATTGCGCCCGGAGTGAGTAGCACCGCGATCTCGGGCACCTGGCAGCCGGTCTCGAAATGGACGCCGTGGAGTTCGCTGCTCTCGTTGTGGTTCTTCGTGCTGGTCGCGGGTGGCTGGATTATTATTCAACGCCTGGAGGATACCGATTCGCCCGGAATAGTCTGGCGTGATGTTGTTTATCTGCTGCGTTCCTTCTGGCTGATCGCGGTGGGTATCGCGGTGGTAGTCACCCTCGTGACCGGGATCATCGCGGCCATCCAATGGCGGCATATGGCCTGGATGTTCGATGCGTCCGGGGTGCATATGCGCAGCGGTGTGCTGTTCAAACAGCACCGCCACGTGCGCTGGGATCGTATCCAAAGCGTGGATGTCACCCAAAAACTCCTCGCGCGGTTGGTGCGCCAAGCCAGCCTCACTATTACCTCCGGTGGAGAAAAAGTAGAGATAGGGTGGTTGGCGCTGCCCCACGCTGAAAAACTGCGGCCCCTCGTGCTCTCGCTCGCGGATAAAATGCGCAGCGGGGATAGCTCGGAAGTTCCCGATCTTGCCACGGTGAGCGCTCCGGAAGTGCGCCCGCACCTGTATGCTATGTCCGCGCGGCGGTTCCTCGCCTCCCTCGTGCTGTCCCCGCGAATCTTCCTCGCTATTATCACGGTGGCCGGATCGGTCACCACCTATCTGCTTACCGATGAAGGCGGCTCCTTCGCCCTCCTCTTCCTCATCATCGCGCTGATATGGCAGCCCGTGAGCTCCCTGCAAGCCAATTGGGGAGCCCGCATCTCACCCACGGCCGAAGGCGTGGAAAAACAAGAAGGGCTCCTATCCCGGCGCACCCTCGGGTTACCTTCCTATCGCGTCCACGCGCTGGCCTTCAAAAAACCGAATTTGTGGCCCGGATGGTGGAAAGTAGAAAGCTGCGTTATTTCCGGCTCGATTTCCGAAGCGATGGAAGCAGCCAAGACCGCGAATGATGCCCTGGTCCCGGTAGGAACGGTCGAGGATGTCCTCGCCGTTGCGCGTGAACTCGGCTTCGCGAAAGACGCCGACGCTGACGTGCTTCCCGAGGCCGATGCCGCATCCGAGGCTACTACCGCTGCCGCTAGTGGCGCCGATGCTGCTGGAACTGCCGATGCTTTGGCGCGCCCACCTCACACCGGGGTGCCCAGCCTGGTCCAGCTACGCAGCTATCTTCTTGATGACAGTGCCCTCCCCGGATTCATTCCCAACCCGCGCTCCTCACGCTGGTTGGATCCCATCGGGTGGAAACGCTCGGGTATTTTCGTGGGGGAGGATGTCATTATTATGCGGCACGGCTGGTTCTGGTACCGCAAAGTAACAATTTTGCTGCGCGAACACTATCAATCCGCCATTATCAGCCAGGGCCCGCTTGAGCGCCGCTTCCAGCTCGGCACCCTGCGCTGGGCAACCGTGGGGCTTTCGGTAGATGCCCACGCCAAACACATGGATGCTGCTACCGCCAGCCGTGTCCTCACCGCCACCGTCCGCGAACGCGGGAACGGCCCACGCGGCTGGCACCCCGAATTACCTCCGACCGGGCCCACCGCGCCATCAGCCGTGCGGCCCTCCGCGCAGCCAGCGGCACCCACTCAGCCGGGCGCGCCTACGGCGCCGTCGTACCCCCAAGGGAATGACAATAGTCCCGGGTCGGGCCGCAGCCAGGTTCCTGAAAGTGATTTCGGCCCGATACAAGAGTGAAACACGTCGCGTAGCCGCACTTTTACATTTTTCTACATCTAGGATTATTCCCATGCTTAATATCTACGGCCCGGGTGGTATTGGTGGGCTCATCGCGGGAGTTCTCGCGCACAACGGTCAAAAAGTCGCGGTTGTTGCTACTGAGCGCACCGCAGATGTTATTAACCGCAACGGAATTATCATTAAATCCAAGCGGTTCGGTAATTTCACCGCGCAGGTGCCGGCAATAACCAGCCCGGCCCGCGGCAGTGAAATCCTCCTGTGCACCAAGGCATACACCCTCCCCAGCATCGAAAAGTCGATTCGCTCGGCCCGCCCCAAAGAAGTGGGGGCGCTCTTCAACGGCTTCGATCATGCTCGTGCCATCCACACCCTCACCGAAGGGGAATCCTGGTCCGGCTCCGTCTACACCATCAGCGAACGCACCGCGCCCGGAGTTATCGAACACACCTCCCAATTCCTCAAAGTGGAAATGCCCGATACCGCCATGGACGGCGAAATCGCGCGCGTACTCCTCAACGGTGGAATTGACGTGTTCTTCCGCGGCACCGAAAACCAGGTACTGTGGCGCAAACTCCGCAACCAATGCGCCATGGCCCTGCTGACCGGCGCCACCGGGCTACCCATCGGCCGCGCCATGGAACGCGCCCCGGAACTCACCGACGCGATGTGCACCGAACTGGCCCGCATCGCCACCATGGAGAAAGTTCCCACCCGCCCCGCGGAAATCCACGCGTGGCTGCGCCGCCTCGCGCCCGATGCACACTCCTCGCTCTCCCGCGACCTGCGTGACGGCAACCGCACCGAAATCCACTCCCTGGGCACCGCGGTCCTCGAAGAAGCCGCCCGCCTCGGAGTCCCCGCGCCGGCCATCACCGCCGCGCTCTCCGCCATCGACGATCGGTTGCGGGGCCGCAAGTGACACCGGGCCGGATGACCATAGGGATCATCTCGGCCGGAAAAGTCGGAAGCGTCCTCGGCGCAGCCCTGCGGGCCGCCGGCCACACCATCATCGGTGCGGTGGCCCGCAGCAGCGCCAGCCGCGAACGCCTCGACGCACTCCTCCCCGGAGTACCCGCGCGCGAAACCAAAGACCTCCTCGCCCGCGCAGACCTCATCCTCCTCGCTTTGCCCGACGCCGCCCTGCCCGGCGTCGTGGAACACGCCGCCGGGCAGGGATGGTGGCGCCCCGGCCAGCTCGTCATCCATACCAGCGCGCGCTTTGGCACGGGCGTACTCCGGGATGCGGCCGCCGCCGGTGCACTCACCCTCGCCCTCCACCCGGCCCTCACCTTCACCGGGACCTCCCTCGATATGCGCCAACTCATCGGCGCCACCTGGGCAGTCACCAGCTCCGCGCCGCTCCTCCCCATCGGCATGGCCCTCGTGAGCGAACTCGGGGGAGAACCCTCCGTCCTCGCCGAAGAAAACCGCGGACTCTACGCTGCCGCCCTCACCCACGCCTCCCGGCACACCGCACTCCTCGCCGGCCAGGTCCAGCGCATGCTCGCCGCCGCCGGCCTGGACAGCACCTACGCCCGCGGACTCCAAGAACAAGCACTCGCCATGGCCGATGCCGGTATCGAACTTATTGACCCGCCAGCTAGCGGCGTCGTCGCCGAAAAAAATGAAGACGCACCCGCCGCAAGCGCTAGCACCCCGGACGATATCGCCGCGGTGGAAGCCCTGGCAGCAACCGGGAATTATCCTGATATTCCGCCTGTCTATCGGGTGATACGGGCCGCGTCACGTGACCGGGCGGCGCGGCGTCGTCTACCATGACCATGTGAGTGAATTTCTTGATAGTGAAACCCCGGAACAGATGCGTATCCGGCTGGACAAGCGCGCCCGCCTGCTCGCGGAAGGAACCGAAGCCTACCCGGCCGAACTTCCTATCACCGCCACCATCCCGGAGATCCGGGAACAATACAGTGATATCGAAGCTGGTGAAGAACTAACCGAGACCTCGGTGGGCATCGCCGGGCGTGTCATGCTTTCCCGTACCGGCGGCAAAATTGCTTTCGCCACCCTCCAAGACGGGCGCGGCAACCGCCTCCAGGTGATTCTCTCCCTCGCGCACGTGGGCGAAGAACGCCTGGCCGCCTACAAACAGGATGTTGACCTGGGCGATTTCATTTTCGTGTCCGGGCACGTGGGGGCCTCCAAGCGCGGCGAACTTTCCGTTTTCGCCCACGAATGGCAGATGGCCTCCAAGGCCCTGCGCCCGCTGCCGAAGATTTACCAGAACGAAGCCGGCGAAGACGTTGCCCTCAACGAAGAATCGCGGGTGCGGATGCGCCACCTCGACCTCATCACCCGCCCGGCCGCCCGTGATATGGTGCGGCTGCGCGCCGGGGTCATGAAATCGCTGCGCGCCAATTTTGACCGCCGCAGCTACGTGGAAATCGAAACCCCGATCCTCCAGCCCATCCACGGCGGCGCCGCGGCCCGGCCCTTCCAAACGCATATTAATGCCTACGATGAGGACCTCTACCTGCGCATTGCCACCGAGCTCTACCTCAAGCGCGCGGTGGTGGGCGGCGTGGATCGCGTCTTCGAAATCGGGCGGAACTTCCGCAACGAAGGCGCCGATTCCACCCACTCCCCGGAATTCACTGCCCTGGAGGCCTACCAGGCCTACGCCACCTACGATACGATGGCCGAACTTACCCGGGACCTCGTCCAGCGGGCCTGCCTGGATACCCTGGGCACCACCACCGTCACCCTGAATGACGGCACCGAATATGATCTGGGCGGCGAATGGCAGAAACTTGATTTGTACGAATCGGTTTCCGCGGCCGTGGGTGAAGAAATCACCGTGGATACCCCGCGCGAACGCCTCGAAGCCCTCGCGGAAGCCCGCGATATCGCGATCGCGCCCTTCTGGGTGAACGGCAAAATCGTGGAAGAACTCTTCGAAGAACTGTGCGGGGACCAGCTCTACGCACCCACCTTCGTGTACGACTTCCCCGAGGACACCTCCCCGCTCACCCGCCCGCACCGCACCAAGAAGGGCCTGACCGAAAAGTGGGACCTGTACGTGCGGGGCATGGAACTGGGCACCGCCTACTCCGAGCTGGCCGACCCGGTTATCCAGCGCGAACGTCTCACCCAGCAATCCATCGAAGCCGCCAACGGCGATCCGGAAGCCATGCAGCTGGACGAAGACTTCCTCGCCGCCATGGAACAGGGCTTCCCGCCCACCGGTGGCATGGGCATGGGCATCGACCGCCTCCTCACCGCCATGACCGGCCTGGGGATCCGTGAAACGATCACCTTCCCCTTCATTAAACCCGGGAAGTAACCCGGCCCGAAAACAATTTTTCGGTACGACGACGCCCGCGCCGCGGAGGCTCAGCCCCCGCGGCGCGGTTGCGTATCTGGCGGAAGGTAAGTTGCCAACTAAAAGAAACGTGATGAATTTTCCTATTTATTTTTCGGCCTCTTCACGGTAATCTTCCAAGTAGTTCGGTGCCACGCCCGGCTTCCCGAATCCTATTTCCCGTGTGCAAAGGTGCCCGTCCATGAAGAAAACTGACACCATTTTCCAGGTCATCAAGCTCCTGCTCGGCCTCGTCATCGCCGCAGCCCTCGTCAAGTTCGCATTTTTCCCGAACCAACGCACCTCCACGGAACTCGTGGCCCAGGGGGATTTCACCATCCCCACCGTGGTGGCTATGCCGGGGGATATCGATAATTCCCTCACGCTCGATGCCACCGTCATGCGCAATCCGGCCACTCCCGTGCGGGCCACCGCCAACGGCACCGTGGACGTGGTCGATGTCAAAGCGGGCGCCGTCGTCAATGAAGGTGACCGGCTGCTGCGGATCCGCCACGAAGAAGAAAAAACCACCGCCGCCACCGTGGAAACTTTTGAGGACGGCACCGAAGTGGAAGTGCCCGGCGAACCCTATATCGAAGTGAGTTACGTAAATGTGCTTGCCCCGGTGAGCGGCACCGTGGCGGTGGATGTGCTCGTGGGCCAGCCGGTCTCCATCGGGGAAAGCATCGGCTCGATCACCCCGGCCACCTACCACGCCCGGGTGAGCGTGAAACCCGAACAGCTCTATTCGCTCGCCTCGCTGCCGCCGGCCGGGCAACTCGCGGTTACGAACGGCCCGGCGCCTTTCGACTGCACCAATCTGCGCACGGTCACGGAAAAAACCGGCGCGGGCGCGGGTCTGGGCGCTAAAGAAGCCGAGGCGCGCGGCCTGGATGGGGTGTCTGGAAGCGTGCAACCCGCCCTCATCTGCGATATTCCCGCCGAACAGCAGGTCTATGACGGTTCGGCCGCGAAACTCACCATTCCGGGGAGCAATACCACCGGGGTGCTCACGGTACCGGTGAGTGCGGTGGAAGGGCGCTTCCGCGAGGGCGTGGTCTACCTGCCCGCGGCGGACGGCGCGCAACCCACCAAACGCACCGTGCAACTCGGGGTCACGGACGGGCGCCAGATCCAAATCACCGGCGGACTGGAAGAAGGCGAAGAAATCCTCCAGTACGTGCCGAGCGCGCAGCCCACGCCCGACCCGATGATGGGGATGTGATGTTAGAGCTTGAGCAGGTGACCCGCACCGTCACCCTCCCGAACGGCCGCCCGCTGCCGATCCTGCGCGGGGTGGACCTGCGCATCGAGCGCGGGGAGTACGTGGCGATTATGGGCCAGTCCGGAACGGGGAAATCCACCCTCCTCAATATCATCGGGATGCTCGACCTGCCCGATACCGGCTCCTACCGTTTTGAGGGCCGCGACGTGGCGGACTTGAGCGAATCGGCGCGCGCCCACCTGCGCGGCTCCCTTTTCGGTTTCGTTTTCCAGCAGTTCAATCTTTTCCGCGGCCGCACCGCCGTGCAAAACGTCGAAGTTCCCCTGCTGTATTCGGATACCGCCACTATTTTTCGACGCCGCAGCTTAGCTGCCCAGATGTTGGATCGGGTGGGATTAGGGGACCGCCTGGATGCGATGCCCTCCCAGCTCTCGGGCGGGGAACAGCAGCGGGTGGCCCTCGCCCGGGCGCTCGTGCGCCGCCCCCAGGTGCTCCTCGCGGATGAACCAACCGGCGCCCTCGACGTGGATACCGCGGGGCGGGTCATGGATCTTATGGAAAGCATGGCGCGGGAAAATAACGCCACTTTCATTATGATCACCCACGATCCGAAAGTGGCCGCCCGCGCGGATCGCCGTTTCACCATCCACGATGGGCTCGTCTGGCCGGAGGAAAAATGACACGCATTTTCGGGGCTGTTCTCGAAGCCTGGGAAGAAATTCGAGTGGATCGCGGGCGAGTTATCCTCTCCCTCGTGGGGGTGGCGGCCGCGGTATGGGCAATGGCAACCGTGCTCGCCCTGGGCCAGCTCATTAGCGCCGCCGGGGAACACCAGCTCGCCCAATGGGAGGGCAAACCCGGCACCGTCAATATCGGGGTGTATAACACCGGCGGGGAGGGCGGCGCTGACCCGTACGCCAACCCTTATGCCGATCCTTACGCGAATCCCGTGGCTCCGCCCACCGGCGCGCAGCTCGGCACCCTAGCCGGCGCCCAAGCCAGCGAGGATGTTTTCGGCACCACCGTGGCCGAATACATGGAGAAGGCCGGTGCGAATTATTGGACGCGCTCGCGTACCTCCTATGTCTCCCTCGCCTTCCCGCCGGTGCTACCCGGAGCGGGTGGCGCCGGTGATATTCAGGACCTGGAGGGGTGGGAATCTGAAAGCATGGCCGGGGCGGAAGCCAGCGGCGAGATGGAAAGCGCCGGCGAGCTGGAAAGCGGCGGCGCGGTAGAAGGTGCCGAACCGGTGGGGGATGGTTCTGCCAGTACCGAGTTCGGTGAAGGCGGCGGCCCCGGATTCGGGATGATGGAACCGAATTACGAAATGCTCGCCGTGGACCCGGCCTACGGCCCGCTCTTCGATGTGCAGCTCACCCGCGGGCGGTGGCTCACCGAAGCGGATGGCGAGCGCCTCATGAACCCCGCCGTCGTCAATGAAATGCTCTACAAGGAAATGGGCGAGCCTTCGCTGGCCAGCTACCCGCAGATCGCGCTATCCGGACCCACCGGGGTGCGGATGACGGTAGTCGGGGTGGTCGCGGACCGCTCGCGCTGGGATAGCCCGCGCCTGCACGTGCCCTACCAGAGCATGGCCGCCGCCGCGATGGCTCAGCTTTCCCCTATGAATTCCTCCACCGTTTCGGTGCTGGTGCCGCGCGGGGAAGAAGCGGAAGCCCAGAAGGTCCTCGTTTCCGTACTCCAGGGCCGCCTGGGGAAGAACTACCAGGTGGAAGGCCAGTTCATCGAAAGTCAGATGCGCGGCCAGGAATCCACCGAACGCCAGGTCACCGCGATTATCGCGGCCATTGGCGGGATCGTGATCCTGGTGGGCGCCCTGGGCCTTCTCACCGTTTCCATCGTCACGATGAAGCAGCGGGTGCGGGAAATGGGGATCCGCCGCGCGATGGGCGCCTCCGCGCGCCGTATCTTCACCTCGGTATTCCTGGAATCCGTGGTGGCGACGACGGCGGCCGGTTTCATCGGGGTCATCGCCTCGATTATCACCATCCGCACCGCGCCCCTAGCCCGGTGGCTCGACCTGCCCTTCTCGGTGGATAGCGTGGGATACCCGGTCCTGGCCGCCTTTATTGGCCTGGCGATCTCCGCCGGAGTGGGCGCACTTTGCGGAATTATCCCGGCCACCATGGCGCTGCGCATCAAACCGATTGACGCCATCCGCTTCTAGGTGGGAGCGCGGAGAGTTAGGCTAAAGCCATGAAAGTACTGCTCCCCAATAGCTTTGACCTCTCCCTCCCGCCCGAAGCGGGCGTCACCTGGGTGACCTTCGATGTGAACGCACCCATCCCGGAAGAATACCGCGATGCCGAAGCCCTCGTGGTCTGGCTCGATCCGAATGCGACCGAACACGTGGCCCAGCTTCCCCAACTCAAACTCATCCAGGGCATGATGGCCGGCGCGGAAAGCTTGCACGCCACCAACCCGCCCGCCGGAGTCATCCTCGCCACCGCGAACGGCCTGCATGACGCTACCGTATCCGAACACGCCATCGCGCTCGCGCTCTACCTGGTGCGCGACCTGCGCGTCGCCACCGAAGAACAGCACAACCACCGCTGGTCCCGCGATCGCATCTTCTTCACCGAGCTGCGCCCGGGCGGGCGCCTGACCAGCCTGCTCGGCGCGAACGTCACTATCTGGGGCTACGGGCATATCGGGCGCCACCTGGCCGGGATGCTCAAAGTTTTCGGGGCGCAGGTGCGCGGCCTGGCCACCTCCCGGCGCACCGAAGGTGATATTGAGGTGTACGACGGCGCCAACCTCGCCCAGCGCGATGGCATCCTGGCCGATACCGATGTCCTCATTCTCATCCTCCCCGCCACCGAGGCCACCGCCAACGTGGTGGATGCGAGCGTCTTTGCGGCCCTGCCCAGTCGCGCCGTCGTCGTTAATGTGGGGCGCGGAAAAACGGTGAACGAAGAAGACCTGGCCACCGCGCTGCGCGAAGGAAAAATCGCGGGCGCCGGCCTGGACGTAACCGCCACCGAGCCGCTCCCCGCGGATTCACCGCTGTGGGATCTGGCCACGATTATTACCCCGCATACCGCCGGCGGGCGGCCCGTGGGTGCCGAAGAGCTTATCCTCGCCAATGTGCGGGCGCTGCGCGATGGAGGGGAGTTTATCAACCGCGAAGCCTAAGCGCGGAACGAAGCCTCTAGCGGCCGCGATTCCGCACCCAACCACCCGCCCGGGACTACCACCCTGCGGCAATAGTGCGCTACACTCCTTAAACTGACATACAGTTCAGCTCAAGGAGGAGTAGTGATGTCATCGAGTGACGATAAGCGGCCGGCCACGCCCGCCGCGGAATCCGAGGACACCAGCGCGCAATTCGCCGCCGCGCACCCGGACACTTTCGCGCAGTACCTCAGGCGGCGCGGCATGGTGTTCTTCGTGGCCTACCTCGGCTACGTATGCGCGTACCTGGTCCGCAATAATTTCAAACTCCGCTCCGAAGCCCTGCGCCTGGAGAACGACTGGAGCCTGCCGCAAATCGGCCTGGTGCTCACCATGTTCACCATCACCTACGGCTTCGGGAAATTCTTCATGGGGATGCTGTCCGACCGTGTTTCCCTGCGCCGCATTTTCGCCGGCTGCCTGGGGCTTTCCGCGGTGCTCTGCGTTGCCATCGGTTTTACCACGAACTTCTACCTGCTCGCGGTGCTCATGTTCCTGCTCGGCTGCGCGCAGGGGGCGCTCGCGCCTTCGTCCATGGCGATGATCGCGAATTGGTACCCGAATAAAACCCGCGGTTCCGGTATCGCGATCTGGAATACCTCGCAGAACCTGGGCGGGGCGCTGCTGCCCCTCATGATCACCTGGCTGCTGGCCCTGGGCGGACCCAGCGGCGGCGCGATTGCCTTCTGGGGCCCGGGCCTGGTGGTCTTCGGCCTCTCGATCTTCTTCTGGAAGTACGGCGGGGACCGCCCCGAAGCTGAAGGCATGCCCACCCTGCGCCAAATCTACGGGAAGGCCGGCGAACCGAATACCGACGAAACCCCCGACGAAAGCTACTGGCATATCCTGGTGCGTTTCGTTTTCACCTCCCCGCTGGTCCTCACCGTGGCCTTCATCAACGCCGCGCTCTACTTCCTGCGTTTCGGGGTGCTCAACTGGATGCCGGCCTTCCTCGGCACCGAAATGGGCTTCACGGAAGCGCAGTACTCCACGGCTTTCTCGGTGCTGGAATGGATCGCGATTCCCGGTTCCTTCCTCTTCGCCTGGATTTCCGTCAAGCTCCCCAACCGCCAGTCTGTGGTGGGCTTCCTCGGCTTGCTGTGCCTGGCCGGCCTCATCTGGGTCTACATGGGCAACGACAATTACGTGGTGCTCCTTATCGTTTCCGGGCTTATGGGCGCGCTGATTTACGGCCCGCAGCTCATCGTCAATATCCTCACCCTCAACTTCGTTCCGCTCAAAGCGGCCGGAGTGGCGGTCGGTTTCGTGGGGCTCTTCGGCTACATCGTCGGCGAAATGGGCGCGAACCTCATTATGCCGATCCTCGCCGAGCGCTTCTCCTGGGCGGCCTCCTTCACGCTGCTCGCCGGCATCGCGGTGGCGGCCGGGGTTATGTACCTTTCGCTCTCGCGGCGCGAACAGGCTGTGGTGCAGGCCTAATAGTTGCCGCAGCATAATGTACGACGACGCCGGCGCGGGGCCCGAGGATTCGGGCCCCGCGCGGGTGTGCTGGCGGCCAGCTAGCGGCGTCGTCGTTCTTAATACCGCAGGCTGCGCATTTCCGGGCCGCGCAGGCTCGCGTAACCGGCCGCGCAGATGAGGGCGGTGAGGGCGAGGCTGGTGTAGGCCACCGTCCAGCCGTAGCCGGTGACCAGGTGGGGGATGAGGAAATTCGCGAGGGTTTCGCCGGCGAGGTAGCCGGCCGCGCCCACCACCCCGGTGGCAGCCCCCGCCACATTATCGGGAACCAGGGAGAGGGTGAGCATATTAATACTCACCTGAGGTCCGTAAATGAGGGCACCGAGCAGCAGCGCGCCGGCCGCCGAAGAACTGCTAAAAGCCAGGTGGGGCCAGGCGGCGAGTGCCACGGCCAGGGCCAGCATCGCTTTCATGGCGGCCGACGAAGCCCGGTTGGGGTAGCGTGCCGCGTAGGCCCCGAAGGCGAAAGAGGCCGGAATCGCCGCCAATTCCGCGCCGGCCAGCGCGATTTCGCCGTCGCGCCCGGTGGTGTGGGCGGCGGCGAAAATAACCACCCAGTTGATGACCCCGAAACGAATGCAATACAGCAGCGTATTAATGCCGACTAGGGTGAGGATCCAGCGGTTGGTGAGCACCGCCCGCACTACCGTGGGCCAGTAGCCGTCCGCGCGGGTGCTCAGCTGCGGGGTGCCGGCCGGGCCGAATAGCATGGTGAGGGTGGGTAGGCCCTGGCGCCAGGGGCGGTCCGCGCCGGTGCGGTAAGCCCAGATGCCCACCGCGACAGTGGCCAGGCCCGGGATGAGGAAAATATGGAAATGGGCCAGGCTCCAGCCGGTGAACGCCCCGGCCAGCAGCGGGAGGAGCGCGGCGCCCAGGTTTTGGGAGGTATTCCAGATCGCCACCCGCGAACCGCGCGAAGAATTGGGGTACCAGGCCCCCAGGAGGACCAGGGCGGCCGGGGCGAGGGCCGATTGCACCAGCCCGTTCGCGAAGGTCAGGGCCGCGATAGCTTGAGGGGAGCTGGGGAAGCCGGTGAGGATGCACAGGATTCCGGAAATAATGAGTGCCCCGCCGAAGAGCCGGCGCAGGGAGACGCGGTCGGCCACCATGCCGAAAATGATTTTCCCGAACCCGTAGGCGAGGGTGAAGGCGCTGAGCACGAAACCGACCTGGTAGAGGGACCAGCCTTCTTCCTCCACGAAGCGGGCGGAGACTACTTTGAGGTTATTGCGGGTGGTGTAGGCGAATACATAGCCGATATAGACAACGAGGAAGACGTGGGCGCGCCAGCGGTAATAATCCGGGGCGGGGGTGCAGCCCGGTGGGAACCGCGTGGCGGCCATAACCCCTCCTTTCGTGCGTGCGGCGCGCGGGCGTAAAATCACAGTGGAAACTGACAGTCAGTTTACCTAGGATAAGGCGGGAGCGGGTACTCACCCAGCTCGTTATCCCGCGGAGGAAAGGAGTGCTCATGGCTCGCCGGCTTGCCGATGATCTGGCTGACCACCTGCGTGAACGCATCCTTTCCGGAAATATTGCGCCGGGGGAGCGCCTGGCCGAAGCCGCGATCGCGGAGGAATACTCGGTGGCGCGTTCCACCGCCCGCATCGCGGTGGAATCCTTGATTGCGGACGGTTTGGTCGAGCGCGAAGCACGTAAACACCCGCGGGTGGTCACCGTGGACGGCTCGGAAATCCCGGAGATCGTGGCGCTGCTGGAGATTAGTGAATCCCTGGCGCTGGCGCGGATTATGGCCGGCCATCCGGATCTGCGCCCGCTGCGCGCGGCCCGTGGGGAGCAACCCAGCCGGGTGCTCCACACCCTCGTGGAGGTCTCCGGCTCGAAGCGCCTGGAAGCACTCCACCGCCCGCTCACCTTCCACACCATGCTGTACGCGGCCAGCCGGGCGGAGGCCAGCAGCGCTGATGCCAGCCGCATCGGGGCAGCCCGCGCCGGTGCCGGCCGCACAAACTCTAGCCGCGCCGATGCCAGCCACATAGATAGCGCGCTGGAGCAAGCGCAGGAACAACTCATTGACGCTGTTTTGCTGGGGCAGGAGAGCGCCTGGGAGGCACTGCGTGCCTTACAGCGGGCACGCCAGGCCCGGCTCGGGGTGGACGCGGGCGCGGTGCTCTCGCATGCCGGCGGCGTCACCCCGCAAAAGGCAAGGTAGGCTGGCCGGCCACCGGCCCGTCCATCCACCACAGCGCCCCGGCGCCCCGCGAATCGTCATTTTCGCGCGAGACGGTCACGAAAACATCCTTACCGTCCGCCCCGCCCAGGGTCACCGCGGTGGTCCCGGTTACCGGGAGCTGGTATTCCTGCACGATCTGCCCGCTCGGATCGAGGACCCGGATGATGCCGGCCCGGTTGAGGGCCACCCACACATTCCCTTCGCTGTCGACGGTCAGCCCGTCCGGGCTCGCACCTTCCACGCGGTGGAAGTCGCTGCGGTGCTGAAGTGCGCCTGCGTCGTCGACCTCAAAAACAGAAATCGCGCGCGTGGAGGTGTCGATGTAGTAGGCACGGGTGCGGTCGGGCGAAAAACCGATGCCGTTCGAAGTGGTGACATCGTTCAAAATCACGCTGACCTCGAGGGTGGGGGAGATGCGGTAGAGGCGCGCGGTGCCGCGGGTGGTGGCGTCGCGGGTGTAGGGCATGGAACCTGCGTAGAGGTAGCCCCACGGGTCCGCGGTGCCTTCGTTCATGCGGTAGGCGGGGCTGTTCCACAGGGTTGCGGCCGGGCGCGGGGCGGCCGTGGCGGTATCGGCCAAGGCCAGCCCGCGTTCGGTGGCGACGACGTAACCTCCGCCAGTGCGCGGGCGCACAAATGCCGCGATTTTCGAGCCGGTGGCCAGGCGATCCACTCCGCCGTCGCTCCGCAGGGTGAGCAGGTCGCCGGCCAGCATATCCACGAAACGCAGCCCGCCCCAGCTTTCCGACCACACCGGGCCTTC
Organism: Actinotignum inguinis; assembly: GCF_051265835.1. Lineage (NCBI taxonomy): Bacteria > Bacillati > Actinomycetota > Actinomycetes > Actinomycetales > Actinomycetaceae > Actinotignum > Actinotignum inguinis. The sequence continues at coordinate 107,595 of NZ_JBOZDP010000001.1, read as the reverse complement.
GGCGTGGAAAGCAACAGCGTCGGTAATTTGTTCAAAAGCCATGCTCTCCAGGGTAGGCCAGTGCGCCCGGGCTGGCTAGCTGTACGGCGGGCGCGCCGGCGGGCTAGTTGCAGAGCAGGCGCCCCGGTTGGCGAGCCGCAGCGCCCGCGTCCGTTTACGCGGTGATGAAGCTCAGCACCCCGCTCGCGGCCAGCACGACGACGAGGGTCAGCAGGGCGAGCAACCCGAGCGAATAGGCAGCTCCGCGGCGCAGCAGTTCCGGTTCGCTGCCCGGGGCGCGTACCGCGGTGGCCGCAATCGCGAGGTTTTGCGGGCTGACGATTTTCCCGAGCCCGCCCCCGAGCTGGTTGGCAGCCAGGAGGAGATGCGGGTCGATGCCGGCCCCGGCGGCCGCGGTGGCTTGCAGGTTCCCGAAGAGCGCTGCCGAGGAAGTGGCCGATCCGGTGACCGCGGTGCCGATCCACCCGAGGAAGGCGGAAAGCGCCGCGAAAGCAGTGCCGGCCAAGGCCATGAAGGCCCCGATGGCCTGGGTTTGACCGGAGAAATTCATGACGTAGGCGAGGGCCATAATGGTGGCAATCGTTCCCACGGTCACGGCCAGGTTTGCCACGGTGGCCCCCAGGGTGGCCAGGCCGGTGCGGAAGGAATAGGGGTAGCGCCCGCCGGAGGAACACCGCGCGTACACCGCGGTGACCACCACTCCGGTGAGGAAGAGCATCGTCCCCGGGGAGGAGAGCCAGTTGAAAGTGAAGGTGGTGGTGGACAGGGCGTTACCGGCCTGGTCCACCAGGTGCCCGTGCAGGCCGGGCCAGCCGAAGCTGATATCGGTTTGGGCCAGGAATTCGATGCGGCGCGGGGCGGCGGCTCCGGCCGCTCCTCCCGCGCCGCCCGGGCCGGCGGTGCCCGGAACGGTAACCCGCCACAATTTGGTGACCGCGAGGACCACCACAACCAGCAGGTAGGGGAGCAGGCCCAGGAATACCCGGCTGGCGGAGATTTTCTCACCCGCGGGGGCGCTGGCGAATTCGGCCGGGGTGTGGGCCGGGCGCCAGCGGGTGAGCAGCACGGCGGTGAGCGCGAAGGAAAGAAGGGAGGCGATCACAGCGATGAGTTCGTGAGAAATGAAATTCGAGGCGATCACATGCCCGGCCACCATACCGATTCCGGCGGTGAGGGCCACCGGCCAGGTGTCTTTCACCCCGCGTTTGCCGTCCACGATAAAAACGAGGAGGAGGGGCACGCCCACGGCCACCACCGGGATAATCCGCCCGGCTACCGCGGCCACGTCCATGGGATCGGCCACCCCGCCCATGCGGGCCACGGTGGTGAGGGGGATACCCATGGCACCTAGGGCCACGTTGATGCCGTTGCCCACCATGGTGGCCAGCGCGGCCTTGACCGGGGGCAGGCCGATGGCCAGCAGCATGGCGCAGCTAATGGCCACCGGCGCGCCAAATCCGGCCAGCCCTTCGATGAGGCCGCAGAAAATAAAGCCGATGAGGATGGTCTGCACGCACATATCCCCGCGGCCCAGCGCCGCGAAAACCGCCTGGACGTCCTTACTACGCCCCGAACTTTCGGTGAGGTTGTAGAGCCACACCGCCATAATCACGATGTAGCAGATGGGGAAAAGCCCGAATGCCGCGCCTTGCAGGGCGGAGAGTCCGGCCAGGTCCGCCGGCATCCCGAAGCCGGTGACGGCGATGGCCAGGGCCAGGCCGAGGGAAATAAGGGAACACCAGTGCGTGGCAATGGAGAACACTCCGAGGAGCACGAAGAACACCAGGAGCGGAAGCGCCGCCAGGAGTGCGGAAAGCCACAGCTGGCCGCCGACCGCATCGGGCGCGGGCGTGAAGGTGGTGCCGGTGAGGAGAGAGGTATTCGCGAGGAGGGTTTTATTCGTGAGGACTGTGGAAAGCTGGCTCGGCACGGCGAGCAGCGCGGGGCTACAAGGCATTCCTTCATCGTACCGGGGCGGTTCGGGCCTTTATGATGACTTTATGTCTAGCTCGGACGTGAGATTATCGGCCTCGACGCGGGCGGCCCTGGCGCAGGACGCCCGGCCCGCCCTCCCGCATCACGGGCACGGGGAGCCCGCCGCCATGCAGGCGCGTTACGAAGCCGAGCACCGCTGGTGGAATGAGGGCGGGCCGCAGGTTGCGTGGCGTGCGGATACGCTTCCGACCCGGCACGGCCCGGTTCCGGTGCGTGTCTATTCGTCCGGGCAGGTTGCGCGGCTCGCGGGGTGCGGTTCGCTTTCGGCCACCGAATTAGGTACGACGGCGCAGTTCCCTGCAGGTGCCGCCCGGCCCATTATCGTGTATCTGCACGGCGGGAGTTACTGCGTGGGCAGCTCGGCTACTCATGACCGCCTCATACGCGAGCTTGCCGCCGCCACCGGCGCCGCGGTGGTGAGTGTGGATTACACTTTGGCGCCCGGGGCGCGCTACCCGCGCATATCCGAGGAATGCGAGGACACGGTCATCGAGCTGGCCCGCCGCTTTCCCAACTGTCCTATCGTGCTGGCGGGGGATTCTTGCGGGGCAACCCTGAGCTTAGGGACTTGGTGGCGGCTCGCACGGGGGCCGGTTGCCGAGCGGATAGCCGCGCTTGTTTTGTACTACGGCGAATACGGCCTGCCCGCTCCTCCCGCTGCCAACGCAGCCACTGTCGCTTGCGAATCGCTGGGCAAGCCCGCATGCAATACGGATGCTATGAGCGATATTGATACCGCCGATGGAATGAGCCCCGCGGATCGCGCCTACTACGACTCCCTCTATTTTTCTTCGCCCACCGAGCGGGCCACGGCCCCGGATACCGCGCTACTGCGCACCGAGCTGCGCGGCTGCCCGCCCGTTTTACTCGCGGTGGGGGAGTGCGATCCGCTGCTGGCCGATAGCCAGGCGCTGGCCACGTACCTCGAGGCGAGCGAGGTGCGCGTACGCCTCGAGGTTATCCCCGGGGTGATGCACGCTTTTCTCCAGCGAGTGCGGCTCCTGCCCGAAGCCGCCCGCGTCATCGCGGATACCGCGGTATTTCTAGCTGGCGTTCTGGGATACTCCGGTGTCCACGCTCTCAGCGATAGGTAGGTGGTAGCGGCCGTCGCTTTCCTGAGCAAGCCCGTCCTCTAGGAGTGAGGCGAGTGCGGGAGCGAATCGCTCTTCACTCAGGTGACTACCGTGCAGTAAGTCCGGACGGGCGCATCCGCCGCGGCGCTTGCGCAAGACCGCCATGATTTTTCCCCGAGCTTCGCGCTGGGTCCCGGTGAATTTCTGGGTGGTGCGCGGGGCGGCATTCTTTGGTTTCCCGGCAGATAACCAGCGGCACTCAGCGCGCAGCGGGCACCCCGAACAGGCAGGTTCACGCGCCGTACAGACCAGGGCGCCCAGCTCCATGAGGGCCGCGTTCCAGCGTGCCGCGCCCGGGCCATCCGCGGGAACAAGCGCAGCGGCCCGCTCGCGTTCCCGAACTGTTTGATGGGCGGGCGGCAAAGCGGCGCCGTCGTATACCCGAGCGAGGACCCGGCGAATATTCGTATCGAGGACGACCGAGCGTTCCTGGAAGGCGAAGGCGAGGAGCGCGTCGGCCGTATAGGGGCCGATGCCGGGTAGAGCGAGGAGTTCCTCGCGGGTGCGCGGGACGCGGCCGCCGTGCCGTTCCACCAGGGCAATAGCGCATTCACGCAGGCGCAGGGCTCGGCGCGGGTAACCGAGCCTGTCCCACATAATGAGCACGTCCGCGGGTGTGGCTGCGGCGAGGTCGGCCGGGGTGGGCCAGCGTTCCAGCCAGGCCCGCCAGGCGGGCGCGACCCGGGCGACGGGGGTTTGTTGGCTCATCACTTCGCATACCAGGATTGCCCACGGGGAGGTGCCGGGCGCGCGCCACGGTAGTGGCCGCGCTGCGCCGTCGTACCACCTTAAAAGATTCTTGAGCATTATCTGTAGTGTGCCGGAAACGCGGGCATTATGCACGTTTTGGTACCGTGGATCCGTGAAAGAAACGGGCGGAGAGCGCCGCGCGCATAAGCGGCCCACGGGTGGTGCGCCGCGGCGTGGCCGCGAGCGGCGCGAGGAGCAGGCTGGGCGAACCGCGCGAGTGAGGCGCGGGGAAAGCCAGCGTGAACGCCCGGTCCGCGGGAAAGAGCGCGGTTCGGAACGGGGCTCGGAGCGCGGGGCGCAGGCTGCGCGGCCGCGGCGCTCGGCACAATCGGCGCCTTCGGAACGCGGGCAGCGTAGCGGCCAGGCGCGTAGCGGTCAGCAACGTGCAGATAAGCAAGGTTCGGCCCAGCAGCGCGCAAATCGGCAACGCTCAGGCCGGGAACAAGTCAATCGGGAGCGCGGCGCGCGGGAACGGACTACTCGGGAGCGCACTACTCGTGAACGCTCCGGCCAGCGCTCTCCCCGCGAACGTGCAGGCCAACGTACCACTCGAGAGCGTTCACCTCGCGAACGTACTGGCCAGGAGCGTCGCCGTCAGCGCACCAGCCGGGAACGCCAGGCTTCTACTCGGCGGCGCCGCCCGGTACCGGCGGGCCCGCGCGGCCAGAGCCGGATCCCAGAAAAGACTTCGATTTTTGCGCGTTTGGAACCGAAGCATTGGCTGTGGATTTTTGCCGCGCTCGCGATTGTGATTGGCGCGGTGGTGACGTTTAAGTTTGCGGCCTCGCGTTCTCAGGAGCACGCGGAAGCCCAGGCTGCGGTTCCGACCGCTTTCTACGAGCCGGTGGCCTGCACTCCGGATATGCTGCGGATGCGGGTGACGAATAACGAACGTGGTGCGGGCGCGCCGGTATCTTTCTCCGTGGAATTGACGAATAAATCGACCACGAATCCGTGTTATGTGGATGCCGGGTGGGGCAATCTCAATGTGTCGATTACGTCCGGCGGGCACCAGGTGGCGAATACCGCGGCGTGCCAGGCCGGGGATGAACATCGCCGTCTGCTGCTGGATCGCGGGATGGACGCCGTGACCACGGTGACATGGCCGGGCGGGAACGAGGGCGTCGGGTGCGGCAGTTCGGGTTCGCTGTCCACACCGGGCACGTACAAGGCGGAAGCTATTTTTGCCGACGGCGCAGCTTCTCCCGCTACCGCCGTCTTTGAGCTGATTACCGGGGGCGGCAAGCAGCCCGCCCGCCCGGATGATGAGGCGAGTAGCGAACCGAGCACGGATGCTAGCCCGGCTCCCAGCGCGGATCCGAGCCCCGCGGCGAATAACGCGGAAGGTGAAAACCAAGAAGCAGCACCCGCCCCGGAAGCCGGCATTGGAGAAGGCGCCGAAGCACCCGCGCCGGAAGGGGATTCCGAGCCGGCGAACTAGCCGGGGCCCGCCGCGCAGGTACCACTTTCTTTCTGTGCCTACGCCATCTATGCCCGGCCTTAGCGGCTTACCCGGTGGGAAGCACCGCCTCCAGGGCCTGGCGGATATCCGCGCAGCGTTGCACCCGAATCCCCGCGGGGAGCTTCGAGCTATCGGTACGTTCGGGAACAATGGCAAGGGTGAAACCGAGCCGGGCAGCTTCGTTCAGGCGCTGGGGGAGGCCGGTAACCGGGCGGAGTTCCCCGGTAAGGGCCACTTCCCCGATGGCGATCACCCCGGGAGCAAGCGGCAGATCCATGTAGGCCGATGCCAGCGCCAAAGCAATCGCGGCGTCCGCGGCCGGTTCGCTGGCCTGCGCCCCACCCACCGTGGACACAAAAATATCTTTCTGATCCAAGCTCAAGCCCAGGCGCGATTGCAGCACCGCGACCATCATGGCCACCCGCGCGGAAAGCACCCCGGAATTGGTGCGCTGCGGCCGCCCGGAAGAAGGAACCACCAGGCCCTGGACTTCCACCGGCATGGGCCGCCGCCCTTCCAGAGTCATCGATACACAGGTGCCGGGCACCGTGTGATCCCGGGCGGAAAGGAACAACCCCGAGGGATCAGGTAGCCCCACAATCCCGCTTTCGGTGAGCTCAAAACACCCGACTTCATCGGTAGCCCCGTACCGATTCTTCACCGCGCGCACCAAACGCAGCCGCGAGTGTTTATCCCCTTCGAACTGGCAGACCACATCAACCAGGTGTTCCAGGACGCGCGGCCCGGCAATGGAACCATCTTTCGTAACGTGCCCGACCAACACCACCGGCAGGCCGTGCGTTTTGGCCACGCTCACGAGCGCCGCGGTCACGGCCCGCACCTGCGCCGGGCCGCCCGCAGTTCCCGCTACCTCAGCATCGGCCAAGGTCTGCACCGAGTCCACAATAAGAAGGGAAGGCCGGGCGTTTTCAATATGCCCGAGGGCCCGCCCGATATCGCTTTCCGAGGCAAGAAGCAGATGCTCATCCATCGCCCCGATGCGCTCCCCGCGCAAGCGCACCTGGGAGGCCGATTCCTCCCCGGAAATATAGAGGACCGGCGCCCGCCCCGAGCGCGCCGCAGCCCGCGCGGCCTTCGCCGCCACATCTAAGAGCAGGGTAGATTTGCCCACCCCCGGTTCCCCGGCAAGCAAAATTACCGCGCCGGGAACCAAACCGCCGCCCAGCACCCGGTCCAATTCAGATACCCCGGTGGGGATTTTCCGCGCGGCGGTAGCCGGCACCGAGGTGATGGGTTGCGCCGGTGAAGTTGGTGCTAAAGCGGCCGGAGCCGCGGAGGGTGCGGCCGGACTGTGTTGATCAAGCGTGCCCCACGAGCCGCACCGCGCGCAGCGGCCCATCCATTTGCCGGTGGACCACCCGCACTCGCTGCATTCGTACACGGTTGCCGGTTGTTTTGCCATGCCACCATCCTAGAGGGGGCCTACGACATAAAAATCGCGAGCTAAAAGTCGCTACCGAATCCCTACCGAATCTCTACCGAATCGCTACCGAGCCGAGCCCGTTACCGAGCCGAACCCACCGCCGGGATCCACCCCTGCCGGTTGGCGAACTCCTCCAATAGCTCGGTATCGCCGGACACAATAATCGTGTCATCTGCCCCGATGAGGGTGTCCTCGGTGGCGTATTCAAAGGGCTGATTCGGTGCCTTCACCCCGATAATCCGCACCCCGAAACGCTCACGGATACGCGATTTCGCGATGGTGAAACCGCGAATTTCCCGCGGCGGGCGCATCTTCACGATGGAGAAGCCGTCCTCCATCTCGATATAGTCGAGCATCCTTCCCGAGACCATATGCGCCACGCGCGTACCGGCGTCGTACTCCGGATAAATGACGTGGTGGGCGCCGATGCGTCGCAAAATACGGCCGTGCGCACGCGAAACCGCCTTCGCCCAAATCTGCGGAATCCCCAGATCAACCAGGTTCGCGGTCACCAGCACGGAAGCCTCCAGCGAAGTCCCTACGCCCACCACGGCCACGGTGAAATCCCCCGCGCCCACCTGGTCGAGCACCTCCATACTGGTGGCATCCCCTTCCACCACCCGCAAGCGATGGCTCCACCGCTGCGCGGTATCGGGATTCTTTTCGACGACGAGCACGTCACGCCCCAAATCATCGAGCGTGGTGGCGATGGCGGTCGAAAAACGCCCCAGCCCCACCACGAGGATGGCTTGTTCGTCGCGCGTATCCGGCATAGCCGCCCTTTCTCCGGTCACAATATCTCTGGCTCGTAGTCTAACGCTCCGTGCCAAAATTCATGTCGTAAGCCCGTGCGACCATGAAGGTACGCAGAAATCCTGCGTAAACGCACTCAACTGATATCGAAGAAAGGTAGGGCACCATGGATAGGCTTTCCGTGATACGTGAAAGATCTCGTCAGCAGGCCCGTCGAAGGCGGCAGATGCTGCGGGAGCTCACCGCTATACGCGTGAGTAAAGGTCTGACTCAAGAAACTGTGGCGCGGCGAATGTGCCTGGATGAGGAGGCGGTTGCGGAACTGGAGGCGGGCATAACTAATCCAACAATCCACGCGCTTCAGCTTTACGCTGTGGTGATCGGTGCTGGCCTTTTCTATACGGTGAAAGATCTCGATGTTGAGGAGGAGCGTTCGAAGCATGAGCACTCCTGATAGGAGGAGCACTCGTAACGGGCGGGGCGGACGGCTTAGGATAAAGGCATTCGCCGGTTAGCGGCCCGGGTAGGCAGGGGATGTTATGAAGGATTGGCGCGTGCTCGCGGTAGGCGTTCTTAAGGCGCTGGTGGTGGCTGCGATTGGCGGCGGGGTCGCTTTTCTTACGGTGACTCTCCTCAACCGTATTTTCCCGCCGGCAACCCCGAACGCTCTCGCCCCGGCCATAGTGGTTGCGGTGCTTTTGTTCCTCTCTTCTTTACGCAGCATTCTTCGGAACGACGGCGGCTCAGCCGGCACCAAGCGTCGAAGCTAGCGTAGGTAACCCCGGGATAAGCCATCTGCCCGCTTAGCCGATAATTGGCCGTTCTTCGGGCAGCCGGATGGTGCGGCGTCGTGAACGCAGCGCCAATGCAGCAGCGAGCGTCATCGTGCCCGTGCGCCCAAAGAACATGAGGAGTACCAGCACGAACTTCGCGCTGGCTGGTAGCGCCCCGGTGATCCCCGTGCTCAAACCGCAGGTAGCGAAAGCGGAAATCACCTCGACCAGAATCTCCGAGAAGGTGAAATTCGTGAGCTGAAGCAGCGCCACCGAACCGGTCACCACCATGATCCCGCCGGCGAACGTTGCCGCAATAGCCAAGCGCAACACCTCGGCCGGGATGCGCTTACCGAAAGCCTCGGTATCGCGATCACCGCGCGCCTCGGCGCGAATAGCCAGCAAGAGCACCGCGAAAGTCGTCACCTTAATGCCGCCCGCCGCGGAAGCTGAACCGCCACCAATGAACATGAGCGAATCAAGGAGGATCCACGATGTTTCACCCATCGCACCCACATCAATAGTGGTCAAACCCGTGGAACGCGCATCCACCGACAGCGTGAGCGCGGCGTTGATTTTATCGGCCACCGCCAAATTACCCAGGGTATTTGGGTTATTCCATTCCAACACCGCCAGGAAAACCGCGCCGAGCACCGCCAAGCTGATATAGGTGACCAGCGTGATCTTCGTGGTGACCGACCATTTACGCGGGCGTGAACGGTTACGCCACATATCCAAAACCACCGGGAAACCAATAGCCCCGGCAACAGTACCCAAAATAATCGGGATAGTCAGCGCCCACTGCCCCACATACGGGCTCACACCCTCCGGCATGATCACAAAGCCACCGTTATTAAAGATGGAAACCGCCATGAAATAGGAATGCGAGAGAGCATGAAGCAGGGCCTCGCCATTGCGCAAAAAGAAGGGCAGGAGGGCCAAGAACAAAATAGCCTGCGCCGTCGACGCCACAATAATCACCGCGCGGAGCAGCGTACCTACCTCGCCCAGGCTCGACTGATTCTCCTCCGCGGTAAGCATGCGCTGCGTGAGACCCACATGGCGGGAAACCGCCCGGCCCAGAATCGAGGCCAGCGTCATCACGCCTAGGCCACCCACAATGAGCCCGAAAGAAATAAAAAGCTGGCCCCATACCGACCAGTATGTCGCGGTATCAACCGTCACCAGGCCAGTCACGCACACGGATGACGTCGCGGTAAAAAGCGCATCAATGAACGGAGCACTCTTCCCCGTGGTGGTTGCCAACGGCAAAGAAAGCGCGGCAGTGAGGAACAAAATGATGAGCGCGAAAATAAGAAGCGCCAGGCGCGCGGGGCGATCCCGCGCCACCCGATCCACGCGTCCACCTACGGCCGCCAGCCGATCACGCCAGCTCAGGCGCGCGGATGCCACCTCAGGGTGTGCTGCCATGGGCGTCCTCCGGGTCCTCGAGCTAGCGGCTGCGGCCAGGAAAAACGCCGCGTACCTGTTCCGTAGTATATTCCCCTGCCACGTACCTCACGGAAAAGCGGCACATAACATGCAGAAAATGCTGTGAATGCTGAGAATATGGGATATCCTTGCTGTAGCTGTTGCCGATGTGGCAAAAAATTACTCCAGGATGATGGGATGAACCAGATGCAAATGCCTTCGTCTCCGCAGTTTTACACCGTCGCGGAAGTGGCTGAATTGACGCGTGTCTCGAAGATGACCGTCTACCGCATGGTTCACGCCGGCGATCTGCCGGCCGTGCGGGTGGGAAGCTCCTACCGGGTACCCGCCAGCGCTGTTGAAGCACTCCTGACTGGAAATAGCCTCCCGCAACAGCGCGCGGTTGGGGAATAGTGCGGCGCACGGCCGGTGCGTCGTCGCCCGAAAAGGGGCGCTAGAAACGGTGGCAGGCCCGGAGCGGTTGTGAATTTAACCGTGTTCTGATTCACGCGCTACGCATAGGCGGGCGCGGGCCGGTAAGATACTGTGATGTTCCATCGGGGCGATTCCCCGCGATCTAGTTTTGGAGGTGCCTGTGGGTTCCGTTATTAAGAAGCGCCGCAAGCGTATGTCGAAGAAAAAGCATCGTAAGCTGCTGCGTAAAACTCGCCACCAGCGTCGGAACAAGAAGTAGTTCCCCGCGTGCGGAAGGGCCCGGATGTCGGGGCCTTTTTGTTTTATCGTTTGTTTTAACGCCGTGGTATCGACACTTAGGAACAAGTGAAAGTGCTCACATATTCATGGGATGCTTATCGAGCAAACCTTGACAATTCGGGCAAAAATACTTATCAATATTACTACCTAGGTAAGGGTGTCCTTCCTAAAAAGAGAATGTAACTCTGGGTTACGTTCGTACAAAGGTATACTTCACGTGATGCTGTGGTCGACGGCGCTTGGCCAGGCACGGGCGTGCTGCGCGCGGTACCGCGCTACGAGCACCACTTAAGGCCTTTCGCTCCTGGGTTCCCGCGTGGGAAAATGGGGGAGAAGTGGCGTCATCGTTCATCCGGCGCAAGCTGGATGTGTTGCGTCCGGCGCGGGCGCAACGACGTAATGAAGACTCGCACACCCCGTGCGAGTTGCCGTTAATGTCACGACGTGACATCGTGCCTGACGAAGGGATGAATCTCATGGCCGCGGAAGTTCGCTGGCTTTCTGAAGAGGAACAATTTGCCTGGCGCGCGTATCTGCGCGCGACAGCCGTGACCTCAGAGGCGCTCAACCACGCACTCATGGTCAATCACAATCTGTCATTGAACGAATATGACGTTCTGGCCCGCCTTTCCGAGGCGGAAAATCGCTGCATGCGGATGTCGACTCTCGCCGATGTGATGGTACATTCTCGCTCGCGGCTCACCCACACCGTCCGCCGCCTGGAGGCGCGCGGTCTGGTGGCTCGCTCCGCCAACGCGCATGACCGGCGCGGGGTGGATTGCACGCTCACGGATGCAGGTTTCAAGCTGCTGCAAAAGGCGGCCATTACCCACGTGATCTCGGTTCGCGCTCACCTCGTGGACAAACTCGGTCATGATGACTTCCTCAAGATGGGCGAGCTGTGCACTCGCCTGGTGGGCAACGCCGCCGATATTTGGTAGGCGTTCGGGCACGTAGGTATTCGGGCACGCCGGTCGGATGGTGCTTTTCAAGCGAATTTCCCAAGCGAGGGGGCTTGGGGTCCGGCCGGCAGCTCCCGGTGCCGTAGACTGGCATCATGATTGACGTAACAGTTGTTCACCTGGTCCGCCACGGAGAGGTGGATAACCCCAGCGGCGAACTCTACGGCCGCCAACCCGGTTTTCACCTCACCGATCTGGGCCGGGAGATGGCCGGCAGTGTTCGGGATTTCTTCCGCGGTCGTGATGTGCGGGCGGTGATCTCTTCACCCCTGGAGCGGGCTATTGAAACTGCCACCCCCACCGCTGAGCTTTTCGATCTTGAGATTGGCACCGATGCCAACCTCATCGAAGCGGGTAATAATTTCGAGGGAATCAATGTTAACCGGAATCGCTGGATTCTGGCCTCCCCGAAATTCTGGCCGTGGTATATCAACCCCTTCCGGCCCTCCTGGGGGGAGCCCTATACGGATATTGCCGCGCGCATGACGAATGCGGTACGCCATGGGCTGGCAGCGGCCCGCGGTGGCGAGGCGGTGCTGGTTTCCCACCAGCTTCCCATTTGGACGCTGCGTTCCTTCGTGGAAGGCCGTTCCCTCGCTCACGATCCGCGCCGGCGCCAGTGCGCGCTGTGCTCGGTGACCTCGTTGACGTTCCAGGGCACCAGCCTGGTGGCGGTGGACTACGCCGAACCCGCGGCTGAGCTGCTGGCCCGGGCGCGTGATATTACCCCGGGAGTCTCCGCGGCGGACGAAAACCGCGGGGACTAAGCCAGACGCGCAGATAGAGACAGCCCCGCCGGACTGGCAGGGCTGAGCGACTCTCAGAAACTAGCGGGTTAATCCTGCGCGGGCGGCTGGGATGCCGGCCGGCCCCCAGGCTCCTCCGGATTATCCGGCTGCGCGCCGCCAGCTTCCGGGCTGCCCGCGTCTTTCGATTCACCGGCGCTGGGGGAGCCCGATGCGGCGTCGGGTGCGGCGTCGTTCTCCTTCTGTTGCCGTTCCCATTCGCGGAAACGGTTTTCCGCATCCAAGCGGGACAGGAAGTCCGGATCGTCGTCGGGCGCAACGGGGCGACGGCGCCGCTGCGACGAAGAGCGACCCCGCCCAAAAGAGCCGAGCGAAATATTTTGCTGCGGGAACTTGACCGGGAAAGAAAAAGCGATCCACAGCAGCGACCCGAGAACCGGCACCAGAACCGTGAGGGCGAGCCACGCCGGCTTACGCAGCCGGCCCGGCATGCGGGTGGTGTCCGTGCGGATGACGTCAATGATGCCGTAAATCCAGATGCTGACGGCAAGAAGTGCCATAATTACTCGGGCCATACCACCATCTTAGTCGTTAGCGCGCGGAGGCTGCAGGCGCCTAGACCAAGAGCGAACTGGCCCAGAACGAGACCAGCACCGCCAGCGCGAAAGCGAGCTCGGTAATACCGGTAGTTTTCAGGACCGGGATAAGAGCACGCCCCTGCGCGCGGGAAGGACCGCGGCTGAGCATCCGCCAACTATTGCGCGCAGCGATGGCGAAAGCGGGGAGGTAGAGGAGGAGGGACGCCTGGTGGGTGCTCGGCGTGAACGCCAGCACGACGCCGCAGCCCATCGCCACCGCGAGCATGAGCACATAGACGCGCCGCGCCCACGTATCACCCAGACGCACCGCGAGGGTACGTTTCCTGGTGACGGCGTCGGTGGGAATATCGCGGATATTGTTAGCCATGAGAATGGCGCAGGCAATAAGGCCGACGGCGCTGCCGGCCACCCAGGCTTGCCAGGGAACCGTGCCGCTCTGGATATAGACGGTGCCGGCGGTGGCGACCAAACCGAAGAAAATAAAAACAAAGACTTCGCCCAAGCCCATATAGCCGTAGGGGTGGCGCCCGCCGGTATAGAACCAGGCGGCCAGCAGTGCGCCCACGCCCACCGCGATGAGCCACCACTGCCCGCACCAGGCAATAATCACCAGCCCCACGAGCGCCGCGAGGCCAAAGCAGGTGAGTGCCACCGCGAGCACCACGCCCGGGCGCACGGTGCCGCCGCCGGTGAGGCGAGGCGGGCCGGTGCGGTGATCGTCGGTGCCGCGGATGCCGTCGGAATAGTCATTCGCGAAATTTACGCCGATCTGCAACAGCAGGGCGAGCACGAAAGCCAGGGCCAGAATCGGGCCGTACAGCGTCCCTTCCCACAGGGTGATCCCGGCCCCGGCGATAACGGGGGAGACACTCGCGGGAAGGGTGCGAACGCGCGCCCCTTCGAGCCAATCAGTAACAGTTGCCACGGCCGCCTATTCTATCGAGGGGAACGCTCCGAGCGCATCACCTAGACCGCGCTGGGGTTTAGGCCAGGTCTTCGGGGCGGGGCGCCGGTGCATGCGGCGGCTGGGCCTGCATCGGTGGCTGTACCGGCGGCCGGGCCTGCTGGGGAGCCGACGCAACCGGGGTTCCCGGATACTCCGGATGCAAGGGCATCCCGCCCGGGGCGCCGGGAACGGAAGGATGATGCGGGATATCCGAGGCGTGCGGGGTGAGGTAACCCGTGGCCATCGTTTCGGGCGGACGAGTGCGGAAGGGCCGCGAGAAAGCCTCCACCACCAGGCCCAGGCCAATCCCGATGAAAATGAGGTACCAATGCAGGTCGTAACTGGCGCTGGCCAGCTCCATGCCCTGCGCCGCCATCTTCGCGGAGCCGCGGGTAATACCCCAGATCACGGTGGTGGTGGCCCCGAAACCGAAGGGCATCACCGTCCAGGCAATAGCACCGAATTCCATACGCGGATCGCGCGAGCGGCCCCAGCGGTAGGCCGTCCACACCAGCACCAGCACCATGGAGATAAGCGCCACGATGGCCGGCGCGGTGGCCAGGTTATCCCAGAGCAGGAAGGTGGTATCACCCTGGGCGTTCACGCCCATGCCCAGGCCGGTGGCATCATATTCGGCGGCGAAGGACGCGCCCACCGCCCCGAACATGGTCATGACTCCGGTGGTGAGGAAGAAGGGGAAGGCCAAGAGGAGCCACGCGATCTTGGCATCCTGGCGCACCATGAGGTCAATACCGAAGGCGAGGGCGGAAACGCAGCTCACCAGGATAAAAGCGGTGAAGGCCAGGCGTACCGCGTGCGCGTAGGTGGGAATAGAGGAGGCCGCCGTGAGGGTGAAACGGTTACGCGGGGTGGATTTCACCGTGGTCATGCGCCCGAAGCCCGCGGCGAAAAGCCCGAGCGGGAGGCAGGTGAGCGCGGTGAAGAGGGGGCTAGCCTGCAAGGCCAGTGGCGGGATGGGCTGCCCCATGACGGCCCCGCCCGGGCTCAGATCCACCCGCATGAACGCGGCCAGCCCGGCACCGATCGCCGCGAGCACCCCGGCCGAAACCCAGGCCGGAATCCAGACCAGCAGGGTGGAATTGCGCTTACCGCGGCCCACCCACTGGTTGAGGAAGTAGATAATGAGGCCGATCAGGAGGGTGAGGGTGAGAGCGGGAACGAAGAAACTCATATCCACAAGATTCGGCTCGGCCACCACCCGCGCGGTGCCGCCCAGGGCCAGCAGCAGGGTGAGGGCCGCCCACTTCGGGGCGGTGAGCACATCACTAAGATTCACCCCGCCCATATCGAGCTCGCCCATGCCGCGCAGGCCGAGCCAGGCGAAGAAAAGCGTGACGAGGAAGGTGACCGCCACCGCGATCACGGGGCTCATAAGAGCCACAATCCAGGTGCGGGCGCCAAAATCGCGGCGCACATCGGCCAGCAGCGGCGGTGTCATAGCTGGCATGGGCGTGGGCAGGGACATAATGACTCCTCAATTCGTGACTTCTTTTTCAGTCTAGTCGCCGCCCGTTGGAAATTCGCCGGTTTGAGGTCCCGTGGGGCGCGTGCTGAACCCGGGCACTTTGTGCGGATGTGCACGCGGCTGCACGTGGCTGCGCCCCGGCTACGCAGCCAGATAGAATTCCACTCTTGCCAAATACGCCCAAGCTGGTTGAATAGAGGGCATGTCTGCACGTGCACAACTCAGCAAAGATCCGCGCGCCGTCGCCGGAATGTTCGACCAGGTCGCCCCGCGCTACGACCTGAGCAATGACCTGCTCAGTTTCGGGCAGGTGCGGCTGTGGCGCCGCTACGTTACCGAAGCCCTGCGCATTCGCGAGGGGATGGAGATCCTCGACCTGGCCTGCGGGACCGGCACCTCCACCGAGCATTTCGCCCGGGTGGGGGCGCGCGTGGTGGGCGCCGATTTTTCGGACGGGATGCTTGAGGTTGCGCGCCTGCGCCACCCGGACTTGCGTTTTGTGCAGGCCGATGCCTGCGATCTTCCTTTCGTGGATAATACGTTCGACGCCGTGACTATTTCCTACGGCCTGCGTAATATTCACGATCCCATGCGGGCCCTCCAAGAAATGGCCCGCGTGACGCGCCCGGGCGGGCACGTGGTGATCGCCGAATTTTCCACGCCCACCTGCGCGCCTTTCCGCACCCTCTACCACGGCTACCTGCGCCACGTGCTTCCTCGGGTCGCGGCCCTGGCCTCCTCGGATGGCCCGGCCTACGCCTACCTCATGGAATCGATTATCGACTGGCCCGATCAACGTACTCTGGCTGGCTGGCTGCACGCGGCAGGGTGGCGCGACGTTGAATACCGTAATATGTGCAACGGGATCGTTGCGCTGCACCGCGCTACCCTGCCGGCGGCGCATTGAGGCACCGGGCCGCGGGCCGGCGCACCATCGGAAAGCTAGGATTGGCTATCGTGAAAGACCTGACTGTCGAAGAGCTGCTCACCCGCGTGGGGGAGCGGCTCGGCGTCGTCGAAAAAAAGCTGGACGCGGCCACGCATTTTGGTGACCTGCGCGTGGACCCGATCACCACGTATCTTGCCGAGGCGGGCGGGAAACGGATGCGGCCGGCGCTGGCGCTGCTCTGCGGGTATCTGGGCCCGGAGCCGGAATCGGAGCGGGTCGAGCACGTGGCGGTGGCGATGGAGCTGACCCACCTGGCTTCCCTCTACCACGACGATGTTATGGACGAAGCCCCGCTGCGGCGCGGGGTTCCGGCCGCGCACCGCAGCTACGGGAATTCCGCGGCGATTATGGCCGGAGATATTCTTTTTTCGCGCGCCTCGTCAATGATGGCGGATCTGGGGCCGCGTGCCGTCAAGGATTACGCGGAAACGTTCCGGCGCCTGTGCACCGGGCAGCTCCTGGAAACCGTGGGCCGCACGAGCGGGGTGTCCCCGCGGGCGCACTACCTGGAAGTTCTGGCGGGGAAAACCGGCTCGCTTATTGCGGCTTCCGCGCGCGAAGGCGTGTATGCGGCGGCCGGGAGCCGGGAAGCCGAGTACGCGCACGTTGCCGCCCAGGTGCAAGAATTCGGTGAAAATGTGGGGATCGCCTTCCAGATCGCCGATGACTATATCGACGTTGTTTCCGAAGAAACCGGTAAAGAACAGGGCACGGACCTGCGCGAATCGGTGGATACCATGCCCACGATTCTGTTGCGGGAACGTGCCGCCGCGGGGATTTTGGACGACGCCGGGCTAGCGATCTTGGCGGAATTGGACCGCGGGGAGCTGGCCGGGCAGCGCCTTGATTCCGTGCTCGGCGCGCTGCGCAAGCATTCGGTTATGGATGAAACCCGGGCGCTTGCCGAGGAATGGGCAGGGCGCGCGGTGGCCGCTATTACTGACCTGGAGAACGGGGCGGTGCGCGAAGCCCTCGCGGAATATGCACGCTCGGTGGTGGCGCGCACGGTTTAGGTTGGCGCGCACGGTCTAGATTGACAGGCACGGCCTAGGGGGCGCGCCGGCGAGGTGGCGGCGTCGTCGTACCTATGCTCGTAACCACGCAGGGAAGCGCGCGAGCACCTGGTACTAGGCTGGTGAAAAACTGAGCGTAATGAAGAACGCAAAGCTAATGGTGAAAGAGGTGGGGCGGGGCGCGCTTCTACCCCGTACAATTGCATCCGTATGCCCACGGTAAGGAGCTCGACGAAGTGGCACGCTTGATTGATCGTATCCTTCGCGCCGGCGAAGGCCGCACGCTGAAGAAGCTGAAGAACATCACCGCGCAGGTCAATGCGCTTGAAAGTGATATCTCGGCGATGAGTGATGAGGAGTTGCGCGCGCAAACCGATAGCTTCAAGGAGCGCCTGAAAGAGGGCGAAACCCTCGATGCTATCCTTCCCGAAGCTTTTGCCACGGTGCGCGAAGCGGCGGTGCGGACCATCGGTCAGCGCCCCTATGATGTGCAGGTGATGGGCGGCGCGGCCCTCCACCTGGGCAATATTGCCGAAATGAAAACCGGTGAAGGTAAAACGCTCGTGGCAACCATGCCCGCCTACCTCAACTCGCTCACCGGTGAGGGCGTGCACGTGGTCACGGTTAATGATTACCTGGCTTCCTACCAGTCCGAACTTATGGGGCGCGTCTACCGCTTCCTCGGGGTGACCACCGGGTGTATTCTCACCGGGCAAACTCCCGAACAGCGCCGCGAACAATACAATGCGGATATTACTTACGGAACCAATAATGAATTTGGTTTCGATTACCTGCGTGACAATATGGCGTGGCGGACCAGTGAGCTGGTGCAGCGTGGGCATAATTTCGTTATCGTTGACGAAGTTGATTCCATTCTTATTGACGAAGCGCGTACTCCTCTGATTATTTCCGGCCCGGCCGAAGGTGATGCGAATAAGTGGTATCGCGAATTTGCGCGCCTGGTGCTGCGTATGCGCCGGGATACCGATTACGAAGTGGATGAGAAGAAGCGCACCGTGGGTGTGCTCGAAGCGGGAATTGACAAGGTGGAAGATGCCCTGGGTATCGATAACCTGTACGAATCCCTCAATACTCCGCTCATCGGCTACCTGAATAATGCAATTAAGGCCAAGGAGCTTTTCGAGCGAGACCGCGATTACGTGGTGCTCAACGGCGAAGTGCTGATCGTGGACGAACACACCGGGCGCGTGCTGCCCGGGCGGCGCTACAACGAAGGCATGCACCAGGCGATTGAAGCCAAGGAAGGCGTGGAGATCAAGGCGGAGAACCAGACTCTGGCCACGATCACCCTCCAGAACTACTTCCGCCTGTACAACAAGCTCTCTGGCATGACGGGTACGGCGGAAACCGAAGCTGAGGAATTCGCCTCGACGTATAAGCTCGGCGTCGTTCCCATCCCCACGAATAAGCCGATGATCCGCAAGGACGAACAGGATCTTATTTACCCCACCCGTGCCGCGAAGCTGCGCGCGGTTGTGGAAGATATTGTGGAACGCCACGAAAAGGGCCAGCCGGTGCTGGTGGGTACCGCCTCGGTGGAAGCTTCCGAAGAGCTCTCCGATTTGCTCGCGCGTGAAGGCATCGAGCATCAGGTTCTCAACGCGAAGCAGCACGAGCGGGAAGCGCGCGTGGTTGCGGAGGCCGGGCGTAAGGGCGCGGTCACGGTGGCCACCAATATGGCCGGCCGCGGTACTGACATTATGCTGGGCGGCAACCCCGAACATCGCGCGGTGGATGCGCTGGCGGCACGCGGCCTGGACCCGGAAGAAACCCCGGAAGAATACGAAGCGGCCTGGCCCGAAGAGCTGGCACGCCAGCAGGAAGCCGTCAAGGCCGAACACGAAGAAGTGGCCGAATTGGGCGGCCTGTACGTGCTCGGTTCGGAGCGCCACGAATCCCGGCGTATCGATAATCAGCTGCGTGGGCGTAGCGGCCGCCAGGGTGACCCGGGTGAATCCCGTTTCTACCTCTCGCTGGAAGATGACCTGCTACGCCTGTGGGGCCAGGGCATGGCCGGGCGCATGCTCAGCTACGCGATGGACGACGATGCTCCGATTGAAACGAAGCAGATGTCGAAGAACGTTTCGCGGGCGCAAACCGAAAATGAGGCGCGGAACGCGGAAATGCGGAAGAACGTTCTCAAGTACGACGACGTGATGAACGACCAGCGTACCGTGGTGTACACCGAGCGGCGTTCCATCCTCGAGGGCGAAAATATGGAGTCTATGGTGCAGGGCTTCCTCGACTTCGTGGTGGATGACGTGGTCAGCGCCCACACCGCCGATGATAATGAGGAAGCGTGGGATCTTTCCGCGCTGTGGACGGACCTCAAGGGCTACTACACTCCCGGATTCACCGCGGAGGAATACCTCGACGAAATTGGCGGGCCCTCCCAGCTGGATCGCACCGCGCTCAAGCGCGAACTCACCGATGATATTCACGCCCATTACGAGGAGCGCGAAGCGGAAGTCGGCGAGGAAAATATGCGCGAGCTGGAACGCCAGATCGTGCTGTCTGTGCTGGACCGCAAGTGGCGCGAGCACCTCTACGAAATGGATTACCTCAAGGAAGGTATTGGCTTGCGCGCCATGGCGCAGCGCGATCCGCTCGTCGAATACAAGGACGAGGGCTACCGCATGTTCCAGGCGATGAATGACAATATCATGTCGGAAACCGTCCGGTACCTCTTCAAGTTTGAGCTTCCTTCCGAGCGCGCGGCGCGCCTGGAAGCTGAAGCCCAGGCGACCGGCCCGGTGACCGTGGCGGGGAATACCGCGGCGGGTATGGCCGGCCCCGGGGTGGCGATTCGCACCAGCGGTGCGGGCAGTGCCGAGCAGGTTTCTGCCTCCCAGCAGGCACTGCGTGCCGCCCAGGAACAGCAGCGCCAGTTGCTGGAGGAAAAGCAGCGCCAGGTGCAAGCGGAACAGCAGCGGGCTTTGCAGGCCGCGGTGGGTGAAGGCGCCGAGGGTGCCTCGGGCCAGCGCGTGACCGCGGAATCCCTGGGGATTAAGCAGCCGAAGCGCCAGCAGAATGTTTCGTATTCCTCGGCCGCGAAGGACGGTTCCGGGGAAACGGAAACCACCGGTGCGCGCGGCGGTTCGCGCGGGGGCCGGGGCGGCGCGGGTGGTGCTGGCGGTTCTGGTGGTGGTAACCGGGCGCAGCGCCGGGCCGCGGCCAAGCAGAACAAGAAGCGGCGGCGGTAGACCTGAGATATATGGGTGCCGGCCGGTCACGTGCGTGATAGTTGCGTGAGCGGCCGGCGCTTGTTTTGTTTCGGGTGCGTTGCGGCCTCATAGCCCTGCGTGCGCGTTTCGGGATAGTTTTTGTTGCCCTTGCGGCCCGTTCACCCAATTTCCAGGGCGACGACGATCCAGCGCCCCGCGAGGAATTCCATGCGCATGGCAACCGCATGGGTCCGCTCGCCCGAATATACGCAGGCGATGACCTCGGCCACGCGCGGGCGCGGATGCGTTATTTTGAGCGTGGAAATCCGCAGGTTTCCCAGCCAGGGTGCTTTCCCTTTGATACGCATAGCCAGGCCGGCCCGGCGCACCAGCGCGGCAAATACTTCCGGGCTGAGATGCGGGCGTACATATCCGGGCGCGCGGTGGCCCAGCAGCACCTCAATGGAGTAGATAATAATTCCGGCGGCGAAACGATGCGGTGGCCGGATCTCGGGCGGGAGTGGATCATCAAGGGTAGCCATCTCCTCACGCCACATATCACGGTAGGGCGCGGCGGATAGCGCGAGCCGGTTCCATTGGTGGAGTTTGGATTCGGTCGGTATGGCTGTGTAGGTATCGGTGCTGTTCTCAGCATTGATGGCGTGGTAGTCACCGGCGGGGTCAACACCATCAGTGAGGTAAACATCATCGATTAGCTCAAAGGCATCGATGGGATCCACGCCTTGGGCGGGTTCCATGCCGTTTGTGAACTCCACGCTGTTTGTGGGATCCACGCTGTTTGCGGGGGCCGCGTCGGTGCCGGGGCGCTCGTTAACCATGGCGTCAGGTAGCTCCGCAGACTCGCCTGCGAGCTCACCCGCGGACTCGTCTACGAGCCCACGCGCGGGCGGCGCGTTTTCTGCCACGCAGGTATCTTCCTCGTGGGGTGCCGGCGGGAAGGGAGGGTGGCGGGTGACCGCGCGATATTGGGTGATTTCCGCGAGTTGAACCTGATCCAGAGTGGACACAATGTCATCCATATCCGGCTGTGCAAATACCGGAGGTGGTGCAGGTGGGAGCCGAGAAACCCGAATCATCTCCGGCTCCTCCGCCCCGAGATGGGAACACGCACCCGGCTGGCCCTCCGCGGTGGCTTCTTCGGGAGGAGGCAGATCCTGACCCGCAGCGTTGGTTATGGGCTGCGGTTCGGGATGGGCGGGCGTCGTCGTTTCAGTAGCACCGGGGGTATTTTCGGTATGCGGAGCAGTGGACATGGGATCTCCTTGAGATGCGTGGGGGTAGGGCAACGAACCTCGATAACCGAGGCAGGACTGAACATGGGTGGTGGGAGCAGATGCGTGGCTCTTACTCCCGCGCTGGCGGAAGAATAAAGTGTTCGCCGGGATAAATGAGGTCGCTATCCTCGATGGTATTGACCGCGGCGATGGCGTGGGTATAGCCGAGAATATCCGCATCGCTCGCTCCGGCCCCGAGGTGTGTATCGGCAATATCCCAAAGGGTGTCCCCGAGCTGGACAATATAAATCGGGGGAGGCGCTGCCCACGGCAGCTCCGCGGGCTGCGGATCCGAGTTGAGGAGCGGGGCAGCGAGCCGTGAAATCTCGGTCGGGGAAAGTGCGGGTGCGCCACGCGCGGTTGGGCGTGACGATTCGGTGGGAGCTCTACCCGGGTCGCTTGGCTGAGCTGCCAGAGAAGGCTGAGCAGGTTCGGTCGGTTCTTCCGGTGCATTCAGCGCACCCGGTTCTTTTGGTTCGTCCGCTTTACCCGGTGCATTCGCTTCGCCCGATGCATCTGCTATACCCGTCGCGTTTAGTTCGCCAGGCCCAGCCGAAGGCGAGGCCGCAGGTAGCGCCGGCGGGTGCAAATAGTAGCCACCCGCGCCGTCCCGATAGGAGACGTCACCGAGTAATTCATCAGGATTCGCGCGGAACAACCCGGTGGGATCGGGACTGGCCTGGGAAGGCGAGGTGAGAAGAGCGGAATAGTCACCGCCCCAGCCAATATCGACGCCGCTGCCGGAATCTGGCTCCGCGGCCCATGCCCCGGGCATGGCCACCAGCGTAGTGGCGAGAGTGCTGGTGAGAGCCGCGCGGAAATGGCGCCCGCCGATGCGACGGGCGAGGCGGGTGACGGCGTCGTCCTTCCCGCGCGCGAAGCGCGCAACCGCGCAATAGCAGAGGGTGAGCCGCGCGCATGCCAAGCACGCGACGATGCATACGCCCACGGTGAGAGTCCCGGTGAGCTGGGCGACGCTCCCGGGCGGGGCATGCAAGCGGGCGGTCGCGACCGCGAAAAATGCGGACGCGAGCCCTGCGAGCGCCGATAACAGCGCTTTGATCGTTGCCGACATCGTGAACCTCTTCAGTGGGGTTACCGGTCAGGATCGAAAACCTCGTGCTCCGCTCGTGATGAAGAGCGGGTGGCACGCGGTTCTCACCGTGGTGGTATGACTAAATGTCCCGTGTGGCTCAACTATTAATCAGCCGGGTACACCCGGCCTCATTTCCCTGTGGATAACTCATATAAGAAACGGCAAGGAATGACCGGGATATCCACAAGCTGTGGATGGGGACTTGGCGAGTTGCGCGCTAGCTGTCACACTGACTCCACGGCGCGAGCGGGCGTGACCGGAGGCCAAAGGGGTGGTTATTTCTGGTCGTTTCCGGTCACTTCGCATCGCTCCCGGTCGCGAGTTTTCGCGGCCGAATACGGTCAAGTGCGGTCAAATTCGCTCAAATGCGGTCAATCGGAAAGGATGGCGGATGCGTGAGAAAACGTGGGTGCGGTGGAAAGATCCGCGTCTGGCAGGTGGGGTGGCGTTGATTGCTGCCGGCGCGCTCGCGGGCGGGTATGCGCTGCGCGGCCCGGTGAGCGTTCCCGTCTATCGGGCAACCGAGGCGGTGGTGCCCGGTACCTCGCTGGACGAGGCGGCTTTGGCCGTGGTGGAAGTACCGGCCGGACTGGCCGATGCTTATATCCCGGCGGGCCAGGCCGGTACGGTTGGGCGCACGATTTACCCGGGTGAGCTGGTCGAAAAGTCGGCGTTGCGCATGTCGGGTGAGCGGGTGGTGGCGATGCTGCCGCTCAGCGGTGCACTTCCCACTGCTCTGGCGCGCGGGGCACCGGCGCAGCTGTGGGCGCTTCCCGCCGCGGGTGGCGGCGGCGAAAAAGCTCCCGCTCGGCTGATTTCCCGGGAGGTTATCTTCGCGGGAACGGCTAGTGATACGCATTTCGCGGTCGCGGCGGCGATGGAAGTCCATATCCCGCGCGCCGAGCTCGGGGCTGCGCTTGAGGAGCTCGCGGCGGGCGCGTCATTCACGCTGGTAGGTGAGGTGCAATGAGGTCGAATCCTGAGCGTCGAAAACGTGCCAGCGTCCCGAAGCACACGAATCCTGCTGAGCGTGCCCATCCTGATCCCGGTTTCCTGGTGGCTATCTGGGGGAGCGCGGGCGCCCCGGGCCGTTCCACCCTGGCACGCGATCTTGCTTGGGTGCTGAGTGAGCGGCATGCGGTGTTGCTGGTGGACGCGGATACCCGCAACCCGTCCTTGGCGCAGCTCGTGGACCTGGGCGAGGAGCCAGCCGGGCTCATCGGAGTGGCCCGCGCCCTGCATGCTGGCGACGCGCTAGAGACGCAGCTTCCGCGTTACGTGCGGGAACTGCGCACCGGCCCGCGTGGCACTTTACATTTCCTCCCTGGCCTCAATCGCGCTGGCCGCTGGCATGAGCTGATTGGACCCGGTATTGGCGATCTGTGGGATAAGCTCCGACCTTTCGCGCAGGTCACCATCGTTGATTGCGCCGCGGAACTTCCCGCTTTTCTCGACGAAGCCAGCGCTCAGGCAGGCGGATTTTCCGCTTCGAATCAGCGCGATTGGCGCGATCAGCTAGACCGGCGTGCCCGGAGTAGCGAGCGGTGTGCCGGGGTGAGCGGGGAGCGCGATAGCTTGACGCTTAGTGCCCTTCTCGCCGCGGATCTCGTGGTGGTGGCCTGCCGCGCCGGACCGGTGGGTTTGCGCCGCGGAGTGGAGGCGTGGTGGCGGGCCCGGGCGTTGGGCCGCGCGGCTTTGCCGGTGGTCACCCGCGCAGGTCTGGAGGATTGCGTTACTTTCGCCTCGCTTCTCGGGGAGCGTGAGATACCCGCCGTGATAAGGGTGGGCGACGACGCCGCTCGCTACGCACGGGCCGAACGAGCCGGCACCAGCGTGGTGGCTGTAGCCCCTCGCAGTAGGGTGAGTCGGGATGTACGGCGGCTGGCGCGTGCTGTTCTGGACTATCGGGGTGTGGGGCGGTGAGTAGACTGGGCGCATGAGAATTTATCTTCCGGCTACTCCTGCCGATGTTGCGATGTCCGTGCTTTCCGGGCGTGTGGTGCACGCGGCAACGGAGGCCCTGGCGCGTGAAGTGAATGATGAAGATCGTGACTATCTCGAGGCGATTGCTTTCAACGCGGCCGCGGATGATTCTTTGTGTGCCGTTTCGGCGATGTTCGCCGGGAAGGCCGATCCTCAGTTCGGGGTAGTGCTCCCGGAGCGGGGCGGGCTGCGCCCGCGCCGAGTTGTGATTGCCGCTGAGGTAGCACCCGAGAAATGCCGGGATCTTGCCAACCCGGAGGAGTATTTACCCACGGCCCTTGAGCTTTCTGATGAGCTCTCCTGGGCTGAGGTGGTGTCTATCCACGTGGACGGGCCGGAGATGGAACCCTACGTGCTGGCAGGGCCTGACGACGGGGCCGCTTTCAAGGTACTCGCCGAGGAGGACTTGCTCTGGTACGACGTTTCCGAACGCCTTGATCTAGCCCTCGAACTGGGTGCAGCGGCAAGCGTTTAAGGCGCCGACATGGTTATGTGGTCTGGATGTGCATGCTGATCGGATGATGCTGCATGTATAGCCGCTTGTTATGAAAACCGCGCGAATAGTTCTCTCATATCTATGAGACTTATTCTCTCAAAGAGGCTATGTGCAAATTGAATAATGATTCACGAGTCCATGTGCAGGCGGGTGGTTATGTTCCACACACTTTGTGGAAAATGAGTTACATAAAGACTGCAAGATGGGCGGAAAGTCCCCTATCGATTGGGGGTCGTCCAATAAAGCCCCAGATCAAAGCGGTATATGCATATTTGATGAGGTATTGCTAAATATCAAAGGGGATATTCATGGTTGTGTTACGATTTTGAATGTTTAGGCGATACGGTGCGTTACTGATTATGTTTTGGTGATACTTGGGTGTATCACTTTCATAATTTTCACATATGTGACGGCGTCCGGCTCCTAAATATCCGTATATCTAACCAATGGAGAAAAGATGTCTCACTACACGGGGTCGCTTAATTCGGCACCCGGCATTTTCGCTCCGGCTGGCAATCGAGCGGGGGGGGGGTATCTCTTCGTAAGAAGCTGTGGGCGGGCCTTACTGCTGCAGCTTTGTGTTTGAGTCTCACCCCGACGTTTAGCGCTCCTTCTGCACAAGCCTATGAGCTACAGCGGTCAGACGGTAATCTCGGTGAAATTAAAGGCTCGGTATATGGCCGAGTTTTCCACGACCGAGGCGGCAGTATCGCTAGTTTTGACAGTAATGATGAGGGCCTGGCTGGCGTCAAAGTGTATGCCCAGTGGGTTGATTTTAAAAACAAAAAGCTGAAGGGTGCTGTCTCGCCGGTCTATTGGACCGAAACTAAAGCCGATGGCAAGTACTCGATCAAGCTCCCTAATTGGACGGACGCACTAGGTATCGAGCATGAGTGGAAAGCTCAGGCAGGGCAAGGCTTGCGTATTTGGTCCGATAACCCCGATAAAACCAAGTACGTCAATTCATTTGTCGAATCCGACGGCGTATTTGTTAGTAACGGGATGGTGCAGCGTTATGTAGGTACGTGGAATGCATGGCCACAGTCCGCTGCGGAGAACTTCAATATTTCATATCAGGAGCGCCCGCAAATTAGCGAGATGTTCCCGGATGAGAGCACTTGGAAGGAAACCACCAACCAAGAAAACGGTGGCTGGGTTTCGGGTCGTGTTTTCTATGACCAGAGGAATGTGTTTGGTGCACCCAAGGCGGTGCGCATGTTCCAAGACAGCTTTGGTGATGTTGCAGTACCTGGCGTTAAAGTAGTCGGCGCATACGTTCAAGACGGAGTGGCGAAACTCTTCGACGAATGGAAGAAGAACCACAACGGCTATACTCGCGAGCAGTTTAAAGCTGCGCAGCGGGAAATTATGGCGAAGTATGAGCAGGATACCGGGAAGAGCGCTATCGCCGAGACTTCCTACGCGGTCACGGATGCCAAGGGTAATTATCACATCCAGTTCCAGGGCCTGTGGGGTGACTCTTACAGCTACAAGGGAATTGTGAATGCTGGGCAACACGGCGATCCGGTTCCCGAAGGTGCGAGCGCTTCGTGGCTCAAGGGTAACCTCAAGTCGCGACACGTTAACGTCGAATATATGTACGTTGCTCCCGTTCTTCCTGATGGAGTAGGGGGCGCCCTTGATAACTTCCCGGATAACTTGTATCAATACGGCGCCCAGGTTGTTGACTATGCGACCGACGGCGCTATGAGCAATATTAGGGATCAGGATTTTGCCCTTCGTATGGAGGATCGTGATTTCCAGGTTCTGGAATACAACCAGACCACTAAGCCTGCGGCTCCTGGCGTAACAGTCGAAACGAAGGCTACTGGTTTTGTTCCCTCAAGCGGCCACGAAATTGTGTGGACGGATTCTGAAGGTAACGAGGTGCATAAGTGCATCTCCACATCTTCGAACCTGGGAGTTGTGAACTCGTGTCCTCTGACCGTTCCGGCTGATCTCGATCATGACGAAATCTACACGGCAACAATCTATCCCGAGGGCTCGCGCGATACTGCGCTAGCCAAGGACGCATTTGCCGCCAAGCCCACTCCGGAGTACAAGCACACCTCGGTTGACCTCGACACGACCGAGACTGTTGCTTCGCCGCTTCACAAGGAAAACGGAACCAAGCCGCGAGATGCCAAGTATGCTCCGCTTGATGACAACACGAAGATTCCGGCGGAACTGCTTGCTGATGTCGACCAGGCCAAGGTGAAGGTTGGCCAGCAGCCCTGGGCGACGGTTAATGAGGATGGGACAATTTCCCTTGCTCCGACCGCTGGAAATGCTGAAGTTGGCGAATACCTCATCCCGGTCAAGATGACTACCCCGACGGGTGAAAAGATTCTTCTTGCTCCGATTACGGTGCGTGATCCGAACGCCGATGGTGATAACGACGGCACTCCGGACCTGAAGGATCAGTGTCCTGCTGTTGCTGGGCCGGCTTCTAATAATGGTTGCCCCGCTTGGGGTGATGGTGATGGTAAGCCCGGCGCTGAAGTGACGCTGGAGAAGGACCCTGCTAATGGCAAGGTTCCGGATACTGCATCATGCGAGGCGACTGGTGGTGCCACCTGCGCCATTGGCCCCGATGGCAACGTCGTCGTCAAGATCCCCGGTGACGCCAAGGATAAGGACGAGATTACTGTCACGATCAAGGATGGCGATAAGACGTTTGATACGTCGAAGGTGACCGTCACTGATCCGGATACCGATGGCGATACTGTCCCAGATTCTTTGGATAAGTGCCCGGATGTTGCTGGGCCGGCTTCCAATAATGGTTGCCCTGCGTGGGGTGATGGTGATGGTAAGCCTGGCGCGGATGTGACCTTGGAGAAGGATCCGGCTAACGGCGATATCCCGAACACCGCTACCTGTGAAGCCGGCAATGGTGCTACCTGCACCATTGGCCCGGATGGCAACGTCGTCGTCAAGGTTCCGGAAGACGCTGCCCCCGGTACTGAGATTCCGGTGACCATTAAGGATGGCGACACGACTCTGGACACCTCCAAGGTGACCGTTGTTCCCGCGGACAACCCGATCTGGAATGACACGACCACCGAGCCTTCCGCACCGGTTAAGCTGCCTAATGAGGGTGGTCCTGTCCCGGCTGGCTCCACGGTTGAGGTGACCGGGCCGGGTACGGCAACCCTGAACGAAGACGGCTCGATCACCGTCACTCCGAACGCGAACGCCAAGGATAAGGACCAGATCGTCGTCAAGGTCAAGGACCCGAACGGTAAGGATCTTGACTCCGCTACCGTGACCATTGCTGACCCCGACACCGACGGCGACAATGTCCCCGATGGCAAGGATCAGTGCCCGACCATCGCTGGGCCGGCTTCCAATAACGGTTGCCCTGCGTGGGGTGATGGTGATGGTAAGCCCGGCACTGATGTGACGCTGGAGAAGGATCCTGCTAATGGTCCGATCCCGTCCTCGGCCACATGCGAAGCAACCGGTGGTGCCACCTGCACTATTGGCGGGGATGGCAACGTCGTCGTCAAGGTTCCTGGGGATGCTAAGGATAAGGACGAGATCACCGTGACCATCAAGGATGGTGACAAGGTCCTCGACACCTCCAAGGTGACCGTCACCGATCCGGATACTGATGGCGATACCGTCCCGGATGCGCTTGATCAGTGCCCGGATATTGCCGGTCCGGCTTCCAATAACGGTTGCCCTGCGTGGGGTGATGGTGATGGTAAGCCCGGCACTGATGTGACGCTGGAGAAGGATCCTGCTAATGGTCCGATTCCGTCCTCGGCCACATGCGAAGCAACCGGTGGTGCCACCTGCACTATTGGCGGGGATGGCAACGTCGTCGTCAAGGTTCCTGGTGACGCGACCCCTGGCACTGAAATCACAGTAACCATTAAGGACGGCGATAAGACACTCGATACCTCCAAGGTGACGGTTACCGAGCCGGAAAAGCCTGTGTGGAACGACGGAAACAGTAAGCCGGGTGTTCCAGTTGACCTTCCTAATACCGGCGGGCCGGTACCCGACGGCACAACGGTGGAAGTGAACGGTCCGGGTACCGCGACCCTCAATCCTGATGGTTCAATCACGGTTACCCCGAATCCGGATGCTAAGGACAAGGACGAAGTTGTCGTCACGGTCAAGGATCGCGATGGCAAGGAACTCGATACCGTAACCGTGACGGTCAATGATCCTGATACTGACGGCGATGGCCTGACCGATTCCGAAGAAGAAAAGATCGGAACCGACCCGAATAACCCCGATACCGACGGCGATGGCATCAATGACGGTGACGAGGTCAATGGCACCAAGAACCCGTTCAAGGACGATAAGTTCAATAAGGACGGTAAGCCTGGTAACACTGACCCGCTCAACCCCGACTCGGATGGCGATGGTGTGAATGACGGTGACGAAGTGACCGGTAAGCACAACAATGGCAATCCGACTAATCCGAATAAGGCCGACTCTGATGGTGACGGCGTGACGGATGGGGATGAGAAGAAGGACGGAACTGATCCGAATAACCCGGACACCGACGGCGATGGCATCAATGATGGTGACGAGAAGAAGATCGGGACTGATCCGAAGAACCCCGATACCGACGGCGATGGCATCAATGACGGTGACGAGGTCAATGGCACCAAGAACCCGTTCCAGGATGACAAGTCTGATCCGAATGGGAAGCCTGGTAACACTGACCCGCTCAACCCTGACTCGGATGGTGACGGTGTGAATGACGGTGACGAAGTTACCGGTAAGCACAACAATGGCAATCCGACTAATCCGAATAAGGCCGACTCTGATGGTGACGGCGTGACGGATGGGGATGAGAAGAAGGACGGCACCGATCCGAATAACCCGGACACTGACGGTGATGGCATCAATGATGGTGACGAGAAGAAGATTGGTACTGATCCGAAGAACCCCGATACCGACGGTGACGGGATCAATGACGGTGATGAGGTGAACGGCACCAAGAATCCGTTCCAGGATGACAAGTCTGATCCGAATGGGAAGCCTGGTAACACTGACCCGCTCAACCCTGACTCGGATGGCGATGGTGTGAATGACGGTGACGAAGTGACCGGTAAGCACAACAATGGCAATCCGACTAATCCGAATAAGGCCGACTCTGATGGTGACGGCGTGAACGACGGGGACGAGAAGAAGGACGGCACTGATCCGAATAACCCGGACACTGACGGTGACGGCGTGAACGACGGTGACGAGAAGAAGGACGGGACCGACCCGAAGAACCCGGACACTGACGGTGACGGTGTGACTGACGGTCGTGAAAAGGACCTGGGCACCGACCCGAAGAACCCGGATACTGATGGGGATGGCCTGACCGATGGTGAGGAAGCCGGTACGGATATCGACGAGAACGGCAAGCCTGCTCGCAACGAGGATGGCACCCCGAAGGTTGATGACTCCAAGGCCACCAAGACCGACCCGAAGAACCCTGACACCGACGGTGACGGTATCAACGACGGCGACGAAGTCAACGGCACCAAGAACCCGTTCAAGGACGACAAGTCCGATCCGAATGGGAAGCCTGGTAACACCGACCCGCTCAACCCTGACACTGATGGTGACGGCGTGAATGATGGTGACGAGGTGACGGGTGCGAAGAATGGTGGCAAGCCGACTAACCCGAACAAGGCCGATACCGATGGTGACGGCGTCACCGACGCTGACGAAATCAAGGACGGTACGGACCCGAATAAGGGTGATACCGATGGTGATGGCCTGACCGATGGTGACGAGAAGAAGATTGGTACTGATCCGAAGAACCCGGACACCGACGGTGACGGCATCACGGACGGTGATGAGGTGAACGGCACCAAGAACCCGTTCCAGGACGATAAGTTCAATAAGGACGGCAAGCCTGGTAACACTGACCCACTCAACCCTGACACCGACGGTGATGGGCTCACCGATGGTGACGAGGTAACCGGCGCGAAGAACGGTGGTAAGCCGACTAACCCGAATAAGGCCGACACGGATGGTGACGGTATTAACGATGGTGACGAGATTAAGAACGGCACCGACCCGTTGAACCCGAACGACCCGGGCAAGCCTGCACCGAAGACCAAGAAGGTCAAGAAGACTCTTCAGGTCACTGGTGCAACGAGCGTGGGTCTTGCTGGTACGGCGGCATTCTTGCTGCTTGCTGGCGGGCTCGTGGTGACGCGGCGCCGCAAGGCATAAGTGCTGAACTGATCGCGTAACGCAAGAGAGGGGCTGGCAGACGAACCTTCACAAGGACAGTCTGCCAGCCCCTCATCCATGTAGAAATACATTCAATCCACGGCTCTAAACGGTGGATTTACCCAGAAAACTTAGGCAGTCACGCGGATATGCGAGGTGCCGTCGTCCCGTGGGATAACTGCGATGCGTTCGCTGATCATCTGTTTCATTTCCGACACGTGGGAGACAACCCCTACGGTGCGCCCGTTTTTCCCTAGGCCGTGCAGCACTCCCATGACCTGATCAAGTGCTCCATCCGACAGCGAGCCGAAGCCTTCGTCAATGAGGAGGGTATCGAGGTGAATCCCTCCATTTTCCGCGCGCACTACTTCCGCTAAGGCGAGTGCCAGGGAGATAGATACGTAGAATGTTTCCCCACCCGAGAGCGTGCGAACGGAACGTTGGACCGGTTCGGGACCGGCGTGGTCAATAACAGCCAGCCCGAGGCCGGTTTTCGACTGGTGACTGCCTTTCTCCTTTTCGTCCGTCCGGATGAGCTCAAAACGCCCGAGGGAAATATCCGCGAGCTGCTCATTAGCAACATCAACAACCTGCTCAAAACGGTGTTGCAGCACGAAGGTTTCCAGGGGAACTTTCGTTACTGATTCGGGGCCCGCGGTAGCCAGGGAAGCTAAACGCACAACCGCTCCGGAATGCTCACGAACTTCCCGCCATGCCTGGAGATCCCGCTGTGCGGTGCGCAAGCGTTCCCCGCCGGAGCGGGCCTGGTTCTCCGCCCTCGTAGCCTGCGCCCGTGCTTCTTGAGCGGCGTGGCGTGCCAGCGCGCTGGCTTCCTCCGCCCTCGCGACATCAGCCTGAGCATCTTCGGGAAGTTCCGCGAGTTCCGGTTCTGCAAGTTCGCGCTTCACATCGCGGCATTCCTCATCAAAAGCGGTGATGGAATCCTGGAGCTGTGCCTCTTCCACTTTGTTGAGCATGGCAGCATTCACCGCCTGGGCATCCGCGAACTCAGTGCCGGCCAGAGCCGCAGCGAGCTCATCACCGTGGGCCTGTTCATCTTCGCGCGCAGCGAGTACCCCACTCGCGGCGGTGTTCCAGGCATCCTGGGCTTCGCGTAGTTCATCAAGAGCCGTGCGGCGCGCTGCGATAGAAGAAAAGCCGGCGTACTCGGCGCTGAGGCGGGTGAGCTGGGTACTGATCTCACGTGCGAGAGAGGTGTTTTCAGCCTCTAATTGCGCCACTTCGGTGCGCAATTGCTCTAGGGAGGTTTCCCGTGTGCGGGCTTTCTCGGCAAGTTGCGCGAGCCGCTTCTCCAAGTTTGTTACGCGCAAAGCTGCCTGCTGTGCCGCACTCAAATCAGCGCGGGCAGCAGCTAATTCCGTACTGGCCGCTTCCGTGGTGGCATCCCCGGCCACGGCCCGTTGCTCAGCAAGCTGGGCTTTTATTTTCTCCACATGAGCTAGGCAGGTGCTGTAGTGCTCGCGGGCGGTGCTGGCAGCCGCCTGGGCGGCCTTCACCTGCGCCGCAGTGGCACGCACATCTTCCGGTGGGGCAGGCGCCGGGTGGGTACAGGACCCACACACCGGACAGGGCTCATTCTCACGTAGCTGCCCCGCTAATTCACCTGCGGTGGACTGTACCCACGCGTCGGTGATTTCCCTGGCGGAGCTTTCCTTTTCCTGAACCTGGGCAAGAGCATCTGCAAGCTTGGCCCGGGCTTCTGCTTGCGCATTTTCACTGGTGGCTACCCGATCCAATACTTCAAGGAGCTCGGTGGCGCTGCGCACCCGCTGCCCGGCAGCAGCCTCACCGCTGGCGGTGGTGCGGGCAGTTTCGAGCTTTCCCTCCACTTCCTCGCGTTCAGTGGCCGCGGTAGTTGCTTCCTCACGCAGCTCTTCCACCGCGCTCTGGCGCTCGGCGAGCTGTTCGGTGGCGCGGGCAGCTTCCTGTTGTTTGCGCTCCACCTCCTGTTCTGAGCGCTCCAATTCGGTCAAGCGCCCGCTAGCTTCGCTCAGCTCGGTGACCAGACGGCGCCCGGATTCCACCCCGGCAGGGCTGAGATCAGTAACGGGACCGTGTTTGCCTCCGGTGCCCGTGCCGAATTCTGCAAAAACAGCCACGAGATGGGCGTGGGCTTCTGTGCAGGCGCCGGCACAGTCGCGGCTCTCTTGGCGAGCCCGGTCAAGGGCATGTACATGTGGCAGGAGTGGGGCTGCGGCGCGGTGGGCAGCGAGGCGTGCACGATCCACGGCGATCACGGCTTCGCGTTCCCGGAGCTGGCCGGCCCGGGCGTGCAGAACCCGGCGACGTTCAATGCGGGCAGCCAAAGCGCGTTGCGCGTTTTCGGCTTCGCGAGCCAGCTCTAACGCGGCCTCGGCTTTTTCAGCTTGGGCGAGTGCATCGCTAGCACACCCAACGGTGGTAGCGAGCGCCTGTTCGAGACTAGCGACTACAGCTTCGCCTTCAGCTGGTAGATCCACGCCTTGAGCGGCGGCGGTGAGGGACTCACTTTCCTCAGGGGGGAGCTCCAAGGCGGTTGCGGTGTTCGATACGGCCCGCACGAAAGTTTCCTGAGCGCTCGCAATAGCTCCGCGTGCCGCCCGGGCGTGATCCGTGAGCCACTGGGTGACCGAACCAAAAACCCGGGTATCGAAAATCTGGGTGAGCAGCTTGGTGCGCTCCTGGCTTTCCAGCCGCAGAAATTCAGCAAACTTTCCTTGCGGAAGCACGATAGTTTGCAAGAACTGTTCCGCATTGAGGCCGAGGAGGTTGCTGATATACACCCCGACATCGCGAGCTTTGGTAGCAATCGGGGTACCGCCATCTATATCTCCGAGGTCCACCGCAGTTTCGGAAAGCTTCCATAATTTTGCGGTAGCAGCGGTGGGGGAGGAATTGCCCGGTTTGGTGAAGCTAGGGGTGCGACGCACCCGGAATGTGCCCGCTTCGATGGTGAAAATAACGTCCGCGTAGCTGATGGTGGAGGGATCAACATACGTGGAGCGCAGGCGCTCGGTTGAGCTTTCTTTCCCGCCCGCGACCGTACCGAAAAGCCCGAAAACGACGGCGTCAATAATGGTTGATTTGCCAGCTCCGGTGGGCCCTTCCACCAGGAAAAGCCCAGAAGCTCCCAGGGCGTCAAAATCAATAACTTCCCGCCCCGCGAAGGAGCCGATACCTTGAAGTTCTAAGCGGCGCAGCTGCATGAGTCCCTACTCCTTCTCCCCGGTGCGGACGGCTTCCCATGCCGCCACCATGACCTGGTTTTCTTCTTCCGTGAGATCCCGGTGCCCACTTTCCGTCATGAATTGGCGTAGCACGCTCAGGGAATCAAGGCGGCGAGTATCCGCTGTGCTGTGGCGGGTGGCGGCCGGATCCACCACGTGGCGAATTTCCAAAGCGTGCGGGAAAGCGGCCCGCACCCGGGTGGTGAGATCCGCCGGGCGGGCCGGATCGGTTACCAGAATACGCGCGAATTTATCCCGATCGTCACGGTGTGCGGGGCTGAGTACCTCGGCTAGCGGTGCTTCGATGGTGACGATGGGGCGCCATACCGGAGCCGGAATGAGTTCTTCTTCCACCAGGGTCCCGCCTTCAAAGGTGAGAAGAACAGAAGATTTGGGCCGGGTTTCCGAGAAAGAAAAAGCGATAGGCGAACCCGAGTACCGCATAGGCGGCAGCCTGCTAGCTTCAGAAGTACCCGGTTCTGGCGCACCGCCCACCCGCTGTGGGGAATGCAGGTGGCCCAGTGCCACGTAGCTCAGGCCCGCCGTGGCGCTTGCCCCTGCGCTTCCCAGGGCGAAAAGCGCGGCGGGAACAACTTCCACTCCGCCCACCGAAATATCGCGTTCGGATTCGCTGGCCGCCCCGCCGGCAACGAAAGCGTGTGCCATAGCGATACGTGCCACCGGCTTGCCAGCGTGCGGGCCGTGCTGAATATCTGCGGCAATACGCTCCAAAGCTGCGTGCATGACCGCGGTGTGCGAGCGTTCCAACAGCTCTGCGCCATCGTTGCGATCAACGTGATCAGCGTGATCAACGTGATGAACATGATCGATACGATCCGCATTATCCGCACCTTCCAAGTGATCCGCGCCAGCGTAACCAGCGTGAGCAGCACCGCCTGCCAGGCGGCGGCGTTCCACATCGGGATCCAAATAGGGAATGGGGTAAACCAGTGCGCCAAGATTACCGGCGCGATCACGCACTTCTACCGGCTGGGCGCAGCGCAGCGGATCGGTGCGAATGACAATGCGCTCCTGGAAAAGTTCCGCCCCGAATCCTAGGCGCTGCGGGGAATCATGGTTCCCGGAAATCAAAATGACCGTGGTGAGTTGCGCGAGCCGGCGCAGGGTGCGCGAAAAAAGCTCAACCATGGGAGCGGGTGGGACGCTGCGATCATAGACATCCCCGCTAATCAGAAGGGCATCTACACCGCGTTCCCGCACGGTATCCACCACGTGATCCACCCACATTTCAAAGGCCGGCGTGAGATCCGCCCGGTGCAGGGTGCGCCCGAGGTGCCAATCGGAGGTGTGCAAGATCTTCATGGCTTCAGCCTACTGTGGGGCTACGACAAAAATTTTGGCCCGATGAGGTTCCGGCCCACGGAATGCACCGGCCCGCGAACGTCCAGCGCACCCCATTCTGCTTTAGGCTTCCGCCTGGCCTCCATTGACCGGGTCCTTATCCGACCACGGGAAGGCAATCCACGCGTCGGTGTGCAGATAGGCGTAATCGGGTTTGAGCACCGAGCGTGACTTTTCGTAGAGGACCGCCACCCGAATCTCGGTAGCGTACTCTTCGCAGAGTTCCTTCACGAAGCGTAAAGTCCGCCCTGAGTCAGCGACGTCGTCGACAATTAAAACCTTTTTGCCGGCCATTCCACGCACGTCACCGGACGGTTCCACCAGGCGCGGATCCTTGAGCGTGACCCCGATGCCGGTGTAAAACTCGACGTTGAGGACGAGCATGCTTTTGAGGTCTAAAGCGTAGGCAATTGCGCCGGCGGGAAGCAGCCCGCCGCGGGCCACGCTCACGATAATTTCCGGGCGGTAGCCGGAATCCCAGATGTCGCGGGCGAGTTCGCGGGTGACCTCGCCGAAACGGTCCCAGGTGAGGACCTCGCGCGCGGGCGTGTTGGCGGGCGCATGCGCGGGTGCGTTGACCGGCGCGTTTGTGGGCGCACTACCCGGTGTACCAGTGGGCGCACTAGCCGGCCCGCTGCCGGGAAGACCCTCGTTCTCGATCAACGGCTCGGCCTTATCACTGCTTCCCACGGCTCCTCCTTCGATTTAGTTCCGGCTACCCGGCTGGATCTGTTCCCGGCTGTGCGGGTAAGTCTCGTCCTCGCTATCCGGTCGGCTAGTCGCGGCTACCCGGCTGGACATGTGTCTCATTAATAATTGCTTGGGCGGCGGCGTGCAACTTTCCGTTGGTGACCAGTGCGCTTCCCCACCACGGCCCCGGTTTGCCCTCCATAGAGGTGAAGGTTCCCCCGGCCTCTTCCACGATCGGTACCAGCGCCGCCATATCGTAAACATCCAGGCCCGGCTGCGCGGCAATATCGAAGGCTCCCTCGGCCAGCAGCATATAGGGCCAGAAAGCCCCGTAGGCGCGGGTGCCCCAGGTGGCGCGGGCGAAGGCGATGAGGGTGGCCATGCGCCCGGTTTCGTCCCAGCTCGAGAGGGACGAAAAACCGAAAGCGGCCCGGTCCATCCGATCAATATCGGAGACGCGCAGGCGCTGGGGCTCGCCCCCGTTTTCACTCAGCCACGCCCCGCCGCCGCGACTCGCCCACCAGCGCCGCCCGAGCGCGGGCGCGGACGCCATACCGGCCACCATCTGGCCGTTTTCTTCCACGCCGATGAGCGTGGCCCACACCGGGTTGTGGCGCACGTAGTTGCGGGTGCCGTCAATCGGGTCGATAATCCAGCGCCGCGGGGCGTGCTCCAGGCTGCCGCCCTCCTCTTCCCCGTACACGGCATCCCCGGGGAAATCCCGCTCCAGGTACTCGCGGATAAGTCGTTCGGCCGCCCGATCCGCATCGGATACCGGCGAATTATCGGGCTTCGTATCCACGGTGAGGCGGCGGCGCTCATAACGCTCCAGGGTGAGGGCGTCCACGGCATCCGC
Source organism: Actinotignum inguinis (assembly GCF_051265835.1). Lineage (NCBI taxonomy): Bacteria > Bacillati > Actinomycetota > Actinomycetes > Actinomycetales > Actinomycetaceae > Actinotignum > Actinotignum inguinis. The sequence continues at coordinate 70,054 of NZ_JBOZDP010000001.1, read as the reverse complement.
AACGGTGTGCAGAAAAGCGATAGTGGAGCTGGCATCCATTTATTTCTCCCATTCTTCGAAGCCGCGCGAGGCGAGCACGCGGCGCAATGAACTCACCCGCTCGCGCAGGCGTGGATCGGTGAGGCTATCGAGGGCACATTCGGGTTCGGTGGCCTCATGGCTGCACCCGCGCGGGCATTCCAGCGCGGTTTCTTCTAGGTCGGGGAAGCCGCGGAGGATATCGGCGGCGTCCAGATGAGCCAGGCCGAAGCTGCGCACCCCCGGCGTATCAATGAGTTGCCCGCCGCCGGGCAGCGGAAATGCGATAGCGGAGGTGGAGGTGTGCCGGCCCTTTCCGGTCACCTCGTTGACGTGCCCGGTTTCGCGCGCCGCGGCCGGCACCAGCGCATTGAGCAGGGTGGATTTGCCCACCCCGGAATGCCCCACGAGCACCGTGGTGCGCCCGCGCAGCGCCGCGCGCACGGCCTCCAAGCCCGAGTGCGTGGTCGCTTCTCCGGGTGCGGGCACCGTGTCAGAACCCGCTTGCGTGGCTGCGTCCCCGGCTGCGGGAGCTGCGCCGTCGTACCCCAAAGCCGTTGCGAGAATCGGCACCCCGAGCGGTTCGTAATACGCGCGCAAGGCGTCCGGGCGCGCCAGGTCCGCTTTGGTGAGGATGAGGAGCGGATCCATGCCGGCGTCGCGCGCGGCCACCAGGCAGCGGTCAATCATGCCGCGCCGCGGTTCGGGTTGCGCGAGCGCCGCCACAATCGCCATCTGGTCCGCGTTCGCCACGATGGTGCGCTCGCGTTCGTTGCCTTCGTCCGTGGAACGCGTGAGTTGCGAACTGCGTTCCTCGATAAAAACGATGCGGGCCAGGGTGTCCTTACGCCCGGAAAGGTCACCGGTCAGGCGTACTTTATCTCCAACAACGACGGCGCCCCGGCCCAATTCCCGCGCTTTGACCGCAATCACGCGGGTGCCTTCGTTCATGAGCACGGTATAGCGCCCGCGGTCGATGGTGATGACCTGGCCGAGGGGCCGGTCGGAGTAATCGGGCCGAATCTTCGTGCGCGGCCGCGAGCCCTTTCCGGGCCGCACTCGCACGCGGGGATCGTCGGTGCCGATATCCCTCATCGGCCCACCAGGTCTGTCCACATCTGGGCGAAACGCGGCATGGTTTTCCCGGTGGTCGCAATATTTTCCACCCGCAGCCCGGGGATGCGCAGGCCGAGGATCGCCCCGAAGGTTGCCATGCGGTGATCCTCGTAGCTGCGGATAACCGGGGTGTTTAGCGCGGGCGCCGCGGGCTGTGCGCCTGCGGCCGCGCCGCCCGCCGCCGCACCCGAAACCGCCGCCGCGCCGCCCGCCGCCGCGCCCCGCCCAGCCGGCGGGGTGATGATAATGTCATCGCCTTCTTCGCGGGCGGGGATCCCCACGCCCCTCAGCTCCGCGGTGATGGCGGCCAGGCGGTTGGTTTCATGCCCGCGCAGCTGCCCGATATTGCGCAGCGCGCTCGGGCCGGTGGCGAAGGCCGCCACCGCGGCAACCGTGGGCGTGAGCTCCCCAACATCGCTGAGATCGGTATCGAGGGGGGCAATATCCCGCGGCCCGGTCAGCTCAAGGACGCCGTCATCGCGCAGCTGGGCGCGCGCCCCCATGGCCGTGAAAATATCGACGATTTGCGCGCCGGGCTGGGTGGTGCGTGCCGGCCAGCGCGGAATTTCCACCGTTCCGCCCGTCACCATAGCGGCGGCCAGGAAGGGGGAAGCGTTGGAAAGATCCGGTTCCAGCACCACTGTTCCCAGCTGCGGGGTGCCCGGATGCACATGCCATTCCACCGCCGGGTGTTCGCGATCCGCGGGCGCCCCGCCGGCCGCGAATTCTTCCACCTGAATACCGGCCCGGCGCAGCACGTCCACCGTCATGGCCAGGTGGAAAGCGGAAGGAACCTTCGGCCCCACCGAACGCAGCACCAGCCCGCCCTCGCAGCGCGGGCCGGCCAGCAGCAGCGCGGAAATGAATTGCGAGGAGGCGGAAGAATCAATCTCCACCGTTCCTCCGGCCAGGCGCCCCTGGCCGTGCACTCGCACCGGGAGGACCGCCCGCCCGGCGCTATCGCTGGCGGCATCAACCTCCACTCCCAGATCACGAAGAGCCCGCACCACCGGGTCCATGGGGCGCACGCGGGCGGCGTCGTCGCCATCAATAACGACCTCACCACGCGCGAACGCGGCCAACGGCGGCACGAAACGCATGACCGTGCCGGCGAGCCCCGCGTCAATGGTGGCGCCGTGGAGCGGGGCGGGGGAAATATCGAGGACGTCCTCAGCTTCGGTGGTGCCGCGCTGCCAGGCGACCCCCACGCCCATGCTCGCGAGGGCGCGGGCCATGAGCTCGGTATCGCGGGCGCGCAGGGGCGCGAGGATTCGGCCCGTGGTGCCGGGCCCGCCCAGCGCGGCGGTGATGAGGAAGCGTGCCATGAGCGATTTGGACCCGGGAACGGCCACGCTGCCGCGCACGGGGGAGGGGTGGAACGGTGCTGGCCACAGGTCAGTCATTTAGGAACGCTTCGCCTCTCTGATTTGTTCGCGTGCGTGAGCGCGCACATCCGCGAGCTCATTGCGCTGATCGCGCCATTCGGACACACGGTACCCCAGGGAGGGCTTGCCTTTGCGATCCGTCCACGCCAGGGCGGCGCCGCCGGCCAACCCGAGCGCGCCGAGCAGCCCGCCCAGCACCTCACGCCGCTCGCTCTTCTCCGCCGCCCAGACCGGGTGATTGGCCAGGGCCACCGGGATTTGGGTGAGGGCGAGAGCCGCGCCGGACAGGCGCTGGAATTTTCCGATGGAAAGGAAAGCCCCGCCGATGAGCTGGACGGTGCCCAGCGCGCGGGTGAGGGTGGTGGTGTCAACGGATTCAAGATCAACCCCGGCCATTCCGGCCAGCCCGGCGATGTTCTCAGCCCGTTCCTGGTGGTCCTCGGGGTGGCGTACCGCGGACAACCCCTGTGCAATAAAGGGCGCGGCAAGCAGGGGCCGCGCGAGGAATCGAATCATACCCATACCTATATTGTTACACTAAATCGGGGAATATACCCGCGTTTTCCGGGCGTTATACCCATGTCAGTCCTGCAGACGGACTAGGCTAGACCATGATGAGCACAGACCTAATGAGAAGCGCCCCCGATGAAACCGCAGCCGAACGCGCCGCGCGGTTTGAACGGGATGCTCTTCCGTATCTCGACCAGTTATACGGGGCCGCGATGCGCCTCACGCGCAATCCCACCGACGCCGAAGATTTGGTTCAGGAGGCCTACGCCAAAGCCTTTTCGGCCTTCCACCAGTACCGGCCGGGCACGAATTTGAAGGCGTGGCTCTACCGCATCCTCAATAACACCTTTATTTCTAATTACCGCAAGGCGCAGCGCCAGCCCAAGCAGGCTGACTCCTCGGAGGTGGAGGATTGGCAGGAGTATCGGGCGGCTTCGCATGCTTCCTCGGGGATGATGTCCGCGGAAGCGGAGGCCCTGGAGAATCTGCCGCAATCGGAAATTCGCGATGCTTTGAGCGCGCTGCCGGAAGACCGCCGCATGGCTGTCTACCTGGCGGATATTGAAGGCTTCTCCTACCAGGAGATCGCGGACATCATGGAAACGCCGATCGGAACGGTGATGTCCCGTCTGCATCGCGGGCGTAAACAGCTGCGGGAATTACTCGCGGATTACGCGCGTGAACTCGGCTATGGGAAGAAGGAGAAGAAGTGAGCGGTGAGGATAGGTTGCAGCGCGGGGTAGAAGACTCGTTCCGGAACCGCGGGATTGAATTGGATAGTGCCGCGGGGGAGTGTTCCTGCCGGGATATTACTGATTATCTTTTCGAGTATCTGGATCACCAGCTTTCCGCGGTGCAAAGCGAGCGCTTGCAGGCCCATATTTCGGGGTGCTCGCGGTGTACGGAACGGGCGGAAGCGGAAACCCACGTGCGCGATATTTTGCGAGCCTCGTGCCGGGAGGTCGCGCCGGCGACGCTGCGGGTGCGGATCGCCCAGCAGATTTCGGTGTACCGGCGTACCACTCGCGATTTCGGGTAGCGCGCGTGGCGCGTTGCGGCGTTGCCTACGATGTAGCGCGCGTTACGCTTCGCGCGGGTGCCGCGCCGGTTGTTGCACGCGCCGTTTCGGGTAGTTTCGCCACATTGTGCCGGTTTTATTTACCTGACCGGTCGCCCTTGGTAAGCTAATGTGGTTGCTCGTTTACGAGCTGAGAAAACGTTACGTGAGGAGAGAACATGAGCCAGCGTGGTCGTAAGCGCAAGGATCGCCGCAAGAAGAAGGCGAACCACGGCAAGCGCCCCAATTCCTAAAGTGGTGCGCTCGCTGTTGCGAGATGTGTAGAGGGTCCGGTTTTCCGGGCCCTTTATTTTTTACGACGACGCCGCCAGCTGGCGGGATGGGCTTTGGCGGGGTACGCCGCCGCTTCCGCGCCTGAGCTAAGTGACATGCATAGTGACAAAAATGTCACTATGCAGAAAGTATGCAGGCGGAGAAGGCGCGATTCGCGCGGCGATCTGCAAGCGGAAGCTGTGGGCTGCGGGGTGGGATCAGCCACCTCTGCCGAGAACTCCTGGCCGGTCATCTATATTTTCCTTATGGGGAAACGTGTATTGGAAACTAGTGGCGACCACGGCGTGCAGGGATCTTTGCATCGATATGGTTCTGGCCGGCACAGTGTCGCGTTTCCGGGCTACCGCATCTTCGACGAGGGGCAAACTGGCGTTACCTTCGATTTGCTATTTGCCTCTTATCTGCGGGGATGTACGGATGTTGAATTGCACGACCCGTTCATCAGCTATTCCTATCAGGGGCGTAACCTCGTTGAGTTCATGGCGGTTGTGGCTCTGGTGAAAAATCCTGAAAAGCGATGCCGCTTTCGGTTGTTCACACTCAGGGCGAAGAAGAATGAGCATCACGAAATTCAGGTTCGGATGCTCGATAAGATCACGAAAAATGCCTCTGAGCAGGGCATTGACCTCGACGTGATTTTCGATTCGCGTGCGCACGACCGCTGGTTGCGTACCGATACGGGATGGCTTATCTTCTTGGGCCGGGGCCTCGATATCTACCACAACTTCGAGGGTGGCCACTATGCCTTCCCTACCTCGCGTCAAGAATTCCGAAAGGTTCGGGGTTTTAGCATCGCCTATTCCCTGGATAAGAAGTAAGGGAATCCGTGGGAGAGTGGGTGGAAACGGGGGCTAGCCTCCAAACTCCTCCGCGGATAGAGGATCAGCCCACACCGAGGAACCTCGGGCGGGCTGAACTATTGACGCAATAATAGCAGAGAAACAACTGGATTTCTCATATCCTGAAAACTTGCTGCGCTACTGGGCTATCCCTACTACTATGTGATGCATACAAGCGGTGCAAACGTGCTCGCACGGCACCTGCACCGCGGTGACTAAAGGGGGGAGTGGTGGCTGATTCCCAGCTTCGTAAAGGCGTGCTTGAACTCATCGTGCTCGCCTCGCTTTCCAGGGCGCCGGCCTACGGCGGGGCGTTGCTCCAGCGCCTGGAAAATGCGGGTATGGCGGTATCGGCCGGTACTCTCTACCCGCTTCTTAACCGTCTCAAAAAGGCCGGCCACCTGGCCATTCATTGGGAGGAATCCCCGGCCGGGCCCCCGCGCAAGATCTACACGATCACCGCGGCTGGCCGCAGCTACGGGGAACGACTCGCCGGCGAATGGCGCAATCTTGCCGCCGTCGTCACATCCCATCTCACCGCTCTCACAACCGACCGAGGTGATAACAATGCCGGAGCCTAACTCGCCCACAACCCCCACAATCTTCGGAATCCCCGCTTCCCTGGAAGCCCTGCGCTCCCGCGAAGCTCGCTCGCGCTGGTTCGAACCGGAAAATCCCCGGGTTTTTGTGCCGCGTAGCTTCGGGATCGGCTGGGATATTAATATGGGCGCGCTCGCGGTACGCCTGGGAATGATTCGCCCGGATGATTCCCTCCCGGACCTGGAAGACTATATTCCTCCCCGAACCCGCAGCGCCCTCAGCATCGCGCCCGCACTTGGCGGAGCTCTTGCCGTGGGAGCGGCCGCCCTGGTGGCCCGTCGCCACCGGCTCCTTCCCTCCGGTTTTCGTGCCAATCTGCGCCCGCGCGGCATAGTTCCGGCGGCACGGGCCGTGGCGCCCGCCGCGCTCCTCGGAGCTGCCGGCACGGCGCTCGCGGCCTGGGGTAATCGCGAACGCGTGGATGTTCCGGCTACCGCGCTCGCCGCCGGATTACAGGCCACGGCCCTCCTCTCGCTTGCAGCACAGGACCGCTACGCCAGCCATCGCCAAGCCTCGGCATCCCTCCTGGCTGGATGTACCGCGGTGGCACTTCCCGCGGTGGCAGCTGGCGTCGTCGTCGCTACTACGCGCGGAGCGCTACGGAATCTGGACCGTTTGCTTAAACGCAAGCACTCGGAAAACTCGGACGCATCCGCAGGCGCCGCCGATGCCGCGCACGGCACCACAACCTCACCCGATACGAAAGAAACTGAATAACCATGGAAGATTTTCTTGCTTTGCCCGCGGCGGCGCAGATCGCCCTGGGAATCGTGGCACTGATTCAACTCGCCCTGCTCATCACGAGCCTGGTGCTGCTGTCGCGGTGGCCGGAGCGGCAGCTCGCCGGGGTGCCGCGCCTGGGATGGGTGGTGATTGTTCTGCTCGGCTCGCTAGTGGGGACCTTGCTGTTCCTCTTTATGTACGCGCGGGCGCGTAAGGCATTGGCGCAGCGGCAGGCCTGGGAAGAACGGCGGGCCGGCGGCGCTCCCGGGGTAACCGGTGCCGGCACGCAAGCACCCGGAACCCGCGCCGCCGCGGCGCAAGCACCCGCAACTCAAGCTGCCAACGCGAGTGGAACGGTGCGTGAGCTCTATGGATAAGACGTACGCGGTTCGCACCGAAAATCTTAGTAAGAATTTCGCGGGGCTCGCCGCCCTCACGGATGTCAATCTGCACGTGCCCGAGGGCTCGGTGTACGGGCTGATCGGCGGGAACGGCGCCGGGAAAACTACCACAATTAAAATTTTGCTGGGGCTTATCGCCGCCAGTTCTGGCACGGCGCGAGTGCTTGGGTATGAGCGGGGCACGCTGCCGGCTGCCCCGGTGCCCGGCATCGCCTACCTGCCGGACGTACCCAGCCTGCCGGGATGGATGAGCGCGCCGCAGGCCCTCGAATTTTTCGGCGAGGTGTCCGGGGTGCAGCGCGCGGTGGCTCGCCGCCGGGCCGCCAATCTGCTCGAGCTGGTGGGCCTGACCCGCGCCCCGGGGAATATTGGCGGGTTTTCCCGCGGCATGGCGCAGCGCCTGGGAATTGCCCTGGCGCTGGTGGGTGCCCCGCGGCTCCTGGTGCTGGATGAACCGACGAGCGCCCTCGATCCGCTCGGCCGCGCCGATGTGCTGAATATTATTCGCGAGCTGGCCGGGCGTACCACGGTGCTTCTCACCTCGCATCTGCTCGCGGATGTGCAGCAGGTATGCGACCACGTGGGGATGCTGCACGAGGGCACGCTCCTCGCCGAAGGGACCCTCGATGAGGTGCTCGCGCTCTACCGGCCCGAACGCGCAACGGTGCAGGTCAGCGTGGCGCACGCGGATACCGAAGTGGCGCGCAGCGCCATCGCGGCGGCGTGCGGGGAGGCGGGTGTGGATGCGCAGCTCGATGTCGCCCCGCCCTCGCTCCAGCATGTATACGAATACCTCTCGCGCGGAAAGGTAAGCCAATGAGTTCTGCTGATACTCGCGTTACGGGCAGTCGCGCTACGGATCGCCCCGCCGCGCGCACTAACGCCACGCACATCCGCACCGGCAACCGCGCGATGCTGCGCTACGACCTGCGCCGCCTGCTGCGGGTGCCCAGCACCTGGGTGGTCCTCGGCCTGGCGCTGCTGCTCGCGGTGGTCTCCCCGCTGACGGCGCTCTACGCCCCCGATATTATTGCCGCGCTGGCCGGGCCGGATACCGCGGCGGCGCTCGGCGCGGCCATGCCCGAGCCCACCTGGATCCAGGCGCACGCGCAATGGCTGAAAAACGTCCACCAGATTTTCGGGATGCTTTTCGTGATGCTCGGCGCCTACCAGATCGTCACCGGGATGCTCGGCGGCCCGGTGGTATTGATCGTGACGCGCTCGGTGAGCCGCACGGCCGTTTTCGCCGGGAAAATGCTGAGCACGGTGCTCTTGGTGGCAGCGGTGGCTTTCGGCGGCAGCACAGTGGCCGGCATCCTCACCCGCATTCTTTTCGACGACGGCGCCGTGCTCGCGCTCCTGGGAGCCGCGGCACTCTGGCTGCTCGCGATTATTTTCTTGCTTTCCGTGGTGGTGCTGGCCGCGGTGGCAACGGGAAATATGCTAGCCAGCGCCGGTATCGGTTTCGTTGCCTACCTCGTGCTGGCTTTCGGTGGCATGTGGGAGGCGGGCGCGCGCTACAGCCCGCTCGGTTTGAATGATGCGGTGGGCGCCGTGGCGAGTGGTGCTGAGGTTCCGGGTCTGTGGTGGATAGGTACGACGACGGCGCTCGCGGCCTGCGCGCTCCTCTGGCTCGCACTGCGCCTCTACCAGCGCCGCCCGCTCGGGTGAGTTGGCGCGACCGGGGTGAGCTCGGTTGTGGGAATCGGCTACTGCCCTCGCCCCGGCTTATTCCTTTGCGTAGACTCGCGGTATGGACGTTATCTCCGCCACCGCAGCGCAGGAAAATCTGCCGGAGCTCATCGAGGCCGTGAATGAACGCAGCGCGCCGGTTATTATTGCCGGCCGGGCAGTTAACGCCGTTTTGGTGAGCGAGGATAACTGGCTGGCCCTCCACGAAACTCTGCGCTTAGTGAGCACTCCCGGCTTCGCTGAATCCGTTAAGGCGACCCGTCACGAGGGCGGCACAAGCGATCCGCTTGAATGGTAGGAACTAAGCGGCTCCCGCATTATGTTCAGTGCGGGAGCTGCTTTGCTGCCGGCTAGTCCCGGTGCTCGTTACCGTACAAAAGCACCGCTTCGCTCACCCGAGCTTGGGAATCCGGGCTGAGCCGCAAGAGGCTGAATTCTTTGAGAATACGGCGCACGAAATCCTCATCAGGATATTCGCCCCACCGGTATTCTCCCGGATACTTGTCAACCAATACGCGTGCCATATTATAGATTTCGCGCAGTGGAATCTCGTTGATGCCTCGGCCGGGATATGGCCGGTAGTAATGCCAATTTTCCGGATAGACATCCTCAGGCCATACAAATTCTTGGCCATCGGAATCATCAACGAAAATCTGATCCTGAGGGATGAACGTATCGAGGATTTTATTGACCTTTTCAGAGGTCCGTTGCCGCCCAAACCTCTTAACAATCGCTACCCGCAAGGACTGCAAAGGAAGAGGTGCACTCTCTTCGATCATCTCTCGCACAGCTTCGCGAACTTCGGCTGTTCGCGCGGTAGACATGGGAAATTCCAGCTCCTCCCGACTCCCCAAGGGCGACGTGTCCGGGAGAGTTAACGGTGCTGGGCATGGCGGAATATCGGTACCCCAGTCATCAACGCTCTCGCTTATGTGACGGACGGATTCTCCGGGTTTCGTGCCGTGTTTTTCCCAGGCTTCCCCAAAACGCCAGCGTCCCTCAGAAGTATCACTGGGATTTTCCGGGGTGGCTGGTTTGAGAGCGACCCGAATTGTACTTCGCTTCGGTTGCGGAGCAGATTGCGGGCTTGGCTGCGGATCCTCCGGGGTTCCGTGTTGCGCTGGCTCAGCCGCACGTTTTGCTTTCGTGTGCGTATTGCGCTGCGCCGAGGGGACTTCGCGCCAGGTGAGGGCCGGTTCGGCATCCGGGGCCCGGTGGTTGCTTACCGGGGCGCGGCTGCTTTCCGAGGCCGGGGTGAGCTCCTCGCCAGCCGCGGCATCGCTATCCGCTGTTGCCTTGCGGGCAAGTTTGGCTTTGCGGCCGGCCAGCTTTTTCGCGGCCCGTTCCTGGCGTTTTTCGGCCTTCCGTTCCTCTGCCGCATACCGTTCCTTGGCTGCCCGCGCCGAAGCATCAATGCGGTCAATGACCCCAGCCGGATCGCGCCGCAGCTCCGGAAGCCACACCCGTTCCACCGCGAGCCACCCCATCATGGAGGTCAGCAGCTGCGGAGTAATATCACGATCAGTCACGGTGGGGAGCGAACTCCATTTTTCGTCGTCGAACATGACAGCCAGAAGCCACACCTTGCTACCCGGCTCGCGCACCACGATATCGAGGGTGTAACTAGAGAGGCCGTAATCGCCCTGCACTTCCCAGCCACGCTCGCGCAGCTCACGCATGAGTCGGTCACGCACCGGGTTGTCATTAATGCTCAGGGCGCGGGGAAGTGCAGAACTGGCTTCCGCAGCCGAATCGGCCGGTGCGGGAGCTGCGCCGTCGTTCTGAGTACGCGCGCGGGCCCGCAACATATATTCACGTAAGTCCTGCATTCCGCGCGAGCGGGTGCGATTGAGGTCGATGTCCTCCGGATCAAAGGAGGTGACCACCAGCACCTCGCTGCGGGCGCGGGTAATGGCGACGTTGAAGCGGCGTTCACCGCCCTCGCGGCTGAGTGGCCCGAAATTGAGGGGAAGCGGGCCACCGGGTTCGCGCGGTGAAAATGCGGTGGAGAAAATAATGACATCGCGTTCGTCGCCCTGGACGTTTTCGAGGTTCTTGACGAAAAGCGGATCTTTTTCCTGTTCCATCGCGGCGCGGATGAGGGGATCGCGCGAGTCTTCCAGCAGGTCAAGGATGAGGTTGCGCTGCTGGATATTGAAGGTGACAACACCGATTGATTGGTGCGCTAATGCCGGCGAATTGAGGCGCCGGTGAATATCGCGCACGATTTCTTCGGCTTCCACCCGATTCGTGCGGAAGGTAGCCCCGCGGCTGCGGTCGAACGTTCCAGAAACACGCCGCATACTCACGCCCGCACCGCCGAAAAGCGCCGCGTTACCCGGCGAGGGGAAACTGGAAAGTTTGCCTTCGTAATAGGCTTCGTTGGAGAAGGCAATGAGGGATTCATCCCGGGAACGGTAGTGCCAGGAGAGCCACAGGCGCGGCAGGCCCGATTCGACCGCCTCGGAAAGAATCGACTCCAGATCGCTGACCACCGTCTCCACGAGCGGGCGATCCGGATCGTCAAGATCCTCATCATCACCGCTGAACGGCCCGGTTTTCCCGAACCGCGTAGGCGGCATCTGCCGGCTATCCCCGGAAATGATCACCGCTTTGGCGCGGCCGATGGCACCCATCGCCTGATCAACGGTAATCTGGCTCGCCTCATCAAAAATGACGACGTCGAAAACTACGGCAGTGGGATCTACGAACGTGGCAAGCGATGCCGGGCTAGCGAAGAAACAGGGCGTGGCTTCCAGGATCTCCTCGGTGAATTCTTCCAGCAAGGAGCGGAAACTGCGTGCCCCGCGTTTGCGATCCAGGTTGCGCCGCAGGGTTCCCACTTTTCCGTGGAGCTCCCCGGGGCGGAAGGACCGCCGCGCCATAAGGGTTGCCGGTAGCGCCTGGGTGGCTTCACCCTGGATCGTGGCGAAAGCTTCCTGGAGGCGGGTGAGATCCGAACTATTTTGTTCCGAGAGGGAAATGTGGCCGCTGAAAGCGCGCATGCGTTCTTCCGCGCTGGTGGAGGCCACCCCGCGGCGGAAGGCCAGCGAAATATCACGGTCGGGCACCTCACCCATTTCGATTTGGTGCTGGAATTCTTCCAGGCCGTTCTTGCGCAAGATCGCGGTGGCGCGGTGCCATTCGACCGCGGCAGCCAGGGAATCGCGCCCGGCTGCTGACCAGCGCGGATACCATTCTTGGAAAACGCTCATCCACCGATTCTCCGAGGGGAGTTGCAGATCGGCGGCGCTCACCCAGGCATCCCAGGTGGAGCTAATGATGTCGAGCGCAGCGCGAGCATCATCCAGGCTGCCGGCGCGGCGGGTGAGCTCCACCAGGGCGGGGAAACGGGTGGAAAGCTCCAAAGAACGCTGGAGAGAATCCGCGGCCTCCGCGAGCGCTGCCGGAGCGCTCGGGTCGCTGAGGGCCACACTCACGCGCTGGCGAGCTCCCGGGATGTTTTCTAGTTCTGTTTCCAGATCAGCTAGGGCGCGGCGCATATAGCTCAGCCGGCCGAGCGCGGCCCGGACTGTATCAGGGGAGTGCTCGCCCTCAATATCCGGTTCCCGCCCGGCGGGCAGCGCCGGAATAAGGGCCGAACGGTAGGCCGCTAAGCGCTTCTTCTTCCCGAAGAAGCCGCCCTCCGCGAGCTCATCGAGCGCGCGGCTGAGCGCGGAGGTATCGCCGTACGCGAAGAACGCGGGAGAGAAAATGTCGGTGAAAAACTCCAGTTCGGGAGCCAGCCGGGCAAGCTTATCGGCAACCGTCGCGATTTTCCAGGTGGAGGAGGCCAGCTGCCGGGCCTCATCCGGATCCAGTAGCGGTGAGGTGCCATCGAGTGCCTTGCGTACGTCCGCAAGCGGAACGCTCCCCAGGGTATCGACCAGCTCCGGGTATTTCTCGCATTGCGCGGCCATAGCCGCGAGCCCGTCGAAAGCATGGATGAGTTCGGGGAGCGGTGCGTGATACGGGCCCACCAGCTGCCAGGCGGACATGGCGGCCAGATCGGTACTGCGTGCACGCACCGCGATATTGGGCAGCGCTTCATCGATAGTGGCGATAGTTGCCCGCGCATTCGGATCGGTGACGAAGCGTTGCGGAACTACCGCGACCGCTCCCTCGCCAAGATCGAGGGAAGCAGTGACGGCCGACCAGAGCGAATGCCCGGCCGCATTCATTCCGTGCACAAGCGCCGGGTAGGCCGCGAGGGGTTCCAGGCGGGAACGCAGCAGTGCCCGGGCATTATCCCAGCGGTGCATATCGTAATGAACACTCGCGTCAATCGCGCCGCGCAATTGATCCCGAATCGCCTGGGGGCGTTGCTCCCCGCCGTGTAGATCGAGAATAAAAGGTGCCAGGCCAATGCGTTCCATGCGTGTTTTGACGACGTCGAGCGCGGCCTGCTTCTCCGCTACGAACAGTACTCGTTTCCCCTGTTCCAGAAGGTGGGCCAGGATATTCGTGATGGTTTGGGATTTTCCGGTTCCCGGAGGTCCTTCCACCACGAAGCTGTATCCCTGACCGGCCGCGGATACCACTCGCATCTGCGCGCCATCGGCGGGAATAGGAAGATTAAGTTCCGCCTCATTCGGGGTAATCTGCTCAATCGGCGGGAGGTCACTCGGCTCCACAAAGCTTTCCCCGGGGCGTAGCGTCAGGTGTTCGAATACCGGAGATTCCATGAAAATATCCCAGTGATCGCGCAGATCACGCCACATTCCGAACGTGGAGAACTTGGCGATACCCAGGTAGACATCCCGAGTCACCGTAAAGGGAAGATTCTCGCGCACCAGCGCGGCGGAAATCTCACGAAGCGCGTAGTCAATATCGAGACCGGAAGCATCAAGTTTCGGTTCGGAAAGCGCGGTGATATGCACGCCGTGTTCCTGGTGGAGCCATTCCACCAGAGAGTGGTTGGGGGTGGCCTCAGCGCTGTTATCGGCTTGGATTGTGAAACGGGAACGGCCCGAACCGCCCCCTAGCCGTACCGGGAGGAGGAAAAGCGGTGCGCTGGCATCTTTCCCGTTTTTGCTGGTGTAGCGCATCGTTCCGAGCATGAGATAAAGATTGGCTGATCCGGTTTCCTCCGCCAGCGTTTTCGTGGTGCGAGCCAAGTTTTTGAAGAACTCGGCGTAGCGGTACTCCGTTACATGCCCGAAGAGGATGCCGCGCTCGCTCAGTTCATCGCTCACCTCAGCATCGGATAAATCACTCACGTCCGTGGTTCCGCGCAGGAAACGATTATCGGAAAGATCATCCTGGGCGCGCATCGTAATGCGATCGCCGCGGGAAATACGATCATCAATATCCGCCAGCATTCCGGCTCGAACTTCGAATTCCAGGACTTCCTTGGCCGGTTTGATATTGAGGAGGCGGTTGCGCAAGGTGAGGTCGAGGAGCTCACGCTTCCAGCGCTGCACCCGGGCCGGGGCCGCATCGCTGGTATCCAAAGTGAGATAGTCCGCGGAATCCTCCCCGGCCAACTGCTGCGCCAGTTTCCCGGCCGCTCGAATAGCCGCCGCGGGGGAGTGCGCATGAGGCGCGGACCCGGCCGCCTCGGCTGTGGCTGAGGCCGAGGCATCCGGTAGGGCGGCAGCCGGAGGGGCTTGAGTGGGAAGCGGGCGCAATCCATCTCTATGCGATTCCGCCAATCCAATAAGGGCAAGAACAGTACCGTCTGTCAGCTTCGCCTTGGTGCGATTGAGGTTATCTGGGAAGCTGAGCGCGGCGTCGTAAAAAGCAGCATCCAAAGCAAGAACTGCACCGGAACGTAAATAATTATTGATGGAGGCCGGTTCGGTAATAACCGGTTCGCGCAGGCCGTCCTCCGTGCTTGCAATGCCGACGAGGGCGTGCCCCGGCACCAAAATAATCACCGGGAGCAGCCCGCAGGACTGCGCCAGGGCCGCGTAGGTAAGGACCAGGTCGATGCAGGTGCCGGCTTTTGCGGCGAGAACTTCCTCCGTGGTGCGGATGCGCTGGCCGGTATTTTCGAAAGAAGCAGGTGGGGTGACGTAACGGATATCCTCCGCGGCTAAAACCGCGTAGGCAGCCGACATGATTTGAAGCACCCGTTCGATACCGGCCTGGTAGCCCTGCACCGAGGCATCGCCGGTGGCTTCCTTGAGCAAATCGGAAACCTTGCGCACCAGCGCGGGAATCTGCGGGGCGTTGGGCTGCGCAAAAGCCGCCAGCGACTCAAAATATGCCGGAGCGTGGAACCACTCATTCGGAGCGAGGATACGTATATCGGCTCGGGCATACCCGGCCGCGGAACTCCCCTCGGTGCGCAGATGTGCTTCCAGGGTTCCGGGTTGGGATTCGGTTGCCTGTAATAGGGGATTATTCGGGTCGAGGCGGGTGTGCGCGAGGAAACGCGGTGCTACCGGGGCGGCTTTTCCGGGCCGGAGTTCAGGAAGGGGAACCGTGAGGTCGAAAAGTGAAGCCGCGCCAATGCGAGCGCTCAGGTCCAGATGCGCCTGTTCACTCGCCTCGCTATCCGACGTATTGGTAGCGAGGATATTTTTGATAACTGGAACCTGGTTATGGGCAAGTGCCCAGCCGGTTTTCCCTGCATAGGAGATCTCAACGCGGAGGATTCCGGATTCCACAACAAGAACGTCGATTCCCTCAGATCCCACTCCGCTCATTCCCGCTAGTGCCCTTCCGTAGGTGTGTGCCCTGCCGTGTCCTCATTGGCAATCGGCGATATTTTCGACAATCCACCCGATATGTTACTCCGTATCCTTCCCGGGCAGGCGGGTATTTTAGTCCGCGGAACGATGCGCGCGCGTCCAATATGTGAACATTTCGTCTCAGAATCTGGAATTTACATTAGTCTCCAGAGTGCGCGGTTTCCCGGCGCGGCACGCGCCGGGCGGCGTCGTACTAGAAACGACCACCGCGCGTACGTTTCTCGAGGAAACGGAACCACCCACGGTAGAAGAGAAGGAGGCCCGCGTGGCTGAAGGATATGTGCACTGGAATGGCGAACTGAATACGGAAGCCACCCAGCTGCTTCGCGCGGGCGGCGCCATGTGCGTGGTCCCCACCAAGGTCGGCTATATTATCGCCACCACCGATTCGGCCGGGCTGGAACGCAAATTTGCCGTGAAGAACCGCAAACGCAATAAGCCCGCCGTGGTGCTGTGCGGCTCCATGGAAGAACTGGAAACCCTGGCGCAACTCACCCCGGAAATTCGCGATTTTTACCAGAAGAACTGGGACGAAGACATCCTCATGGGCTGCATCCTGCCCTGGCGTGCCGAGGCTGCCGAACACTACATTCCGGAAGAAGGCGAAGCGCGCAACCTGGTGCGCGACGGGCGCGGAACTTCCTGCTTCGTGATCCGCTACGGCAAGGCCGCCGAGCAGATCGCCGCGGACCTGTGGGAGAAGGATAGGAAGCTGGTCTTCGCTTCCTCGGCGAACCCCTCCGGGCGCGGAAACCGCGGCAAGGTGGAAGGAATCGGCACCGATATTGCCACCGAAGCGGACCTGGTGATCGAAGCCGATGATTACGTGACGTCCATCCAGCCCGATGCGTCCGAAGCCACCCGCTGGGAGCAGGGCGTGATGGTGTCCTTCGTGGATGAATCCGGGAAACTGGTGCCCGAACAGAACGGGCAGCGCATGGTCACCCCCGCGCCGGTGCTCATCCGCAAGGGCGTGTACCTGGATCGGATTCTCCAGCTGCTTTCCGAATCCTTCCTCAGCTGGGATTTCCGGCAGGGGGCGTACTACTAAGTCGCTAAAAAGTTTTGCTTGCGAGTAGTGAGCTGCGCGGCGGTCGATCTGGTGGTCGGCCGCCGCGTTGTAGTGCCGGGGCTATGTAGTTGGTTGCTAGTTGGCCGCCGCGCGAATCCCGAGCCACTGGTTCCACCCGTGGTGGAGCACCAGCCAGGCCATAAGCCCGTAACCGGCCTGGCGCGGCGCATACCCCCCGCTCAGGTCCATATCGGTATTCCACTGTTCGTGATCAACCAGCGGGCTAAAGGTATCCACGAAGGGAAAACGCCGCCGCTCGGTCACATCCCGGTAGGCATTGGATAAATTGAGCTGCACATCGCGGGGTAGATCCGGGCGCGGGGGCGGGCCCACCACGAAGGGGCGCATGCGCATCCGGTCCGCGGAATCCAGTAGATTCGCCAGGTGCAGGCGCGCCCGCGCCATGGTGCCGCCGCGTTCCAGATCGTGACTTCCCAGGCCGATAACCAGGCGCGACTCAATATCCGGGCCGGTACGCAGGGCAACTTCCCGCTCCCAGCGCTCCGCCATCTCCGAAATTGTTTCCCCGGGAACAGCCAAAGTGAGGGGGAGGAGCGGAGGGTCGGTGAGGGTGCGGGCCATCACGCGGCCCGTCCACCCGAGTGCCCGCGCATCGCCGTACCCGGCCACCAGCTCATCGCCAATAAAGATGACACGTAAAGAATCCACGGCTGCCTCCCTTGCTACTAGGTAAATCCTAGCGTGCTCAGCGCGCGCCACCCCCGCGAATCGCTAGACTGCAAGAAGCACCTACCCTGGAGTTTATGTGACCAACGCTCTTCTTTTACTTCTTGGCATTCTCCTCACGCTGGGAACCGCGCTTTTCGTGGCCGCGGAATTCTCCCTGGTGGCCCTGGACCCGGCCGCGGTGGAATCGCGCGCCGCTGAGGACCCGGCCGCTGCCAGCGTGGCCGGCCGCCTCCACCACCTCTCCCTCTTCCTATCCGCCTGCCAGGTGGGCATTACCATCACCACGATCCTGCTCGGATACGTGGCCCAACAACCCCTCACGGAAATATTGACGGGCTGGCTGGGTGCGGCCGGGGTGGCGCATGCCGCCGCGGTTGCTATTGCCGCCGCCGCGGCCTTCCTCCTCGTCAACCTCTTCTCCATGCTCTTCGGGGAACTGGTCCCCAAGAATATGGCACTGGCCGAACCCCTGCGCACCGCCGCCCGGGTGGGCGGTCCGCTGCACGCCTTCAGCGTGGTGTTCAAACCCGTGATCGTCTCCTTCAACGCCACCGCGAACTGGCTGCTGCGCCGCATGGGCGTAGAACCGGCCGATGAAATCTCCGGGGCGCGCTCGGGCCCGGAACTGGGTGCCCTGGTGCGCCAATCCGCGGCGGCCGGCACCCTGGAGCCCTCCACCGCGCGCCTGCTCACCGCCTCCATCGGCGCGGGCGGACTCACGGCCATCGATATTATGACCGACCGCGGCCGGGTGGAATACCTGGAAGAAACCGCCTCCGCCGCGGACGTGATCACCGCGGCCCGCACCACCGGCTTCTCGCGTTTCCCCGTGGTGGGTGAGGGTGGCCTCGACGATATCCGCGGATTCGCGCACCTGCGCCCCGCCGTGGCCATTCCCGCCGAGCGGCGCGCGGACGTGCCCGTCACCTCCTCCTCGGTGATGCGCGAAGCATTCGCGGTACCCGAAACGATGGAATTGCCCGAGCTCCTCGTGGTGCTGCGAGACATCGGTGGCCAAACGGCCGTCGTCGTCGATGAATACGGCGGAACCTCCGGAATCGTGACGCTCGAGGACGCCGTGGAAGAAATCGTCGGCAATATCGCGGACGAACACGACCGCCGCGGCACCGGCGCGCGCCGCACCGCCCCGGGAACCTGGGTGGTGCCCGGCTTGCTGCGCCCGGACGAAGCCTTCCGCATTTGCGGGGTGCGCCTGCCCGAAGACGGCCCCTATGAAACCCTCGGCGGGCTGATTATGGCCGAACTTGGCCGCATTCCCGTGGTGGGGGATACGGTGGAGGTCGACGACGCCCAGCTGACAGTGCGTGCTATGGACGAGCGGCGCGTGGAAACGGTAGAGGTGAAAATCCATGAGTAATACCCTCGCCCTCATCCTCACCGTGCTGTTGCTCGCCGGAAACGCCTATTTCGTGGCCTGCGAATTCGCGCTCACCGCCTCGCGGCCCTCCCGCCTGGAACCCCTGGCGGAAAGCAACCCGCGCGCCGCGAAAACCCTGGCGGCTTCCCGCAACCTCAACGAAATGCTGGCTGCCTGCCAGCTCGGCGTAACCCTGTGCTCGGTGGCCCTCGGGGCGCTCGCGGAACCGGCGCTCGCGGCGCTGCTGCTGGTGCCGCTGGCCGCGGTGGGTGCCGGGGCAGTCCTCGCCCACACCATCGCTTTTGTGCTGGCTTTGCTCCTGGTGACCGCCCTGCACGTGATCCTGGGGGAAATGGTGCCGAAGAACCTGGCGGTCACCCACCCGGAACGCCTCGGCATGCTTTTCGTGCCTTCGCTGCTGGTTTTTGACCGGGTCTTCCGCCCGATCACCGGATCGCTTAACTGGCTCGCGGTGCATATCGTTTCCTGGATGGGGATGAAACCGAAAGACGAGGTTATCTCCGCGTTTACCGCTTCCGAAGTCGCGGCGATTGTGCATGCCTCCCAGGCGGCTGGGGTGCTCCAAGATACCCAGGGGCTTATCACCGGGGCGCTGGAATTTTCCGAACACCAGGTGGGGGACACCATGCTGCCCCTCGATAAGGTGGTGACCTGCCCGCGCACCGCCACGCCCGCGCAGGTGGAGCGGCTGGTGGCCGACCACGGGTATTCGCGGTTCCCACTCGTGAGCGACGGGAATATCGTCGGGTACATTCACGTGAAGGATATTCTCGACGCCGCCCAGCGCGAACTGCCCATTTCCGCCCGCTTGGTGCGGCCGGTCCGCAGCCTTGATGCCGGAACCAGCGTGGAGGACGCGCTGCGAACTATGCAAACCTCGGGGACGCATATGGCCATCGTGGAAGATAACGGAAAGGTAACGGGTGTGATCTTCCTCGAAGACGTTATTGAAGACCTCGTCGGGGACGTGCGCGATTCCATGCAGCGCCGTTCCTAAAACCGCGAGATAGCGCGGATTGCGCGAGGTGTGATTGCTGCGGGGAGGGAGCGGGACGATTCGGGGTGGGGCCGGTAGGGCGCGATGCGATACGGCTCATGTGGTGAAAACTCTTTGCCTTTCCGGCGCTGACCGTTATCATTTTGTAATAGTGACGGGCCGGTGGATGCGCCGGCCATCTGGCAGGGAAAATGAGGAGAGCAGTGAGCGCGGTACACCACACCTCTCGCGGCGGGCGCAGAGCCGCCCGGGCGCATGAGGCTCCGCAGGAGCGCGTTGGGAAACGCGCCGCGCGCGCCGCTGCTGTGAGCGTGGAGGGCTCGCGCCCGGTGGCATCTCGGCCTGCGGGTTCCCGGGCGGCGGCTTCGCATGCTGTGTCCGATTCGCACTCCGTGCCTGTTTCGCACTCGGTGCCTGTTTCGCATTCTGCACGCGCGGCGCACGTTGCGCGCGCTTCGCATGCGCGTCCCGCTGCTCCCACCGCTCAGGTAACGTCTGCAACTCCGGCGGCTCCTGTAACTCAGGCGACTCCTGCGCCTCCCGCCGGGCGTGCCCGCCGCGCTGCCGCGCCGGCATTCCCTTCACCTTCCCGCACGGTGGCTGCTGTTGAAAGTGCTAGCCAGGTGCGTACCTCCGGCAAACGAGCCGAAGTTGCGCAACCCGAGCGGCGCGGGCGCCGCGCCGCCGCCGTCGCCCCGGCCGCAACCGTAGAAACGGCCGCAACTGCGGCATCGCTAGACTCGGTTGCAGCGGCAGAAACGCCCGCAACGGTTGCTGCGCCCGCCACGGCCGCACCGCTCGCAACGGTGAGTGAACTTCCCACGCGCGGCAAACGGGCCCGCGCAGTGGCGCCCGCGAGTACCGAAGCGGTTACCGCTGCGCTTCCCACCCCGGAACTGAAACCGCAGGTGAACGTGGGGCGCGGGGCCGCTTTCGGCGTCGTTCTTCCTTCTTCTTTGACCATCGCAGCCTGCGAAGTCGCGCCCACCGGTGGAATCGGCACCGCGGGAATCACCACCGATACCGAGGGCACCGAAGTCCTCTCCGAATCGGATATTGACGCGGCGGTGCGCGCGGGTGAAGCCTGTGGGCGCGCGCAGAACCGGGAGCGCTCGGACCGCATTCTGGCCGGGGCGGCCGCGCACTGGGCGGTAGCGCGTTCCGTTTCTCCCTACCGCAATATTCTTATTGGCGCGGTGGCTTGCTTGGGCATGGTGCTTCCCGTTATGTCCACCTTGCAGGGCAATGCGGCGCAGGCCGCGAACCCGGCTTTCGTGGCGCCCATGGCTGAAGAATTCACCACCCCGGCCCAGCTCACCGGGGAAGTCGGTGCGATTCAGCGCGCCCAGGCCCGCACCGCGGCGGAGAATCCGCGCCGCGCCTGCCCCACCTCTGCAGGGGCTTCCGGCACCCGCGCCGCTTTTGATATCCCCACGGATCGCCTCATCGTCAAGCCGCTGCCCGAGGGAAGCTACCGCCTCACCTCGCCTTTCGGCACCCGCGTGGACCCGATCTCCGGGGAAGTTTCCTCCCACGCCGGGCAGGATTTCGGCGCCCCGGCCGGCACCCCGATCCACGCCATCGCCGACGGCGTGGTCAAGCACGCCGGTGAAGGCATCCAGGGCCGCTCAAATAATCTCATTATTATCGAGCACACTATTAACGGGGAAAAGTTCAGCTCCTGGTACATCCACATGTACGACGACGGGGTTTTCGTCAAGGCAGGTGACAAAGTCAAGGCCGGTGATGTGATCGGAGCGGTGGGCTCGAATGGCTACTCCACCGGCCCGCATCTCCATCTGGAGATCCACGCCGCCAACGACGAACTCCTCGACCCGCTCGCCTTCCTGGAAGAACGCCAAGCCCAGCCCCTCGAGGCGGATTGCAAGTAATGGGGCGACTCTACGATATTGATGGGCCCGCGCTCATCATCGCCCACCGCGGCGGCGGTAACGAATACCCGGAAAACTCCCTGCGCGCTTTTGAGGCTCTCTACCGCGCGGGATTTCGGCATATCGAATCGGACGTGCATGCCACTGCCGATGGCGTGGCGGTCATCCTCCACGATCCGCTCCTGGATCGCACCACGGACGGCGTTGGCCCGATCAGCGCACACACCTGGGCGGAAGTAGCTCAGGTTCGTAACGAGGCCGGAGAACGCCCGCCGCGCCTGGATGAAGTCCTCGATGCCTTCCCGGACGCTGTTTTTAACCTGGACGCGAAATCCGATGCGGCCGTAGAACCGCTGGTGGCTGCGGTGCGACGTACCGGAGCCGCGGGGCGGGTGTGCCTGGCCAGTTTCTCCCAGGCACGCGTGGAGCGTATGCGCAGTCGGCTGCCGGGAGCCACATTTTCGCTGGGCCGCTCAGCGGTGGCCTGGCTCATGGCGCTCTCCCACCTGCCCGGTGTGCAGGGAGTACGCATCGCCAAATTCCCCG
Source organism: Actinotignum inguinis (assembly GCF_051265835.1). Taxonomy (NCBI): domain Bacteria; kingdom Bacillati; phylum Actinomycetota; class Actinomycetes; order Actinomycetales; family Actinomycetaceae; genus Actinotignum; species Actinotignum inguinis. The sequence continues at coordinate 48,125 of NZ_JBOZDP010000001.1, read as the reverse complement.
GTTCGCAGCGCGGCTTCCAGGCCGTTCAGGTGCCGGTAGATATCGCGCTGCCGCGCCCGCGCTCGCTACCCGGCCTTCGCTCGTTACCCGGCCTTCGCTCGCTGCCCCGCCCGTGGCCGCTTTCGCGCTCAAGCCGCTCGCTCCAGAGCGGGGATGCGGCTGGCGGCGGCACGCTCGGCCACCCGGTTCCCGTTCTCACCGCGCGGTTTGTGCAGCTCGCCCACGCGCAAGGGCTGGCGGTGCACGCCTGGACGATTAATTCCGCCGCGGAAGCGGAAGGACTGCTCGACCTGGGCGTTGATGGCATTATTACCGACGAACCCAGCGCGATGCGCAGCTATTTCGATAACTCGCAGTACTCGGTGCGGATCTAAACACCGGTAGCGGGAGGGGAGCGCGGCCGGGAGCGGCGTCGTCGTACCACATTCTGGACCACGCCGGCGCGCCACGCTCTCAGCGCAACTTCCGCGCAAATCGTGATGAAACAAACAAAAAATGCTAGGCTTAAAGTCCCTTGCAGCGCATAGATGCGCCGCACCGCCACACAGAAGGAGTTGTGATGAAGGCCTGGCAATTTACGAATACCAATGAACCGCTTGTTCTCAACGAGGTTCCGGATCCCACGGCCGGCCCGGGCGAGGTTGTTCTGGAGATGAAGGCGGCTGGTATTTGCCATTCGGATGTTGGTCTACTCACGGATGAGGGCTGGCTGTCCATGCTCGCCAAGCGCCCCATCACCATTGGGCACGAAAATTCGGGCGTGGTGGCCGAAGTGGGCGAAGGCGTCACGGAGTACAAGGTCGGGGATCGTGTGGGCGTGTGCCCCACCACCGCGGCCGGTGCGCCCGGTTACAGTTTCGACGGCGGTTTCGCGCCGAAGATGGCGGTTCCGGCCGAAGCGCTCGTTCCGCTTCCGGACGGCGTTGATTTTATTTTGGGCGCGGCGGCAACCGATGCCGGGATGACCTCCCACGCGGCGGTCGTGACCCAGGGCGGCCTGCAGAAGGGCCAAACCGTGGGGATTATTGGCCTGGGCGGTCTCGGGCAGATCGGTGCGCGAGTGGCGGTGCTCGCCGGCGCGGATGTATACGTGGCTGAAATTAATGAAAAGGTGTGGCCGCTTGCCGAAAAGATTGGCGCCAAGGGCGTGAAGAAGGATATTAAGGACTTCTCCGATATTACTTTCGACCTCATCGTGGACTTCGCCGGTTTCGGCACCACCACCGCGGACGCCGTGGATATTATTCGCCGCGATGGCACCGTGGTGGTTGTGGGCATGGGCAAACTGGAATCGCTTATTTCCACGAAGAGCCTCATCCTCAACCAGTGCCGCCTCGTCGGCTCCAACGGCGGCACCAAGGAAGATATTGCCGGGATTTACGAGTTTATGGCCACCGGGAAACTCACCCCGCAGGTCACCACCATCCCCTTCGAGGAGATTCCCGAAGGCATCGAGAAGCTCAAGAATCACGAGGTCGTGGGGCGCCTGGTGGTTGAGTACTAAGCGCCGGTAGCGTTCCCGCGGCGCGCGTTTTAGTACGACGGCGCAGCTGGGGCCACCAGTGCAGCGATGGGCCCGCATATCTTTCGATACGCGGGCCCATCTTTGTGCGATTTGTGCCCCGAACAGGATTCGAACCTGCGGCCTTTCGCTCCGGAGGCGAACGCTCTATCCCCTGAGCTATCGGGGCGCACTGCGCTACTTTACCACGTTGGCGGGTGGCGGTGTAATTCTGTCGTAGATAGCACGTACACTTAGATGCGTGACTCCGGAAGAACTCAGTGCATGTATCGCGGCGGAAATCAGCGCCGCACGTAATGAAGGTCAGCTCCACCTCGATGGTGATATTCCCACGGTGAAAATCGAGCGCCCGCGTTCGCGCGAGCACGGGGATTGGGCCACGAATGTGGCTATGCAACTCGCCAAGCGCGCGGGGATGCCCCCGCGTGACCTGGCCACCCTGCTGGCCGGGCGCCTCGAAGGTGTGTCCGGTATCGCTCAGGTGGAGGTTGCCGGCCCCGGTTTTATTAATATTCGCCTCTCCGCGGGCGCGGCCGGGGAACTGGCTCGCAGCATCGTGGAACAGGGGGAGCGCTACGGTTCCTCCCAGGCGGGTGCCGGAACCACCGTCAATTTGGAATATGTTTCCGCGAATCCCACCGGCCCCATCCATATCGGGGGAGCGCGCTGGGCCGCGGTGGGGGATACCCTCGCCCGGATTCTCAGCTTCACCGGCGCGAACGTGGTGCGCGAATACTATTTCAATGATCACGGCAACCAGATCAACCATTTCTCGGAAAGCCTGCTGGCCGCCGCGCTGGGCCGCGAAACTCCGGAAGATGGCTACGGCGGAACATATATTTCCGATATTGCCGATCAGGTTATCGCCCAGGAGCTAGCCGCCGGGCGCCCCGATCCGCGCACCCTCCCGGAAACCGAAGCGCAGGAAGTATTCCGCGCCGGCGGTGTTGAGCTCATGTTCGCGGAGATCAAGAGTTCCTTGGCTGATTTCCGGGCCGAATTTGATGTGTTCTTCCACGAACAATCCCTCCACGATTCCGGAGCGGTTGCCGCCGCTATTGAAAAGCTGCGCGAACGCGGTGTTATTTACGAAGAAGATAACGCGGTATGGCTGCGCTCCACCGATTTCGGTGATGATAAAGACCGCGTCATCGTGAAATCGGACGGGGAAACCGCCTACTTCGCCGGTGACATCGCCTACTACCTCGATAAGCGCCACCGCGGTGCCGATCACGCCGTCTATATGCTCGGCGCGGATCACCACGGCTATATCGGGCGCATGTACGCCATGGCTCGCGCTTTCGGGGATACCGCCGGCAAGGGCGGCAATATGGAAATCCTCATCGGCCAGCTGGTCAATCTCAAGCGCGATGGTGTTCCGGTGCGCATGTCCAAGCGCGCGGGCACCGTGGTCACCCTGGAGGATCTGGTGGAAGCCGTGGGCGTGGATGCGGCACGCTACTCGCTGGTGCGCGCCTCGGTGGATACCACCCTGGAGCTGGACCTCAATGTGCTGGCTTCGCACACCAATGACAACCCGGTTTACTACGTGCAATACGCGCACGCCCGCACTGCGAATGTGGCCCGCAATGCCGCTGAACACGGGGTGCAGCGCGCGGATGCCTTCACCCCGGAACTCCTGGAGCAAGCCGATTCCGATCTGATCGGGCAGCTCGCCCGCTTCCCCGAAGTGATCTCCCTGGCCGCGGCCAATCGCGAACCGCACCGGGTGGCCCGCTACCTGGAAGAACTGGCCGGCGCCTACCACACCTGGTACGGCAAGGCCCGGGTCACCCCGCGCGCGGATGAAGAAGTCAGCGATCTGCACCGCACCCGCCTCTGGGTGAACGACGCCACCCGCCAGGTCCTCGCCAATGGCTTGCACCTGCTCGGGGTGAGCGCCCCGGAGAAAATGTGAGCGACTCGGTGAACACCCCGGTAAGTAATCTCGAGCAGCTGCCCGCGCCCCTTCCCGAGGGTTCGCCTACCGGGGTGTGGTCCACCACGGTACGCCGCCTTCCCGGTGACCTGGAGGTGGGCGGCTGTTCAGTGCGCGCCCTGGCGGAACGCTTCGGCACCCCGCTCTACATCCTGGATGAAGCCGATGCCCGCTCCCGGGCCGCCGCCTGGGTGAGCGCGATGCGGGAGGCTTTTGCCGAGTTGGCGGGAGCGGATGTCTACTACGCCTGCAAGGCTTTTGCCAGCGTGGGCGTGGCCCGGTGGATGCTGGAGGAAGGCCTCCACCTGGATACCTGTTCCGAAGGGGAGCTGCGCATCGCCCTGGCGGCCGGAGCGCGCGGGCACCAGCTCGGCTTGCACGGCAATAATAAATCCGCGGCGGAAATTGAGCTGGCCCTGGAACATGCGGTTGCCCACCTGGTGGTTGATTCCTTAACGGAAGTGGAGCTGGTGGCCGCCGCGGCCGCGCGGCGCGGGCAGGTTGCCGCGGTTGTGGTACGGGTGACGTCCGGTATTCACGCGGGCGGCCACGATTTCATTGCCACGGCCCACGAGGATCAAAAATTCGGTCTTTCGCTCGCCAGCGGCGCGGCCTGGGAGGCGGTTGAGCGCATCGAGGCCAATCCGTGGCTACGCCTGGTGGGATTACATTCGCATATCGGCTCCCAAATTGTGGCGACGGAAGCTTTCGTGGCCGCGGCACGCGCCATCCTGGATCTGCGGGCCCGGGTGGCCCGCGAGCTGGGAACCGTGATCCCCGAAATTGACCTGGGCGGTGGCTACGGGGTGCGTTACACCGGCGCGGACCCGATTCCGCCTACCCCGCGTGACTTCGCCGCGGTGCTCGCCGCGGAAGTGGCCCGGCACAGCGCCCACAGCGGCATCCCCGCCCCGCGCATCTCCGTGGAACCGGGCCGCTCCATTATTGCCCCGGCCGGCATGACGCTCTACACCGTGGGAACCGTCAAGAACGTCCACGTGGATGCCACCCGCACCCGCACCTACGTTTCGGTGGACGGAGGCATGTCCGATAACATCCGCCCCGCCCTCTACGGCGCCGATTACACCGCGGCCCTCGTGGACCGCGTGCCGGCCAGCACCTGCACGGGCACCATTGTTGAGGCCGACGACGCCGCCGCGGCAAGCGCGGCGGATCCCGCTGCCGGTGCGGCGGCCACCCAGGGGAATCCCGGAGGCACGCGCGTCTGCCGAGTTGTCGGTAAGCATTGCGAATCGGGCGATATTGTGGTGCGCGCCGTCGCCCTCCCGGAGGATATTCACGCCGGTGACCTGCTTGTCACGCCGGCCACCGGCGCCTACGGGCGAGTCATGGCCTCGCATTACAATATGCTGCCCAGCCCGGGAGTTATTGCGGTGCGCGGCGGCCGGGCCCGCTGGCTTATTCGCGGGGAAACCGTGGCGGACCTCCTCGCGCTAGACGCGGATTACCCGGCTGCCGAGTAATCGCCCGGCCACCGCAGCCAAAAACTAGGGCTGCCCGCGCGCCGGCGCACTAACAGCTAAGCGCCGGCGCGTGCGGCACCTAATCCTCCGGCAGCACGGCCTCGCTCACCCGAGCGGGTTTTTCCCAGGTATCCGGGGCGCTGCTCCACGCCGAGATCGCGTCCACCACCGGGCGCAGCTCGGCCAGCGCGATCTGCCCGGCCGCGGTGGCCTGCCCGGCCTGACCCCAGGTGCCAGCGGAGCCGAAAATAGCGGAAGTAATGCGGCTCATGGTGCCCAGCGCGCCCATGGCGATGGTGATGAGCGGAACGTGCAGCTCCTGGCTGGCCCGATAGGTCGCGTTGAGCACCGTCACCACATCACCCGGATGTGCGGGCGTCACCGCAATTTTCGCGATAGACGCCCCGTGCACCTGCAAGAGCCGCAGGCGATTCACGATTTCATCTTCGGGCGGGGTAGAACGGAAATCATGGTAGGAGCCGATCACCGGAATCTGAGCCCGGGCCGCTTCCTGAATAATGCGTTCGGTCCAGGCTCCGGTGCGGAACAGCTCCGCATCCACCGCATCCACCAGCCCGGATTGGATGAGCCGGATCACCAGCGGCCCGTAATCATCGGGCATAATCGCTTTCTGGCCGCCCTCCGCCGCGGAACGGAACGTGCCCAGAATCGGTAGGTTCGTGGACTTACGCAAAAGGGTTCCCACCGCGGTGAGGGTGGCAAGATCCTCGAGGAAATCCACTCGCCATTCCAGAACGTCAATGTCCTGTTCGGGAAGCTTCGCTACCTGCGTCCGCAGCTCGTCACCATTGGCGGGCGTAATGGACACGAGGATTTTCGTCGGCCCGGAGCCGAAGGTGACGTCCTTGATTTTCACAGTGGGCATCGCGCACCTCGCTTTCTCTTCGTGCATCGGTCGATGCATTTTCCATGGGGATATTGTACCCATCCGCGTGGCGGGCGCCACACCCAGTTTTCGCCGCATACCAAGCCCATACGCTCGTGGCGGGCGGGCCGGTGGCGCGCCCCGGCCCTACCTTCGCTAGGCTAGGACACGCGAGGACAGAGAGGCCGGCGCAACGCCCGGACCGAGCCGGCATCCGCGCGGCGCGTTCGTCAAGATAAGGAGTAGGCGTGAAGGAAGTCAAGGTTGCCCTGCTGGGGGCGGGGACGGTGGGAAGCGCCGTCGTCCGCCTGCTGCAAGCCAATGCGGAAGAATTTAACCTGCGAGCCGGGGCGCGCCTGCGTGTTATCGGCATCGCGGTGCGCAACCTGGAGGCCCCGCGCGATCCCGCGATTGACCGCGCGCTGCTCACCACCGACGCCCACGCCATTATCGCCCAGGCGGATATTGTTATTGAACTTATGGGCGGCATTGAACCGGCGCGCGAATATATTTTGGCCGCTTTTGCCGCCGGCGCCTCGGTGGTCACCGGAAATAAGGCGCTGCTGGCCGAACGCGGTCCAGAATTGTACGACGCCGCGGCGCGTGCCGGCGTGGACCTCTATTACGAGGCCGCGGTGGGCGGGGCCGTCCCGGTGGTGTACGGGCTACGGGAATCCCTCGCCGGGGACCGCGTCACCCATATCCTCGGGATCGTCAATGGCACCACCAATTACATTCTCGACGAAATGACCACCAACGGGGAAAGTTTCGATGCCGCGGTAAAGAAGGCGCAGGAGCTCGGCTATGCCGAAGCCGATCCGAGTGCCGATGTGGACGGGTACGACGCCGCAGCAAAATGCGCTATCCTGGCTTCCCTCGCTTTCCACACCCGCGTCCAACTTTCGGATGTCCACACCCACGGAATCCGCGAGATCACCCCGGAGATGATCGCTTCGGCCGGGCGGGGCGGCTACGTGGTCAAGCTGGTGGCCTCCGCCAAGCGGCGCGCGGACGGCATCGAATTGTACGTGGGCCCCACCCTCATTCCCGCCCAGCATCCGCTCGCCACCGTGCACGGGGCCTATAACGCCATCGTGGTAGAGGGTGAAGCCGCGGATCGCCTCATGTTCTACGGGCCGGGGGCCGGCGGGGATCCCACCGCCACCGCGGTTCTTTCCGACCTGGTGGCCGCAGCCCACCACCGCGTGCACGGCGGGCTGGCCCCGCGCGAACTGGCCTACGGGGAGCTGCCAATTCTGCCGCCCACCCAGGCGCGCTCGCGCTTCCAGCTGAGCATGGACGTGGCCGATCACGTTGGTGTTCTCAGCGAGGTCACCGGCACCTTCGCCCGTCACAATGTCTCCATTAGCGGAGTCAGCCAAGAATCGCCCACCGCGGACCACCTGTGCCGCCTCACGGTCACCACCCACGAAGCCCTCCAGGCCGATGTGGAAGCAACTATTGCGGATCTTTCCGCGGCCGAAGGCCTGGCAACGGTGCGCACCGCGAGCTTCGTGCGGGTGGAGGTGGCCTAATGCGTATCGCCACCTCCGAAGCGCGGGTGCGGGTCCCGGCCACTTCCGGCAACCTCGGCCCCGGTTTTGATTGCATGGGCATGGCTCACAATCTTTGGGACGAAGTCAGCGTGCGCCTGACCACCGGGGCCACCCGGGTCCATATTGAGGGGGAGGGCGCGGATGTCCTCCCCACCGGGGATGATCACCTCATCGTGCGGGCCCTGCGCCGCGGTTTCGAGGCCGCGGCGCTGCCCGGAGTCGGTTTCGAGCTGCGCTGCACCAACGCGATTCCGCAGGGTCGCGGCCTGGGTTCCTCCGCGGCGGCCGTGGTGGCCGGCTTACTTTTAGTGCGCGGCCTCGTAGATCGCCCCGATATGTTCGACGACGGCGTTCTCCTCTCCCTCGCCACCGAATTTGAAGGACATCCCGATAATGCCGCACCGGCAATTTTCGGGGGCGCCGTCGTAACGTGGATGGAAGGAACGCAAGCCCGAGCGGCGCGTATCCCCACCTCTGTGGACACCACTCTTCTTATTCCCGGCGAACAGCTCCTCACCGAAAAGGCGCGGGCCGCGCTCCCGGATACCGTTCCCCATGCCGACGCCGCTTTTAATGCGTCGCGGGCCGCTATGCTCGCCCTCGCCCTCGAGCACTACCCGGATTTGCTCTGGCAGGCCACCGAAGATCGCCTCCACCAGGACTATCGCGCCGGGGCCATGCCGGCCTCCGCGGACGCGGTGCGGGCGCTGCGCGCGGCGGGATTCCCGGCCGTTATTTCCGGTGCCGGCCCATCCGTGCTAGTATTTTCACGCCTTGACGCTGACACAGTTTCTATGATGCAACGGCGTGGATTTACGGTGAATACCGCTGGAATGTCCACACGGGGCGCTTATCTGGTGTAGACTAAGGTCTAACCGACGTTCTTATACCGGTTATTTCCCACGTACTTGAAATTGTCATAAGTGCGTTAACAACCCCTGAATTCCGAGGAAGGAACCTCGTGACGGAAACCCCAACATCAGGCGCAATCTCAACGATGCGGGTGCCGCAGCTGCGCGCGCTCGCCGAAGAACTCGGCCTGGACATTGACCCGAAAGCTAAGAAGGCGGACCTGCTCGCGGCCATTCGCGAAGTTCGCCCCGCGCGGCGCGGGCGGCCCCGCAAGGAAGATAGCCTCGCCAATATTACGAAGGCACCCGAAAAGTCCGCTGCTGCCACCACGGCAAAGACCGCAGCGAAGAAGGAAAGCGCGAAAGCCGCAGAAGCGGCCCCGACCGCCGCGGAAGCTCCGGCTGAGGCACCGGCTCCGGCCCGGAAAACGCGCACGGCCCGCTCTGCAGCGGCCTCGGCACCCAGCGCGGAAAGCGCTCCGGTAGCAGCCCCCGCCACCTCGGCCACCTCCACCGCGTCCCGGGAAGAACGGGAAGATCGCGAGGAACGCAAGGTGCGGCGCCGGGTGCGCCGGGATCACCGCGAACCGGTCCATATCGATCTGCCCGAACCGAAGCAGGAAGCCGGCCAGGCCGCGCGCCGCTCCGATTCCCTCAGCGATGAAAATACCCTCGCGGCTCTGGATGCCATCGGTGATGCCGCGGAACGCCGCGCCGGTGACCATCATGACACCGCCTCGGAGCGCCGCCGCCGCAAGCGCAACCGCCGCGGTGAGGAACACGAAGAAGCCCGCCGCTCCCGGCGCACCTCGGATCGTACCGAGCGCACGGATCGGGGCGAAGGCGCGGAGCGCGCCGATCACGAGGCGGAAACCGCCGCCCCGGCCGTGAAGGTTGAGCGTGAAGAACGCCAGGATATCCCGGCCGGCAAGCGCCAGGCGGAAGATACCCTCGTTCCCGTTGCCGGCATTGTGGATACCCAGGGTAACCAGATGGTGCTGCGCACCGGCGGCTACCTGCCCGGCCCCAATGACGCCCAGATTTCCACCGCGCTGGTCCGCCAGTACGGCCTGCGCCGCGGGGATGCCGTGGTGGGTGCGATCCGCCAGCACGATGAGGATAATTCCTCGCATAATAATCGCAATAACAAGCGCAATCCGCGCCGTCGTTACAATAACCAGAACAATAACCGTTCCGGTAACCAGCTCGTCCAGGTGGATACTATTAACTCCCTGCCCGCAGCTGAAGCGGCGCGCCGCCCGGACTTCAATAAGCTCACCCCGGTCTACCCGGATGAGATTTTGCGTTTGGAAACCGAGCGTAAGGGCCTGTCCACCCGTGCCATTGACCTGGTTGCTCCCATCGGGAAGGGCCAGCGCGGCCTCATCGTTTCCCCGCCCAAGGCCGGGAAAACTATGATTATGCAGCAGATCGCCAAGGCGATTGCCGCGAATGATCCCGAGGTTCATATCATGGTGGTCCTCGTGGATGAACGCCCCGAAGAAGTCACGGATATGCGCCGTATCGTCAAGGGTGAAGTGATTGCTTCCACCTTTGACCGCCCGGCCTCGGATCACACCATCGTTTCCGAACTGGCTATTGAGCGCGCCAAGCGCCTGGTGGAGCTCGGCCAGGATGTGGTGGTGCTTCTCGATTCCCTCACCCGCCTCTCGCGTGCCTACAACCTCGCGGCTCCGGCCTCGGGGCGCATCCTCTCCGGTGGTGTGGATGCCGCGGCGCTCTACCCGCCCAAGAAGTTCTTCGGTGCGGCCCGCAATATCGAAAACGGCGGCTCGCTCACGATTATCGCCTCCGCGCTGGTGGAAACCGGCTCGAAGATGGACGAAGTTATTTTCGAGGAATTCAAGGGCACCGGCAATATGGAGCTGCGCCTCTCGCGCCAGCTCGCGGACCGGCGTATCTTCCCGGCTATCGATATCAACGCCTCGGGTACCCGCCGCGAAGAACTGCTCTACAAGCCCGAAGAGCTCAAGGTTATCTGGCAGCTGCGCCGGGCCCTGGGCACCCTCGGGGTGGACGAAGCGGCGGACTTCGTGCTCAAGCGCATGCGCAATACCGAAAATAACGCGGAATTCCTCGTGTCGATTATGCGTTCCATGCAAGGATCGCGCGGCGAATAACACGGGGAATAACGCAGCTGATAACTCGCGAATAACTCGGTACCTAAGGCCGCCACGCGGCCGCTGGGGGAGCCGGCCGGGCTCCGGGAACCGGGCGCGTAGCATCCGCAGTGATGTGATACGCGCACGGTGCCTTGTCTCGGCCGGGCCGCCCGTGCCATAATTTTCTGTCGGCTCCCGGTTCACCGTGATACGGAGAACCGCGCTCGGACCCGGGGGCAGCTACGAACCAAGGAGAGATAATGAAGCAGGGAATCCATCCCGATTACCACGAGGTCTCCGTGACCTGCACCTGCGGTAATGAGTTCACCACCCGTTCCACCTACAACGGTGATCATATGCGCGTGGAAGTGTGCAATAACTGCCACCCGTTCTACACCGGCAAGCAGAAGATCCTGGATACCGGTGGGCGCGTGGCTCGCTTCGAGGCACGCTACGGCAAGCGCAAGAAGTAAGCGCCACGGAAAGGAGCGTCACCGCAAGGGCGCTCCTTTTCTTTTTGCACGATTTCTTTTTGCAGAATTTGCACGATTGTCGGTAGGTCCGCCACGCACCCGTGGCGGCAGGGCACGCGCCGGGCGCGCGTGAAGAAAGGTCCTCGTTATGGCTGATACACGTCGTGAGGTAGCCGAGCACCATCTCGCTGAATTTGAAAAAATCGAAGCGGATATGGCCAGCCCGGAAGTTCTCTCCTCCCCGGATAAATTGCGTTCCCTCGGGCGGCGCTACGCCGAACTCGGGCGGGTGGTGCGCGTGTACCGGCGTTTCCTGCAAGCCGAACAGGACCTGACCGAAGCCCAGGAGATCATCTCCCTGGGCGGGGAAGATGCCGAACTTTTCCGCCCCGAACTTCCCGGAATGGAAGAACGCTACGAAGCCGCCTCCCAGGAACTCACGGAAGTCCTTATCCCGCGCGATGAGGACGACGCCCGCGATGCCATTATGGAAATCAAAGGCGGGGCCGGCGGGGAAGAATCCGCACTCTTCGCCGGGGACCTGGCCCGCATGTACGAACGCTACGCCACCTCCAAGGGCTGGAGTTGGGAAGTGCTAGGCGCCAACCAAACCGAATTGGGTGGCTACAAGGATCTCGAAGTCGCCATCCGCTCCCGCGGGCAACTCGAGGATCCCTCCGAAGGCGTGTGGGCCCACCTCAAATACGAAGGCGGGGTGCACCGGGTGCAGCGCGTGCCCGTAACCGAATCCCAGGGTCGTATCCAGACCTCCACCGCGGGCGTACTTGTTTTCGCGGAAGTGGATGACCCGGGCGAAGTGGAAATCGCCGCTAATGATCTGCGCATCGACGTGTACCGTTCCTCCGGGCCGGGCGGGCAGTCGGTGAACACCACCGATTCGGCGGTGCGTATCACCCACCTTCCCACCGGGATCGTGGTCTCCATGCAGGACGAAAAATCGCAGATCCAGAATCGCGAATCGGCCATGCGGGTGCTGCGCGCCCGGCTGCGCCAGCTCCAGCTCGATCAGCAGGCCGCCGAAAACGCGGAACTGCGCCATTCCCAGGTGCGTACCCTGGATCGCTCCGAGCGCATCCGCACCTACAACTTCCCGGAAAATCGTATTTCCGATCACCGCACCGGCTACAAGGCCCACAACCTCGACGCGGTCCTGGACGGCGATCTGGATGCGGTCATCGATTCGGCCCGGATTATGGACGAAGCGGCCCGCATGGAAGCCGCGGAAGAAAAGTAGAAAAGTAGAAAGTAGCCGAGCGCTATGACCACCTGGGCGGACTTGCTGACCGGTGCCACCGCGCAGCTCACCGCGGCCGGGGTGGATTCACCCGCCGCGGATGCCCGGTGGCTGGCTGAAGCGGTGGCGGGCAAGCGCCCCTATCCGCGTGATACCCCGCCGCCCGCGCAGCGCGAACTTTTCGCGGCCTACCTGGCCCGCCGCGCCGCGCGCGAACCGCTCCAGCACATCACCGGGCGGATGTACTTCCGCTACCTCGAGCTTGTTTCCACGCCGGACGCGCTGATTGTGCGCCCGGAAACCGAAATCGTGGCCGAATGCGCTATTGAGCACGTGCGTGCCTGCGTGGCCGCGCAAAGCCGCGGGAACGCCGCGTCTCTCAAGAACGACGACGCAGCGGCGGCGCGCTCCCGCGCCGCCGATACAGCCGCAGGCCCCCTCGTTGTCGATCTGGGTACCGGCAGCGGGGCCATTGCCCTGAGTATCGCTACCGAAGTTCCCGCCGCCCGGGTGATCGGCGTCGACGCAGATCCCCAGGCCCTGAAATTAGCTGCCACCAATAATGCCCGCTACGGTTCGCCCGTCACTTTTCTCCACCACGATGTAGCCGAGCCGCTCCCGGAACTGGACCACGCGGCGAGCGTCGTCGTCGCTAATCCTCCCTATATTCCACCCGATACGCCGGTGAGCGCGGAAGTGCGTGCCGATCCGGCGCGGGCCCTGTGGGGCGGGGGAGCGGAGGGCCTGGACCTGCCCAAGCTTTTCGTGGCGCGCGCGGCGCAGCTGCTGCGGGGCGGGGGTATCCTCGTTCTCGAACACGCGGAGACGCAAAGCGCGGCCCTGCGCGAATATGCCCGCAGCCTCGGTTTCACCCGGGCCGAAACCGGCCGGGACCTGGCCGGGCGGGAACGTTTTTTGGAGGCAGAATATGGACACATGTGATGCCGCGGTAGCCGCCCTCGCGCGCGGCGAGCTCGTGGTGCTCCCCACCGATACCGTATACGGCCTGGGCGCGGATGCCTTTTCGCGCGCGGCCGTGACCCGGCTCCTCACCGCAAAGGGACGCGGGCGCGATAAACCGTCCCCGGTTCTTGTTGCCTCGATGGACGACGCCGCCCGCCTGACCTCCAGTATCCCGGCCGGCGCTCGCGCGCTCGCCGCGGCGTACTGGCCCGGGGCACTCACCCTCATCCTCCCCGCGAACGAAAGTATCGGCTGGGACCTGGGCGAAACCCACGGTACCGTGGCCCTGCGCATGCCCGACCATCCGCTCGCCCTGGAGCTGCTACGCCGCACCGGGCCGCTGGCGGTTTCCTCCGCGAACCTCACCGAGCACGCCCCGGCGCGCACGGCCGCGCAGGCCCGCGAGCAGCTCGGCGAGAAAGTCGCGGTGTACCTGGACGGCGGCACCGCACCGGGCGGGGTACCCTCCACAATTGTGAGTTTTGCGGGCGAGCGCGCCCAGATCCTGCGCCACGGCGCGATTTCGGACGAGGATATTGCCGCGGTGGTGCCGCTGGGCTGAAGCGGATCGGCAGCGCCGTGCTGAAGCGCGGGCCGACACGGGACCAAGCACCACGACGGTACTGGACTGAAGCGCGGACCGGGCCGGCTAGACTGAACGGCAGCGGCCAACCGCAACTCGCGGCGGCCAACCGCAACTCGCAGCGGCAAGGTAAGGAGAGGGCATGCGCGTCTACCTGCTCATGATGGTGCTCAGCTGCGCCATCACCTACTTCCTGGTCCCCGCGATTCTGCGGCTGGCACTGCGGGTAGGGGCGATGACGCAGGTACGCGAACGCGATATCCACACCGTCCCCATCCCGCGCCTGGGCGGCGTGGCCATGTTCCTCGGCTTTTCGGCCTCCTTCGCCATCGCATCTCAGATCCCCTACCTGCACCGGGTGCTCGGCCCCGCCTCCCAAGCCTGGGCAATCTGGCTGGGCGCCGGGCTTATGTGCCTGGTGGGCGCCATCGACGACATCTGGGAACTGGATTGGATGACGAAACTGGCCGGCGAAGTGCTGGCCGCCGGGGTGATGGCCTGGCAGGGCGTCCAATTCGTGACGCTGCCCTTCATGGGCCTGACCGTGGGCTCCACCCGCCTCTCCATTTTCTTCACCATCCTCATGGTGGTCATCACGGTCAATGCCGTGAATTTTATGGACGGACTGGACGGGCTCGCCGCCGGGATCGTCGGGATCGCCTCCCTGGCCTTCTTTATTTATTCCTATATTCTTACCCGCAATGCCACCCCGGGGGATTACACCTCGGTGGCCTGCGCGGCCGCGGCCGCCACGGTGGGGATGTGCGCGGGCATTTTGCCGCATAATTTCCATCCCGCTCGTATCTTTATGGGTGATTCGGGGGCACTCATGCTCGGCATGGTGCTGGCTGCCTCCGCCATCCAGGTCACCGGGCAGATCGACCCGCAATCCACCTCCCTCGGCTACGCACTCCCCGCGTATTTGCCGCTGTTACTGGCCCTCGCCGTGGTGGTGCTACCGCTCTCCGATTTCATCTGGGCTGTTACCCGCCGCCTCGCCCGCGGGCAATCCCCCTTCCACGCCGACGCCGGCCACCTCCACCACCGCCTGCTGCGCCTGGGCCATTCCCATACCGGTACCGTGCTCATCCTGTACCTATGGACGGCCATTTTCTCCTTCACCTGCATTCTGCTGATTGTGCTTCCGGCCCGGCACGTCGCCCTCATTGGCGCGGCCGGGGTGGTGCTCGGTTGCGTGGTTACCTTCGGAATGTTCGGGCGACGGCGCAGCTCGGCCGCGCGCGGGGAGCGCATTCCGGATGAGAACGCCGGCGATGCGCCCATGTCCGAAGTTGAGCTGGAACGGGAAGCGGTGCAGGTTCCGGAAATTGGGCTGCCGGCATTGGAAACGCTGCCGGCATCGGAAACAGAGCCCGCGCGGAAAGCTGAGGAGACACCATGAGGGCCCAATCCAGCCGGCCGGCCGCCCCGGGCGGAGGCGCCGCGCGCTTGCTCTACCGCGCCCAACTGAGCGCCACGCTCGGATGCGTCGTCGTCGGAATAATAGGGGCGGCAGGATGCCTGCTTGCCGGTCAAGCCGAGCACGCTCGTGCCGTGGGCTGGGCCACCCTCATCGCGCTGGTACTCCAGGCGATCAGCTGGGCCAGTGCGCGCTATCTGCCCGGCGGGGCCGGATGGGCCCTGGGCGGCTACGCGGTCAAACTCGCGGTGGTGCTCGGCGGACTCGGAGCCTGGCGCGCCCTCACCGGCGCCTCGGTGGGAACCGCGGCGCTGGCACTGGCCGGGCTGATTATCTGCGCGCTCGCGGTGCAATCCTGGGTGGTGCTGCGCGCTGATCTTCGCGTTGATAGTCGCGTTGATAGTCGCACTGATCTGCGCACCGGGCGCTAAGTCCTAGCCAGGAACGAGCCATAAGAGTAACGTAGGACACTGCTCACGGCGGGAAAGTTCAAGGCCGCGCGGTGATGACAATTGTGATTTCCACGCTAAGATAGGTTAGCAGTGCCGTTCAGGCGGGGTTCCCGCCGCGGAAAGATTCGATGGAGAGGGTGAGCGCATGGCAGTCGGTTCGTTCGCGAATCTGAGCATGCTCGGCCTGCCGATGGAGAACGACGGGTTCCACGCCCCGGGAGTTGAGGAATTCTTCCCCGCCCCCATCTTCTTCGCCGGCACGCCATTTGAGATGAATCGCGTGATGGTGATTCGTCTTCTTGCGGCTTTAGTTCTTCTGGTTTTCTGCGTTATCTATGCCAAGCGCGCCAAGCTCATTCCGGGTCGTGCGCAGGCTGCGATGGAATCCCTGCTGGACTTCTCGCGGGTGCAGATCGGTGAAGAAATTCTTGAAGGGCAGGCACGGAAGTACCAGCCCCTGCTCGCCACCGTTTTCCTCGGTACTCTCTTTATGAACCTGACCGGCGTTATCCCGGGCTTGCAGCTCGCGGGTACGTCGGTTATTGGTATGCCGCTCATTTACGCCGTGGTGGCGTACGTGGCTTTCATTATTGCGGGTATGAAAGAACGCGGGGCGGGTACCTTCTTCAAGGAACAACTCTTCCCGCCCGGGGTGCCCTGGCCGATTTACATCATCATGACGCCCATTGAGTTGCTTTCTACCTTCATTATTCGGCCCGTCACCCTGACGGTTCGTCTCTTGGCCAATATGCTTTCCGGGCATATGCTGCTCGTGCTCTGCTTCCTGGGCACCCACGCGCTCTACTTCTCCATGGGCGGGGGCCTCGGTATCGGCCTGGGTACGGTCACCCTGGTGGCAGGTATCCTCTTCACCGTCTTTGAACTTTTCGTGGCGTGCCTGCAGGCGTATATCTTCGCCCTGCTCACCGCCGCGTATATCCAACTTTCTATTTCCGCCCACTAAAACAACAAGAAAAGGACAATCCCATGACTGGATCTGCAGCAGTTCTCGCGACCATCGGTTACGGTCTCGCGGCTATCGGCCCCGGCATCGGCGTCGGCCTCATCGGTGCGAAGAACCAGGAAGCTACCGCACGCCAGCCCGAGATCCGCGGCTACCTGCGTGTCAATATGTTCCTGTCCATCGCCTTTACCGAAGCACTCGGCCTGATCGGCTTCGCCGCGGGCTTCGTGTTCGGAGCTTAAGCAATGTATCTCGCTGAAGAACACAGTGTTATCATTCCGGCCATTCCGGATCTGCTGTGGGGCACGGTATCTTTCCTCATCGTCGCCATCGCGGTGTATAAATTCGCCTGGCCGACGCTGACGAAGATGCTTGATGAGCGGCGGGAGAAAATCGAAGAAGGTTTGCTCGCTGCCGAGCGCGCCCGCGAGGAAGTGGCTCAAGAACGTGCCACCATCCAGTCCGAAAAGGACGCCGCGGTGCGCGAAGCCGCGGATATCCGCGCCCAGGCACAGTCCAATGCCTCCGATATTATCGAGCGTGCACGCCGGGAAGCCGGCGAAGAAGCGCGGCGCATTTCCGCCGCGGCTCAGGTTCAGATTAAGGCTGATACCGACGCCGCCGCGCGGATTCTCCGCGCGGATCTGGGCACTATGGCTTCGCAGCTGGCCGGTCGTATCGTGGGTGAGCAGATTCGCCTCGATCCGAGTGTGAATCAGGGCGTCGTCGATTCGTTCCTCGATAATCTCGAGGAGCAGGCGCGAACGGGGGCGTAATGCGGTCCACGAGTAAGCAATCCGCCGCCGCGGTCACCGCCGAGTGGGACGCCCTGCTTCAGGAATATCCCGGCCAGGAAATTGACTTGGCGCGCGAACTTTTCGCCGCTGCAGACGCCATCAATGCCTCCCCTTCCCTGCGTGGAACCCTCGCGGATACCACCCGGGCTGGTGTGGCACGGGAAAGCCTGGCAGGTGCCATTTTCGCCGCCCACGTGAGCGCACCGGTTCTTACGGTGCTGCGCGCGGTAGCGGGGCGGACGTGGACGGAGGACGCTGATCTCGTCACGACCGTGGATACCCTCGGCGCACACGCTGTATTGGTCCGGGCGCGTGGCGCCGGGGTGCTCTCCGGCGTCGAAGATGAGCTCTACCAGCTTATGCGTACCCTTAAAGAAACTCCCGATCTGCGCATCACGCTCTCCCGCGAGGAATACTCCGCGGAGGAACGCGGGGCGCTCTTTGATCGCGTGGTTCCGAATATCCGGGAGGAAACCCGGGTGCTGGCACATCGCGCCCTGGCGCGGGTGCGGGAAGCAACCCTGGCGGCCTCGCTCATGGAATACGCGGCTCAGGCAGCTGAGCTGGGTGAAGTTTCCGGAGTATCGGTGCTGGTAGCCCAACCGCTCACGGCAACGCAAGAAGAACGCCTCCAGCGCGCCCTGACCGCGATGTACGGAACCGAAGTTTCCATTCACGTCTCGGTGGATCCGGCTGTGGTGGGCGGTATGCGCATCCAGCACGGTTCGGATGTTATTGACGCGACGCTGCAGTCCAGAATTAAAGATGTACGCGATAAAGTCGCGGTCATGCCGGCGGCACCGGCGAGCAACAGGTAAGGAAAAAGAATGGCTGATCTGACAATCCAGCCCGAAGAGATTCGGGCAGCGCTCGATAACTTCGTGCGTAGCTACACGCCGGAGCAGTCCGAGAGTGAGCAAGTTGGTCACGTCACCATGACGGCGGACGGCATCGCCCGCGTGGCCGGCCTGCCCGGTGCGATGGCTAACGAACTTCTCGTTTTCGAGGATGGCACCCGCGGACTGGCGATGAACCTGGAAGAGCGCGAAATCGGCGTCGTCGTTCTCGGTGACTTCTCCAATATTGAAGAAGGCCAGGAAGTACGCCGCAGCGGTGAGGTGCTCTCCGTCCCGGTGGGCGACGGATACCTCGGCCGCACGGTGGACCCGCTCGGCAAGCCGATTGACGGCCTGGGCGAAATCGAAAATCTCAGCGGCCGGCGCGCCCTGGAGTTGCAGGCTCCCGGCGTAATGATGCGCAAGTCGGTGCACGAACCGCTGGAAACCGGTATCAAGGCTATTGACTCGATGACCCCGATCGGGCGCGGCCAGCGCCAGCTCATCATCGGGGACCGCCAGACCGGTAAAACCGCCCTCGCGATTGACACCATCCTCAACCAGCGCAAGAACTGGGAAACCGGGGATCCGTCCAAGCAGGTGCGCTGCATTTACGTGGCCATCGGCCAGAAGGGTTCCACCATCGCTTCGGTGCGCGGCACCCTGGCCCGCTACGGGGCGCTGGAATACACCACCATCGTGGCCTCTCCGGCATCCGATCCGGCTGGCTTCAAGTACCTGGCGCCCTACACCGGTTCGGCCATCGGCCAGCACTGGATGTACGAAGGCAAGCACGTGCTCATCGTCTTCGATGACCTCTCCAAGCAGGCCGAAGCTTACCGAGCGGTGTCCTTGCTGCTGCGCCGCCCGCCGGGGCGTGAAGCCTACCCGGGCGACGTGTTCTACCTGCATTCGCGCCTGCTGGAACGCTGCGCGAAGCTCTCCGATGAGCTGGGCGGGGGCTCCATGACCGGCCTTCCCATCGTGGAAACCAAGGCGAATGACGTCTCGGCCTACATTCCGACCAACGTTATTTCCATTACCGACGGTCAGATCTTCTTGCAGTCCGACCTCTTCAACTCCAACCAGCGCCCGGCCGTGGACGTGGGTATTTCGGTATCCCGCGTGGGCGGCGACGCGCAGATCAAGGCCATGAAGAAGGTTGCCGGTACCCTGAAGATCACCCTGGCGCAGTACCGCTCCCAGGCGGCCTTCGCGATGTTCGCTTCCGATCTTGACCCGGCCACCCGCCAGCAGCTCACCCGCGGTGAGCGCCTCATGGAGCTGCTCAAGCAGCCGCAGTACACCCCGTACCCCATTGAGGAACAGGTTGTTTCGGTGTGGGCCGGCTCGAAGGGATATCTTGATGATGTCCCGGTGGAGAAGGTGCACGATTGGGAAGCCCGCATGCTTGACTACGTGCGGCACAACTCCTCGGTGCTGGAAACCATTGCCTCCACCGGTGAGATGGATAAGGACCTCGAAGCCGAACTGGAAGCCACGGTCAGCGCCTTCACGGAGTCCTACCGCACCGCCGAAAACCTGCCCGCGGGCGGGGAAGAGGATATCCCGGCCGAGCAGGCCCGTGAAACTCTCGCGCGGCCGACGAAGGGTTAATCGATGGCCGGCGAACAGAGGATTTACAAGAGCAAAATTCGGGCGACGAGCACCTTGCAGAAGGTGTTCCGCGCGATGGAGCTCATTGCGGCCTCGCGTATCGGCTCGGCGCGCCGGGAGGCGCAGGAACTGGACCCCTACGCGCGGGCGGTAACCCGCGCGCTCGGGCTGGTGGGGCGCCATGATTTTGATGCCCAGCACCCGCTGATGCGCGAGCGCACCGATACCAATCGGGTGGCGGTACTCGTGGTGACCTCCGACCGCGGCATGGCGGGAGCCTATTCCGCCAATGTGCTGCGCGAAGCGGAACGCACCGTGGAGAATCTGCGCGCCGAAGGTAAGGATCCGGTGCTGTACGTGACCGGCCGGCGCGGCCTGCAGTACTTCAAATTCCGCGGGGTGAATATCGCCGGGGAGTGGAGCGGCACCTCGGATAAGCCCGATCCGGAGCAATCCGATGAAATCGCGCGCACCCTCCTCGATGCTTTCACCGCCCCGCCGGAAGAAGGCGGCGTCGCCGAAGTACATGTGGTCTACACCCGCTTCGAATCGATGGTGAGCCAGGTGGTGCAGGTGCGCCATATGCTTCCGCTCGCCATCGTGGACTACGGTGAAGGCGATCTGGAGGATACCGGATCGGAATTCTCGGGCGGCGGGACGGAAGAAACCGAACCGCTCTACGATTTCGAACCTTCGGCACACGACGTTTTCGAAGCGCTCGTGCCCATGTATGTTCGCAAACGTATCTCCTCGATTCTTCTCATGGCAGCGGCCTCCGAACTCGCCTCGCGCCAGCAGGCGATGCACGCGGCCACCGATAACGCCGCCGAACTCATCGAGAAGTACACCCGGCTCGCCAATAACGCGCGCCAGGCTGAGATCACCACCGAGATCACTGAAATCGTCTCCGGTGCCGATGCACTAAGTAACGGATAACGCGCTTCGTAACGGATAAGGAACACACTATGACTGCACAACTAGAGGAGCAGACCGCGGACCTGGCCACAACCGGCCGGATTACGCAGGTCATTGGCGCCGTCGTCGACGTCGAATTTCCGTCCGACGCGCTTCCCGATATCAATAATGCCCTGAAAACCACGGCCACCCTCCCCGCCGGTGACGGAAGCGTCATCCAGCAGGAGATGGTCCTGGAAGTGGCCCAGCACCTGGGCGATAACGTGGTGCGCACCATCGCGATGAAACCGACGGATGGCCTGGTGCGCGGCGCCGTCGTTATCGATACCGGTGCCCCCATCACCGTTCCGGTCGGGGACGTTACCCGCGGGCACGTCTTCAACGTCGTGGGCGAACCGCTCAACGTTTCCCCCGATGAGATCGACGTGAAGGAACGCTGGTCGATTCACCGCCAGGCTCCCGCCTTCGATGAACTCGAGCCGGAAACCCAGATGTTCCAGACCGGCCTCAAGGTTATCGACCTGCTCACCCCGTACGTGCAGGGTGGCAAGATCGGCCTCTTCGGCGGCGCGGGCGTGGGTAAAACGGTGCTCATTCAGGAAATGATCCAGCGCGTGGCCCTCGACCACGATGGCGTTTCCGTATTCGCCGGGGTGGGCGAACGTACCCGTGAAGGTAACGACCTCATCCACGAAATGGACGAAGCCGGGGTGCTTGATAAGACGGCCCTCGTCTTCGGCCAGATGGACGAGCCGCCGGGGGTGCGCCTGCGCATCGCCCTGTCCGGCCTGACGATGGCGGAGTACTTCCGCGATGTCGCCAACCAGGACGTGCTGCTCTTCATCGATAACATCTTCCGCTTCACCCAGGCCGGTTCGGAAGTATCCACCCTGCTCGGGCGCATGCCTTCCGCGGTGGGCTACCAGCCCACCCTGGCTGATGAAATGGGTGCGCTCCAGGAACGTATTACCTCCACGCGCGGGCATTCCATTACCTCGCTACAGGCTATTTACGTTCCCGCGGACGATTACACCGACCCGGCACCGGCAACCACCTTCGCCCATCTGGATGCAACCACCGAACTCTCGCGTGATATTGCCTCCATGGGCATTTACCCGGCCGTGGATCCCCTCGCCTCAACCTCGCGTATTCTGGACCCGCAGATCGTGGGCCAGCAGCATTACGAGGTCGCGACCCGCGTCAAGGCGATCCTCCAGAAGAACCGCGAACTTCAGGACATCATCTCCATCCTCGGTGTGGATGAACTCTCCGAAGAAGACCGCCTGACCGTCGCCCGCGCGCGCCGGATCCAGCAGTTCCTCTCGCAGAATATGTACACCGCGGTGAAGTTCACCGGCGTGGAAGGCTCCACCGTTCCGGTTGCGGAAACCGTTGAAGCGTTCCGCCGTATTTGCGACGGCGAATACGACCACGTCCCCGAGCAGGCCTTCTTCAATATTGGCGGCATCGAGGATCTGGAACGCAAGTACCACGAACTGCGGAGCGAATAATGCTGGACGTTGAGATCGTTTCCCAGCGGGAGCTGGCGTGGCGCGGGAATGCCGAATCGGTGACCGCGCCCGGCACCGAAGGCTCGGTGGGTATCCTCACGGACCACACCCCGCTCGTTGCCCTCCTCACGGAAGGTAACGTCGAGGTGCGCGGCTGCGAGGACGGACGTGATCGCAGCTTCACGATGTCCGGCTCCGGCTTCCTCACGGTGACCGCCAACCAGGTCATCGTGGTGGCCGATTCGGTCAGCGAGCAGTCGGTCAACGGGCAGTAGGCGGAGAGCGCGAATGAGCTGGCAAAGCGTAGCACTGATCGTCGTGCTGGTTCTCCTCGCGCTCCTCATCTACTTCCTGGCGCGGGTCCGCTACCTCTTCAACCAGTGGGGCTCCTCCCAGGCCGCGGTGCGCCGCCAGCATCGCTGGCATACCGGGGTGGTGTTTTTCCGCACCGATGCGCTGGAGTGGTTCCGGGTGGCATCCTTATCCTGGCGCCCGGCGTTGCGCCTGGACCGGCGTTCCCTGAGCATCAACCTGGTTAAAGTGCGTGATGATATCGCCACCGCCCGGGTGGGGGATGCTCATACAGAAATTGATATGGCCATGAGCTGCCAGGCGCATACCGCGCTGGTGGCGTGGGCGGATTCGGCCCCGCCCCGGGGAGATTGGGTGTTGTTCTAGATGCGCGTTGTTTTTGCTACCTGTTCGGTGGATTACTCCGGACGCCTGGACGCGCATCTCGAACCGGCCACCCGGCTCCTCATGGTCAAAGCCGATGGCTCCGTGCTAGTCCACGCGGATACCGGCTCCTATAAGCCCCTCAACTGGATGATGGGCCCCACGCTCTTCACCGAAGAAGAACCGAGCGCGGCGGAGCGCGAGGCGGGCGTGCGCACTATCTGGAATGTGGAGCACAAGAAAACCGACGACCGCCTGGTCATCCGCATTTACGAGGTCTTTTCTGATTACGAACAGGATCTCGGGGAAGATCCCGGGCTCGTCAAAGACGGCGTGGAAGCGCATCTGCAAAAACTGCTGGCCGAACAGGTGGAACGTATCGCCCCGCATGCCAGCTTGGTGCGCCGCGAGTACCCCACCGCCATCGGCCCGGTGGACCTCATGGTGCGCGACGGCGAGGGCGGCTATATCGCCGTCGAAATTAAACGCCGCGGGGAAATTGACGGGGTCGAACAGCTCACCCGCTACCTCGATTTGCTGCGCCGCGACCCCCTCCTCAATCCGCTCCGCGGCATTTTCGCGGCCCAGGAAATCAAACCGCAGGCCCGTGTGCTGGCCGAAGACCGCGGCATTGACTGTATGATCTTGAACTACGACGATATGCGTGGCATAGACCACCCGGAGGATCGACTGTTTTAGGACGGGATAATGGGGTTCTTATACGGCCGGGCAGCGTTGCCCGGCGGCGTGCGCGAATGCGATATCGCGTGGGACAACGGAGTTTTCACGCGGATAACGCCCAGCGAAACGCGAACACATACAACTACTAAGAACGACGACGCAGCTCCTGGCGGTGAGCTCCCGGACGGGTGGTTGATCCTGCCCGGGCTTGTCGATGAGCACTGCCACGGCGGGGGAGGAGCCTCCTTCCCGGATGCGGAGGATAGCGCGGAGGTAGCGCAGGCGGCCGGCGAGCACCTGGCCCACGGCACCACCTCCGTAGCCGCGGCCCTGACCACCCTGAGCGTGGAGCGTATGGAAGCCGGGGCGAGCCTCATGGCCGACGCGGTCGAGGATGGCACCCTGGCCGCGATCCTTATCGAGGGCCCTTTCCTTTCCAGCGAGCGGGCCGGGGCTCAGAACCCGGCCTACCTGGAAGCTCCGAGCGTAGAGATCGCCACCCGGCTCCTCGATGCGGCCCGCGGGCACGCCTGGGGGATGACGCTCGCCCCCGAACTTTCGGGGGCGAGCGAGGTGGTGGACCTCCTGCTCGAGCGCGGTGTGGTGCCTACCTGGGGGCATACCCACGCGGAGGCCGGCCCGGCGCGTGAGCTTCAGGAACGGGCGGTGGCGGGCGGGGCCATCCCGGTGGCCACCCACCTGTTTAATGCCATGCGCGAATTGCGTCACCGCGCGCCCGGCCCGGTGGCCGAGTATTTAGCTGCCGCGCGCCGCGGCAGCTGCGTCGTCGAACTTATCGGAGACGGCGTTCATATTAGCTCTGAGCTGGTGCGCAACGTGGTCGAAATCGTGGGCCCGGAAAATATCGCGCTCATTACCGACGCGATGGCGGCGGCCGGCATGGCGGATGGCACCTATGAGCTGGGCGGGCTGCGCGTGCACGTGACCGACGGGCAGGCGCGGCTACGCGGGGGCAATCTCGCGGGCGGTACCTCGCATCTTCTTGATATTGTGCGCACCGTGGTCGGTGCGGGGGTTGAGTTGAACGACGCCGTCACCATGGCGAGCGCCACTCCGGCCCGCGTGATGGGCTTGGATGATCGCGGGGCGCTCGAAGTGGGCAAACGCGCGGATCTGCTGGTGGTGGATGAGGAGCTGCGCCCGCGGCGGGTCTACCGCGCTGGGAAGCTGGTCGCGCAGGACGGCAAGCTGGTGGCATAGCGGGCGTGCGCATCTGTAGTGCAGTGTGCGCATGCATAGTCCGGCGCGTGCATAGGTAGCTTGGCGGCCGCGGCGTCGCACGGCGTGCTAGTGGACTCCGCGCGCCAAGCGGCTACCATGGAAGAATGCGCCGGTCGAAAAAGTACTCCCGTCCCGTTCGCCCGCTGAATATCAGCGCGGCGATGGGTGGGCTGCGCTATGAGAACGGCCGCGATGGCGCCACCTACAAGGTGCGGCGCATCGCCAGCGCCGCGAAGGACTACGTGTGCCCGGGCTGCGGCGGGATTATCCGGATTGGTGAACCCAATATTGTGGCGTGGACGGAGGACACCATTTGGGGCGCCCAAGCTGGGGTGGATGCGCGCCGCCACTGGCATCCGGGCTGCTGGCAGCACCGCGGCCGCGCCTAACCGGATTCCCATTGTGTGACCGGCGCAAGTAGTTTTATATTTGCTTTATGGCCATGACCGAGACTCAGGTGAGCACCCGGGAATTACGCGAAAATCTTTCTCAGATTCTTGAAGAAACTACCCGAGATGGAAAGCGCTTCATCATCGCGCACGAAGGTAAAGCTGTTGCCGCTCTCGTCACCATGGACGATCTTCACGCCTTGGAGGAATTCGAGATGGCTCAGGATATCGCTGCCTACGAGCATGCCAAGCGTACTGATGACGGTGTGCGCATGACCCTGGAAGATTTCAAGATCGGTCTCGAGGAAGAGCACTAAAGAAGCCCACCGAGGAACGCCAGGGCCGCCGTACCCGGGTTAAGTTCCGGGAACGGCGTTACAATCGCAGTATGAAACTTGCCACACATATTCACGAAGGTGCGGGTACCCCGCTTGTTCTGCTCCACGCTATGCCGATGACGTCCCGGATGTGGGAGGGCGTGCGCGCTGAGCTTTTGGATCTGCACACGATTGCTATTGATGCCCCCGGTTTCGGGGACTCACCTTCCGGTTCTGAGGTCGACGACGCCGCGGGCGCCACCACGCCACATATCAATTCCTACCTGACCGCCCTCGAAGAAACTTTGGCGGAATACGACTCCATCGTGCTCGCCGGAATTTCCATGGGTGCTACCGTCACGGCTGCTTATGCGCTGCGCAATCCCCAGCAGATCGCTGGGCTGGCGCTGCTGGACGGCTCGATTCTGGGGCCGGAACCCTCGCCCTCCCCGCGAGAAAAGGCCATCGAGAAGCTCGCCTCGGGCCAGAGCTGGGACGTGCTGGCTGGCTGGGTGGATACCATGCTGAGCTCGGCGGCCAGCCCGGAACTCAAGGAGAAGGTTGCCGCCTATTTCAAGACGGTAGATGCCGGGGCTTTCTCCTGGTTGCAGCAGATGATGCTGACCCGCCCGGATACTCGCGGGGTTATGGAGCTGGATGTTCCCATCCTGCTGCTGCGCGGGGTGGATGATCCGAATGCCAAGCACGAAGAATTCGCCCAGCTGCACGAGGTACGCCCGGACCAACCGTTCGTGGAACTTGAGGGTGCCAGCCACTTCTCCGCGGTGGAAAAGCCGCACGAGGTCGCTACCGCGCTGCGCCAGCTCTACGAGGCGGCTACCCGCTAGCCGCTGAAGCGCTCGCGCTAACTGTACTTGAGGGCGTGGCTGGGAGACACGAAAAGTGCTCCGGCCACGCCCTCAAACTATGTCGGCAGGTGCTATGTGGCACGGCTGCACTTCGCGTGAGCTGTGTTTTAGCCCTGAGAGGCCACCATCGTGAGATTAGGGAATCACACGACTCTCAAGAGTCATATGAGTCTCGGCGGGGGCACGAGGTGTTTTCAGAGCTGTAGTGCATATGTCGTACATGCGAAGTACACCTCGGAAAAAACACCCCTGCCCCGGCTCGTGAGAAGACACTACCGGTTGTCAGTGGAATCTCCGTTTTCTTCCCCGGCATCAGATTCCACGGCCGCGGGGGAGTGATCTCCTGCCTGTTCTCCGGCCTGTGCCTCGCCCGCGGAAGGTGCGTCCGTTACGGAAGATTCGCCAGCCCGGGCATCCTGATCGCCAGCCTGACCGGCTTCAGCCGCCTCCGCGGCGGTGCGTTCCTCGGCGCTGCCCACGATTTCATCCAGGGCCAGCGGGATATTCGAGGTGGCCAGCATGGTGCGCATATCCTCCAGGTAGGAGGTGAGGGTGCGCCGCTGCTCCTCCAGGCCCGCCACGTGGGCATCGGCCTGGCGCTGCGATTCCTCGGCGGCCTCGCGCGCTTCCCGCCGCATCCGCTCGGCATCTTCACGCGCCGCGCTCACCAATTCCCGGGCCTCGGTCTGGGCGGCGCTCAGCGCCGCACTCGCCTCAGCTTCCGAGGATGAAGTCAGGGCATTAGCCCGCTTTGTGGCTTCCGCCAGGCGGCGTTCCGCACTGGCGGCCCGAGCCTCGGCGTCGTCGACAAACTTCGCCATGGCCGTACGCGATTCTTCATCGGAACGCGCGCGGGCCGCGGCCGAATCCGCACGCAACTGCGCAACCTCGCGTTCGGCCTCCGCGCGGATCTTCGCGACCTCGGCCTCCGCCTCGCTACGCAAACGCGCCACCTCAGTTTCCGCCTCGGTGCGCAAGTGCGTGACCTCTTCTTCGGCCCGGGTGCGCGCCTGCGCCAATTCCTGGGCGAGGGCCGCGCGCCGCTCCTCTTCCTCATGGGTGAGCCGGGTATTCAGCTCGGCCTCATCGTGGCGCATTTTCGCCTCCAAACGCTCAGCTTCGCGCTGGGCTGAGGTCACCAACTCCTCGGCGGTGCGCCGCGAAGTAGTAGTCAATTCGGTAGCTTCCGCCTCGGCACGCTGGCGCACCTGCGCCGCCTCGGTACGTGAAGAATCCAAAGTTTCCTGGGCTTCTTTTTCCGCAGCGGAGGTGAGATTTTCCGCCTGGGAGCGCGCCCGGGAAACCAGCAACTCCGCATCGGAATTCGCCCGGCTCATCACATCCATCGCCTGCTGTTCCGCCCCGCGCAACAACCGCTCCACCCGGGTGCCCAGCCCCGAATAGGACGGGCGCTCATCCTCGCGCAAACGGCTGTGCAGCTCGGTGAGCTCCCCGGACATGCGCAGCACCTGCGCATCCAAACCCGCTACTCGCGACCGAGCTTCGGCGAGCGCATCCGCCAGCTGGTGAATGCGTTCATCGACCTGAGCTTTGTCGTAACCCCTGCGTACTGTTGGAAACAGTTCAAAATCCGCCATAACACCCTCTCCGCGCGCTGCTGGATAGAAATTGCTGCCCTAAGCCTACCGGTCAGCGCACCCGGTGGGGGTAGTGCTGGGCGGGTGGTGAACGTTGTGGAGCTCGCCACCATCACCCGCACCAGAGTTTTATAACGGTTAGATAACGGTTAGGCTTTTCTCTAAGCCTAAAAGCGCGGCCGTGCGCCGAAAAATTCCGCCACCGAGCAGGTCACGCGGTAGTTTTAATGTAGGCATGTGTTGTCGATGGTCTTTCGCCGGTGCGGTCGTACCGGGCCGCGAACCGCAGTGAGAAGGGGAATGATGAAGAAGAACGGAGGAGTCGGTCTCGCGCTCGCGGGCCTGGCGATCCTGGTGGTGGGCATTTTGCTCGGCACCGTGTGGAAGCCGGTCTCGAGCGTCTCCGCCACCGTGGCGCCGGAGGGGAAAGGCGTGCTCGTCACGGCCCCCGGCGTCCTGGATATGGGCGGGACCGACGTGGACGTATCTGTCTCCGGCCCGGCGCAGGACACCATTTCCGTGGGCGCCGGCTTTTCCGGTGACGTGCTCGCGTACGCGGAAGGCGTGCCCGGCGCCACCATTACCGGTATGAACGACGACGCCGCACTGACGCTGACCACCTCCCAAGGGGAAGCGGACCCGGGCAAGGTCCTCGCCTCGGATATGTGGTTCTCCAAGGAAGAAGCCAAGGGGAAGGTGGAATTCACCTACACCGTGACCTCCCCGGGAGCCGAATCCCTCATTATGCAGACGTCTTCCGGGGCACTCCCGCAGGTGGAACTCACCTGGGCGCTGCCCGGCGGGCGGAACTGGTCCCTCCCGGTGAGCTTGCTCGGGCTTATCGTGGGGATTATCGGGGTGGTGCTGCTCATGACCGCCACCAAGGATCAGCGCACCTTTGCCGCAAAGGTGCGGGCCGGCAAGGACGAACGTGTCTCGCGTGCCAAGCGGGCCGCGGATGAAACAACCATTATGCCGGCGGTGAGCGCGGGAATTGGCGGTGCGGCTGGTCAGTCTGCCGCGGGTGACCGGGTTACGGCAACAGGCGGGGCTCTGGGCGCGGGTATCCTCATGGAAAGCCCGCGCGCTCAGGAATTGCGCGAACGCCCCCTCGATCCGGCTGACCGCATTGAGCTTGCTGTTCCGGAGGAAGAAGTTCCGGAAGAAGCTGCTCCGGAAGAAGCGCCCGCTGAAGAACCGGCGCAGCAGCCCAGCGAAGCGGAAACTGAAGAACCTGCGGCCGAAGAAGCATCCGCCGAAGAACCAGCGGCCGAAGAAGCAGCGGCCACGCTCCCCGGCCCGGATGAGGAACCCGGCTACCGTGGCTCGCGTGCCGAATGGCAGGCCGCGGCTGATTCTGGCATTCTCCCCGCCATCCGGATGAAGGACGGCGTGCCCGTCAAGCCCGCGGAGCTCAGCGATACGGACCGCTCGGAAACTTCCGGTGCCACCGGCAGCGATGGCGATACCGCCGCGGAATCCGATCCGCAAAGCTGGTGGAGCATCTGGGGTCAAAACCAGCCCCGCACGGCCGCCGGCGCGCCTAGCTCCGCGCAGGCCGCGCAGCCCGGCGAACCCGCAGCGCTCGGCGCATCCGAGTCCGAACAGCCCGGCGAACCCAAGCAGCCCGCACAGAACGACGACGAGGAAGGAACGACCCATGCGTAAGGCCCTGGCCACCCTCGCGGCACTGGCATTACTGGGCGGTTGCTCAGCGAGCGCCGTCGTCCTGGAACCCACCCCGGCTCCGGCAAGCCCGCGTGCCGCGCTCTCCGATAAACACTTCACCGAGCGGGTTGCCCCCGCGATTTTCGAGCAGCTGACCAAGGCGGATGCCGCCGCCAGCCCCGAAGAATTCAGCGGGCGCGGCTCCGGCCCCTTCAGCGTGGAACGCAGCGCCCACTACGCCCTCAAGCGCATTCTGGCCGATAGCTACGATATGCCCGCGCTGTCCACCACCATCGATTCGGTGGCGATTTCCGGGGCGGAAGGCTTCCCGCGCAGCGCGCTCGCGGTGGTCAATTGGCCGGCGAATACCACCTCGCAGGGCCTCAATGTTTTCACCCAGGGCGCGGCCCGGGAAAACTGGGCGCTGTGGGCGGCCATGGATATTCTGCCCGGCAGCGTGATCCCGGAGATCCCCGCCGGCCCGGCCGGTGCCCAGCGGGTGGCCGCGGATAACGGCGAAGGTGCGGTGGCGTCCCCGCAGGCTGCCCACGATGGCTATATCGGCACCCTCAATGCCAGCGGAAGCGCCCTCAGCTACGGCTCGGATGCGGACCCGGCCGCCCCGGACGCGGTGCGCACTCAGCTTTCCCAAACTTACGATTCCCTGGCCGGCGCGGTGCAGGGCGTGGGCGCGGTCAGCCAGGCCTTCGGCCCGGCCCAGACCACCCCGGAAAGCTTCCGCGCCAGCGATGGCGGCATTCTCACCGTCTTCCAGGTCAATCAGGCCCTCGAAATCCGCCACACCGCCCAGGGCGGTTCCATCAAGGTCACGGACGCGAAAATCGCGGGGCTGGCCACCGGCCAGGCCAATACCGAGGTCACGGTCCAGGGGAGCATGCGCCTCAACTATTCCTTCACGGTGGCTCTGAAAATCCCGGCGGCGGGCGCCACAAACACAACGATCACCACGGTAGCGGCATCGAAACCGGTGCTCACCTCGGTGCAGAACGGAGGCTAATATGGCAGATATGTCCATGCGCGGCCCGGTCGATTTAGCGGCCCTGGCAGCGGCAAAAAAGCAGGAAAACGCGGCACCCGTGCCCGGCGCTTACCTCACCACACTCACCGCGGCCGGTCTCAACGCCGAAGTGCAGCTTTCCGCGCAGGTTCCGGTTATCGTGCTTTTTGTGGCCGACGGCGCTGCCGGCGAGCTGGGCACCACCCTGGAAGCCGAAGCGCGCCGGCGCGACGGCCAGATCCGTATCGCGGTGGTGAACGCCAGCACCGAAGCGGAACTCGTCCAGGCCTTCGGCGTGCGGACCATCCCCATGGGTATCGCGCTCGTGGGTGGCCAACCCGTTCCGCTTTTCCAGGGCGCACCCACTACCGCGCAGCTCACCGAGCTCGTGAACCAGCTGCTCGCCGCAGCCAACCGTGCCGGCGTGGCAGGCCGCGTGAGCGGGAAAGCCGATGAGGCGGGCGAAGCACCCGTCAATCCCCATCACCTGGCCGCCCTCGAAGCCCTCGACCGGGGCGACCTCGACGCTGCGGAAGCCGAATTTGAGGCGCTCGCGGCAGAAGATCCGGATAGTGAAGTGGCGCAGGTGGGCCGCGCCCAGGTGCGCCTGCTGCGCTCCACCCGCGGGCAGGACCCACAGGCCGTCATGGCCGCGGCGGATGCCGGCGGGCCCGGGGATGCGGCGGCGCAGATCGCCGCCGCCGATATTGAGGTGGCCGCTGGCCGCCCCGATCTGGGATTCACTCGGCTGATCAACGCCATTAAGGTCACCAGTGGGGATGTGCGCGAAGAACTGCGCACCCACCTGCTCGAGCTCTTCACCGCGGTGGGAGCCGATACGGAGGTAGTGCGCAGCGCTCGCCGCGACCTCGCCTCCGCGCTCTTCTAAAGCGGGCGCGGGTTATTCGACCGGCACCAGCCAGACGGTGGTATCCGCCGGGATCATCTCCCCTTCGCCCAAGGAGCTGGCGGCCGGATCCGAGGCCAGCAGGACCCGCCAACCGGAGGGCAGCGGGGCGGCGTCGTCGAATACCGTGAGCATGAGTACGGGTGGCCGCTGCGCATGCGCGGCCCGGTTGGTATTCGCGGCGCGATTGACATAAGCGAGCACGCCGGCGCCGTACTCATCGCACACATCCTCGAGAGATCCCACCCCGAGCTCCAGCTCGTCGCGTAGGCGCAGCATGGTGCGGAAGAAATGCAGCGGGGAATGCGGATCCGCCTCCTGCACGTCCACCGTGTAACGCGCCCAATCCGCGCCCTGGGGGAGCCAGGTAGCGCCGTCGGGGGAGAAACCAAAACCGGGGCGATCCGACTCCCAGGGGAGGGGGACCCGGCAGCCATCCCGGCCCAGCTCCTTGCCGTGGGTGCGGGCGAAGGTGGGATCTTCGCGCACCTCGTCCGGCAGCGAGGTATGTTCGGGAAGATTACGTTCCTCACCCTGGTAGATGTAGTAAACCCCCGGCAGGCCGGCGGTGAGCTGGTGCCAGGCCAGGGCACGGCGCGCCCCGAGCTCTTGGTCCGGTTGCGAATCATTCGCCCCGATACCGTTCGCCCCGCGGGAGGTATCCCGGTAGCCGAGGCGCGAGCACACCCGCACCCCGTCGTGATTCGAGAGCACCCAGGTGGTGGGCGCACCCACCCGATCCGATTGGCGCAGCGACTGCACGATAATCTTGCGCAGCGCCTCGCGCTCGAAAGGCGCGGCCAAATAAATGAAGTTGAAAGCCTGATTCATTTCATCGGGGCGGATATAGCGGGCCAGCCGCTCCTCGGTATCCGCCCAGGCCTCCGCCACCAGGATGCGCTCGGGGGAGTACTCATCCAGCACCGCGCGCCACTCGCGGTAAATCTCATGGACCTCATCGCGGTCAAAGAAGGGCGCCGGTTCGGGTTTCTCCGTCACCCCGGCCATTTCCACCGCCCCGGACCAATCGGGAAGCGCCGGATCTTTCATGAGCCCGTGGGCCACATCCACCCGGAAGCCATCCGCGCCCCGATCCAGCCAGAAACGCAGCGTCTCCAAGAATTCCTTTCGTACCGCCGGGTTCTGCCAATTGAGATCGGGCTGCGAGCGGTCAAAAAGATGCAGGTAGTAGAGGTCTTCCTCCGCGGCCGGGGTGCCGGCGGCGAAGGGGAGGTCGCGCACCCGCGACCAGGCCGGCCCGCCGAACACCGAGCGCCAATTGGTGGGAGGCTCGCTGCCCCCGTTCTTCCCCTCGCGGAACCAGAACAGCTCGCGTTCGGGGGAGCCGGGGCCGGCCGCCACCGCGCGCCGGAAAAGCTCGTGATCCCAGGAAGTGTGGTTAGGGACGATATCAACGATGATGCGCAGCCCGGCCTCGTGCGCGGCCTCAATAAGATGCTCGGCATCTTTCAGGGTGCCGAAGCGCGGATCGACATCGCGGTAATCGGACACATCGTAACCGGCATCGAATTGCGGGGAGCGGTAGAAAGGCGAAAGCCACACCGCATCAATTCCCAGATCAGCCAGGTAGCCCAGCCGGCTCTCGATGCCGCGCAGGTCCCCGAGCGGCCCGCCCGAGGACGCGAAGGAACGCGGGTAAATCTGGTAAATCACGGCGTCACGCCACCAGTTTTCGCGCTCGGAAGCAGGGTGGAGGAGCATAGCGGTGTCCTTTCAGTTGGAGGTGGAGGAGGGCGCGGGTGTGCCCGGTTGCGCGGGCGCGCTAACTTTCGCGGGCGCCGCGCCCATTGTGCCGGCCGCGCCGGCAGTTTCCGCACCGGGTGCCGCAAGGGGCGCACCCGCGGTGGTGGAACGCACCAGCAATTCGGCCGGGAAGCTCATCGAGGCCCCCGCCTTCGTGCGCTGTGCCGGCGCGAAATCTTCCATGGCGGCCCGCAGGGTGGCGCAGGCCGCGTGGGCGATGGCCGCCACCGGCTGGCGCAGGGTCGTGAGTGCCGGGCGCATAAACCGAATGAGCGGCGAATCGTCAAAACCAACAATCGACACGTCCTCGGGCACCCGCACCCCGCGCCGCTCCAGGGCATCAATCGCGCCGAGCGCCATGATGTCCGAGCCGAACACCATGGCCGTGCAGCCGCGCGCCAGTAGCGCTTCGGCCGCCCGCGCCCCGCCGTGAGCCGTGAAAAAAGTTTCTGCAACAATCACATCGGCGCCGGGCAGCATCTGGGAGATCGCCTCGCCAAAGCCCTGTTCTTTACGCTGGCCGGGAATATAGCGGCGCTGCCCGATACCCAAACCGATGCGGCTGTGCCCGAGCCCGGCCAGGAGCCGCACCGCCTGCCGCATGGATTCGGCGTCGTCGGTAGAAAAATCAGGGGCCGGAACCCGCGGATTCGCGCCGTTAATCGTGACGAAGGGGAGGCGTTCGGCCAGCCGCACGTACCGCTCCGGCGAGGCCTTGGAATCCGCGTGCATCCCCGATACAAAAACCAGCCCGCACACCTCGCGGGCGGTGAGCGAAGCGACCGCTTCGTCCTCGGTGAGGGCGCCGGGCGCCTGGGTGGCCAGGGTGGTGGTGTACCCGGCGGCGGTGAATTCGCGTTCGAGCTCCTGGTAGAACACCGGGAAAATCGGGTTGGTCAGTTCGGGGAGCAGCAGACCCACGGTCCCGCTCGCCTCGCTCAGGCGCGGCGGGCGCTCGTAGCCGAGCATATCGAGGGCCGCCAGCACCGCGGTGCGCGTATCCTCGCTGACATTGCCCTTCTGGTTAATCACGCGCGACACGGTCGCCACGGACACCCCCGCGTGGGTGGCAACATCTTGCATGCGAATTTTACTCATGGGTACCGAGACGTCCTTGTGCTGGTCGGCGCGGTGCGCGCCGTCGTGCAACATCGTACTGAGGCTTTTCTGAAAACTCCAGCGGTGCGGTGCGCGGAGGAGGTGCGCGGTGTGCGAGGTGCGCGTGGCGCCGCGGGCGAAACGGTGCACGGCGCAGCGCGCGCCAGTAGCCGGAGCGGTGGGAACGTCCCGCCGTACTTCTGTTTCTGCCCCGTCACGGTACAGCACGACGACGCAGCTCCCCGCCCACCGCCACCCCAACCGTGAAAGCATTTCTGAAAACAGCGCGGCCTACAAAGCCCGCAAAACCGCGGAAAACCCCGCACCAACCACCCTCCGATGTGCAAAGGCGTAAAAAAGACTGCAAAAAGGGGTGAAAATTACCGAATGATGCGCTACCCTCAGAGATAACGGGGAGCGTGATGGTGCGATCCCGCGTAGCGAAGAATCAACGCAAGGAGTAAAGATGCGACGGAGCATAAGCGCGATGGCCGCGGTATCCGCGCTGGCGTTTGTTTTAGGCGCCTGCGGTGGCAACGGCGGTTCGGCCGATAAGAGCGAAGCACCTGCCGGAGCCAGCTCGGCAGCACCGGCAGCCGGTGGCGGGGCCACCATTACGGTGTGGACGGATTCCAACCGCCAGCCGGCCCTGGAAAGCGCCGCGAAGAAATTCGAATCGGAAACCGGCAACCACGTGGAGCTCGTGGTCAAGGAATTCGGGGATGTGCGCGCGGAGTTCCTCACCCAGGTCTCCAACGGCCAGGGCCCGGATATCACCGTGGGTGCCAATGATTGGCTCGGTGAGTTCGTGGCGAACGGCGTCGTCGCCCCTATTGAATTAGGCGATAAGGCCAAGGACTTCAATGACGTGGCCACCACGGCCTTCTCCACCGGCGGGAACCTGTACGGCCTGCCCTACGCGCTGGAGAACCTCGCGCTCATCCGCAATACCGCGCTGGCGGATTCCACCCCGGCCACTTTCGATGAGATGATCGCCAAGGGCAAGGAAGCCGGCGTGAAGTACCCCTTCCTCGTCCAGACCACCGATAAGGGCGATCCCTACACCTACTACCCCTTCCAGCAGTCCTTCGGGGCGCCCGTTTTTGAGACGAATGCGGACGGTTCCACCTCGAAGAACCTCGGCATGGGCGGGGCGAACGGCGAAGCTTTCGCCACCTGGCTGAGTGAGCAGGGCAAGGCCGGCGTTTTCGAAACCGCGATGACCTACGATATTGCGGTCGATGCGTTCAAGAAGGGCGAATCGCCCTATATCCTGGGCGGCCCGTGGATGATTGAGGACTTCCGCAGTGCCGGCCTCAAGGTCGCGGTGGAGCCGATTCCGGCGCCCGGCCCCAAGGCGGCCACCCCGCTCGTGGGCGTGCAGGGCTTCTATGTTTCCGCGCAGTCCAAGAACCAGATCGTGGCCAACCAGTTCCTCGTTGATTACATGGCCACCCCGGAGGTGCAGCTGGATATTTACAAGGCCGGCAACCGCCTCCCGGCGCTGACCGCCGCGGCTCAGGAAGCCCAGAAGGATGAAGTCACCGCAGGCTTCGCCAAGGCTGCCGAAGGCGCCCAGCCGATGCCCACCATCCCCGAAATGGGTGCGGTGTGGGTGCCCTGGGGCGTCACCGAAGCTCAGATCATTGACGGCGCCGAACCGGTGGCCGCATGGCAGAGCCTCATCCAGAATCTGCAGGCAGAACTAGCCAAGTAAGCTGCGAACGCGAGGGTGGCTCGGAGGTTTCCGGGTCACCCTCGCGTCAGCGAAGAGGTAAGTCATGAGTACGGAAACGGAGAACCGGGCCGGGTGCCGCGCCGAGAAGAAAATCCCGGTGGTGGGAAGCTCGCACGCGCGCACCTGGTCGGTTGGTTTTATTATCAAGCTGGTCCTCATGGCGCTGGTCAATGCGCTGGGGATCTACATTATCGCGGCGGCGTTCAACGAAGGATCGTGGATCCTGGTGGCCGTTTTCACGGTGCTGCTCGTCATCGTGGATTACGTGTATTTCTCGCGGAAGCACCTGGCCCCCAAGTACCTCACGCCGGGGCTGGTTTTCCTCGCGATTTTCCAGGTGTTCGTTATTCTCTACACCGGCTACATCGCGTTCACTAACTACGGCGACCGCCATATGCTCACCAAAGAGCGCGCCACCGAGGCACTGCTGCTCACCTCCACCCAGCGGGTCGAAGGCAGCGCGCAGTACCCCCTCGCGGTCGTGGACGCCGGTGGGGAACTCGGCTTCGCTATTGTGAACGACGACGGCGCAGTGCTCGTGGGCACCGAGGAAGCTCCCTTCGTACCCGCGAAAAATGCCCAGGTCAATGGCAAGCGCATCACCGAGGTGCCCGGCTATGAGATCCTCACGCCCGCCCAGATCGGGGCGCGCCAGGCGGAGATCACCGCGCTGCGCGTTCCCATGAGCGAGGACCCGGGGGACGGATTTATTGGAACCCAAACAGCCACAACCGGCTTTGTTTTCCAATCAACCCTCAAGCACGACGCGGCGGCCGATACCCTCACGGATATCACCACCGGCAAGGTCTATCACGCTGATTCCAGCGATGGCTTCTACCGGGCGGACGACGGTGAAACTCTCAATACCGGTTGGCGGGTGACGGTTGGCTTCAAGAACTTCGCCGATGCCTTCGGGGATGCGCGCTACGCCAGTCCCTTCCTCAAGGTGCTGGTGTGGACGTTCGCTTTTGCCTTCCTTTCGGTGGCGACCACCTTCCTGCTGGGCATGTTCTTCGCGCTGGTCATGAATGATGAGCGGATGCGCGGGCGTAAAATCTACCGCACGATTATGCTGCTGCCCTACGCGTTCCCCTCCTTTATGACAGCTTTCCTCTTCGCGGGCATGCTCAACCCGAAGTACGGGTTCTTCAACCAGGTGCTCTTCGGGGGTGCGGAGATCGGGTGGCTCACCGATCCGTGGCTGGCCAAGTTATCCGTGATCCTGGTGAATTTGTGGATGGGCTTCCCCTACATGTTCCTCATCTGCACCGGGGCGCTGCAATCTATCCCGTCCGAACTCAACGAGGCGGCGGAGATTGACGGCGCGGGCGGATTCAAGCGGTGGCGGTACATCACCTTGCCGCAGCTCATGATCCAGGTAACCCCGCTGCTCATCTCCTCCTTCGCCTTCAACTTCAATAACTTCAACCTCATCTACATGCTTACCCGCGGCGGCCCGCAATTCGCGGACGCCTCGGTGCCGGTGGGGTCCACGGACATCCTCATCTCGATGGTGTACCAGATTTCCGGGCTGTCGGGCGCGGCAACGAAGAACTACGGGCTGGCTTCGGCCATGTCCATCCTCATCTTCGTTATCGTCGGCACGATTTCCCTCATCAGCTTCCGGCGCTCGCGTTCAATTGAGGGGGCACAGTAATGGCAAGCGAATCTACAGTCATGGCGGTTCCCGGCGGCGCTGGCGCGTCCGGGCGCGGCGCGGCATCCGGCGGTTCGGTATCTTCCAGCGGCGTGGGCGTAACCGCGCGCGGCGCTGTTCCCGTGATCGAGGAAAAGATCAGCCATAGGGAACGCCATCACAATAAGGTGAGTTTCGGGCGCTGGTTTTCCCAAGTGGGCTTCCGGCACCTGGTCGGGCTTTTCGCCGTTGTCTATTCGGCTTTCCCGATTATCTACGTGCTCTCCGCGGCCCTCAACCCGAATACCAAAACAACGCTGACCTCGGCGAACTCCCTCTTCTCGGAGATCTCCACCCAGAACTTCGCGCAGCTAGGAACCTCGACGATGTTCTGGCGCTGGTTCGCTAATACCCTGGAGATCGGCATTTTCTCCGCGCTGGGGGCGGTACTCATGGGCGCGGCTGCGGCCTACGCATTTTCGCGCTTCCGCTTCCGGGGGCGCAAGGGCGGGCTGCTGGCCCTCATGGTCATCCAGATGTTCCCGCAGCTGCTGGCCTTCGTGGCGATTTTCTTGCTGCTCAGCCAGCTGGGTGAGATCGTGCCGGTGCTTGGCCTGGACTCCAAGCTCTCCCTCATCTGCGTGTACCTGGGTGGGGCTTTGGGTGCTAATACCTTCCTCATGTACGGCACCTTCAACTCCATCCCGATGGAGCTGGACGAAGCCGCGAAGATCGACGGCGCTAGCCATTCGCAGGTCTACTGGACCATCGTGCTCCCGCTGGTGACCCCGATCCTCGCGGTGGTGGGGCTGCTGGCCTTCATCGGAGCCTTCAACGATTTCATCCTGGCCTCCACGATTCTCTCCAAAGAAGAGAATTGGACCCTGGCCATCGGCATGAATATTTGGGTGGGCGGCAATGAGAAACAGTGGGGCTGGTTCACAGCCGGTGCGGTGATCTCCGCACTCCCGATTCTGCTCCTCTTCCTCTTCTTGCAGCGCTACATCGTTTCGGGACTGACCGGTGGGTCGGTGAAGGGGTAGCCTGGTGCGGCGGTGGCCGGTGCTGATTCGGGCGTCCGGTCACCTGGTGACGCTTTGCCGGAGCTAACTGGCCGCACCCGAAATAGTTGCTCATAACCCGGATTTTCGCTCGGTGATATGCCGAGGAAAGTCCGGGTTATTGGTTCTTCAGCGGGGAGGGGCTATGTGTTTTCCGAGATGTACTTCATTTGTCGTACATGCGAAGTACACCTCGGAAAAACACCCCTGCCTGCTGCCGTCCAGGGCGAGCTGGCTGGCCCGGCCGGCCGCAAAATGTACATTTCGAACCGAGAACTGCATGAAGTGTACGTCCCTGACATAAATCCGGGCTAAATATGTCACTGGCGTACATTTTGCGGGCGGGACTGCTCCCGGTGACGCTCAACAAGCGTGGGCCCGGTGGTCGAGTAGTTGATCACCGGGCCCACTGTTGCGCCGCTGCCAGGCGCCGCCGCGAAGGAGCTAAGACGCGGCACGCGCTGAGGCGGCTGCTTGAGGCGGTGGCTCTATAAGGCGACCGCTTTAGGCGGCTGCGGCTGCCTCGGATTCCTCCGCTTCGGCCTCGCGATTCGCGGATGTTTCGGTTTCGGCGTGCTCGCCGGCGGCGGGAACAGATTCCTCCGTGCCCGCTTCAGCGCCCGCGTCCGCACCGCCCGCGTCCGCACCGCCCGCGTCCGCGCCGGCGGCATCAGCGCCAGCAACTTCCTCCGGCGCGTGGTGCAGGTAGACCACCCCGAGCGGGGGCAGCTGCACGGGGGCCGAATAGGGCCGGCCGTTCCAGCCGACCTCCTCCGCGTGGACCTCCCCGAGATTGCCCACCCCGGAACCGCCGTATTCCACCGCGTCCGTATTGAGGACTTCCTTCCAGGTGCCCCCGGCCGGCAAACCGATGCGGTAATCGTGGTGGGGGATACCCGCGAAATTGCAGGCAACCACAACTACATCTTTGCCATCGGCAGAGCGGCGCAGGAAGGTAATGACGTTATTATCGGCGTCCGATCCGTCAATCCATTCGAATCCGTGCGGCGTGAAATCATCACTCCACAGGGCCGGGTGCTCCACGTAGATCTCGTTGAGCCGTTTCACAAGGGACAAGATGCCATCGTGTTCGGGCTGGTCGGTAAGCCACCAGTCGAGAGATGCGTCGTCGTTCCATTCACGGATCTGAGCGAATTCCTGGCCCATGAACAGGAGCTGCTTACCCGGGTGCGCCCACTGGTAGGCGAGCAATTCACGCACGCCGGCGCGTTTTTGCCAGTCGTCGCCGGGCATCTTTTGGTAGAGCGAGCCCTTGCCGTGCACCACTTCATCGTGGCTGAGCGGCAGCAGATAGTTTTCCGAATAGGCGTACACCATGGAGAAGGTGATTTCCCCGTGGTGCCAGCGCCGATTGACCGGCTCCTCCTCGAAGTAGCGGATGGTGTCATTCATCCAGCCCATATTCCACTTGAGGCCAAAGCCGAGCCCGCCGCTATCCGTCATCGCGGTGACGCCCGGCCAGGAGGTGGATTCTTCCGCGATCATCATGACGCCGGGGTTGCGCCGGTAGGCGGTGGCGGTGACTTCCTGGAGGAAGGAAATAGCCTCGAGGTTTTCCCTCCCGCCGTAAATATTGGGTTGCCACTGCCCGGCTTCCCGCGAGTAATCCAGGTAGAGCAGCGAAGCCACGGCATCCGCGCGGATTCCATCGAAATGGAATTCTTCCAGCCAGTACAGCGCATTGG
Organism: Actinotignum inguinis; assembly: GCF_051265835.1. Classification (NCBI taxonomy): domain Bacteria; kingdom Bacillati; phylum Actinomycetota; class Actinomycetes; order Actinomycetales; family Actinomycetaceae; genus Actinotignum; species Actinotignum inguinis. The sequence goes on along the minus strand of NZ_JBOZDP010000001.1, from coordinate 7,611 downwards.
CCACCAAGAAATTCCGCACTTCCCGGCGTCCGAAATCGAAGACCAGGGTGCCCCAATCCGGATGCGAGCCGCGTTGCGGATTCGGATCTTCGTACAGGGCCTGGCCGTCGAAACGCGCGAGCGCCCACTCGTCGGTGGCGAAATGCGCGGGGACCCAGTCGGTGATGACCCCGATCCCAGCCTGGTGCAGCCGGTCAATGAGGTAGCGCAGGTCATCGGGGGTGCCGTAGCGCGAAGTGGGGGCGTAATACCCGGTCACCTGGTAGCCCCACGACGGCGTGAAAGGATGCTCGGCCACCGGCATGAATTCCACGTGGGTGAAGCCGCAGTACTTGACGTGCCCGATGAGCTGGTCAGCGAGCTCCCGGTAGGAAAGCCCCTTGCGCCACGAACCCAGGTGGACTTCGTAAATGGAGACCGGCCCCGAAGCCGGATCGGTACGCTGGGCCATCCAGGCGTCGTCGTTCCATTCGTAGTTGGATTCGGTGACGATAGAGGCGGTGGACGGCGCGGTTTCGCTGTAGCGGGCCATGGGATCGGCCTTCTGGTGCCAGCTCAGGTCCTTGTACTGGATCTCAAACTTGTAGCGCGCCCCCGCGCCGGCGCCCGGCACGAAGATTTCCCACAGCCCGGAGCTGCCCAGGGAGCGCATGGCGTGCAGGGAACCATCCCAGCCGTTGAAATCACCGACCACCCGTACGGCGAGCGCATTGGGCGCCCACACCGAGAAGGCCACGCCCGTGACATCCCCGAGAACGGAGGGGAAGTGGCGCACATGCGCGCCCAGTGCGTTCCACAGTTCTTCGTGGCGCCCCTCCGAAATGAGGTAAATATCGGTTTCGCCCAGGGTGGGCAGGAAACGGTAGGGGTCATCCCCGCGGCTTTCCACGCCCCCGTACGAGGCCACCACCCGGTAATCGGGCACGTTGGGGGTGTCGAGCACCGCGCGCCAAATTCCGTTGTATTCGTGTACGGCAGGCACCCGCCCGTCCAGCGTTTCAATAAATACCGCATCCGCGAGCCGCCGAATGGTGCGAATGGTGACGGTGCTGCCGTTGGAATGGGGCCCGAGGACATCGTGGGGTGCGTAGTACCAACCCTTGGAAACAGCCTCGAGCGTGCCTTCATCAACTTCTACGTAATCAGACATGTGTGCCTCTCTGCACGATGGAGCGTAGGCGGTCAGAGCGGGAAACCACCCGCGCGCGCCGGTGATGTGCTGTGTCCTGCCAAGCGGCATCGCGGAATTTCCGGGAAGTACCGCGCGACTATCTACATATCCCAGGATACCTGAAAGATGCGCGATCCCGGGCCGCGGCTGCCTGCCGTGGACAGTGCGCGGGCCGGGTGCGGAGGAGGTGGCGGGCGTGGGTGGTGGTGTGCGAAGGGCGACGACGCCGCAGCCCGCCGCGGGGCGGCGGGCTGACCTGCGGATCTGCTAGTTCTCGAGCAGGCGGTGGACTCCGCCCAGGGGGAGATCGATCCAGTCCGGGCGCTGATTGACCTCGTACACAACTTCGTAAAGTGCCTTGTCCAGGAGGAGGGCGCGCAGCAGGGGCCGGTGCGCGGCGGGAATCGCGCCGTAGCCGGATAGGAAAGCAACTTCCGCGGCGCGGGTCCACGCGCGCATGCGGGAGGCGGGCTGGCCATCGCGTTCGCCCTGGCCACCGGCGTAATCGAAGGAACGCAGCATGCCGGCCACATCGCGCAGGGCGAGGTCGGGGGCCACGCGCTCGGGGAGCGGGCGCAGGGGCTCACCTTCAAAATCGAGGGCCACCCAGCCACGCCCCGGCACATCCACAACCTGCCCGAGGTGGTAGTCCCCGTGGATGCGCTGGAGCGCCGGCCAGGCAGTGGCCGCGGCGGCGGCAAAAACCTCGTTGATGCGCGCACGGCTGGCCGCTAGCTCGGGGGCCGCAGCAAGGGCGGCGCGAGCTCGTGCATGCCAGCTGGCCAGCTGCGCTTCGCGCAGCTGCGGCGTCGCCGCGGTGGTACCCAGGCGGGTGGCGAGTGCGGTGTGGAAAGCGCGGGTGAGGGAGCCGAGTTCGCGGATGCGTTCGGAAAAATCGCCCAGCAGCGCGCGGGGAGTATTCAGAACGGGGCTGTTCGGGGCGGGGAAAGAGCTCGTGACGACGCGCCAGGCGTCGTGGGCGCCGGTGAGGAACTCCTGCGCCACCAGCACATCGCTGCCCGCTGCGGCCGGACCGCCCACGAGCGCTGCCGAGCCCCACTGCGCGGGGACTGTGCCGGTATCCGAAAGCGCGGCCTGCAGCTCCACGTCCGGGTTCGCGCCCGGGCTCAGCACCCGAAAGAGCTTGATAATGAGGGGCACGGTGCTGGTCTGGTAGATGATTGAGCTATTGGATTGTTCGCCGCTCAGCGGCCGGGCAGCGCGGTAGCTCCCCGGGAAGTCGGCCGGGCGCGTGACCAGGTCAAGGGTGCTGTTGGTGGGCTGGCTCGGTGCCTTGCTGAGCGCCGGGGAATGTAGGAGGGGTTCGCTGCCCGGCTGGCCGGTGGCGGCCTCGAAGAGGAAACGCTGGCCGGCAGGATGCGTGGTCGCGTCGAAAATAAGGTGGCCGCGGGCGCGGGCAACCGGGGCGGGTGGCTCAGCCGGCGCGGTTGGCGCGGCCGGCGCGGTTGGCGCGCTCGGCGCGGCGTCGTCGTGCAGCGCGGACCCGGTAGCGGGGGCGAGGAGCAGCGGGACGTTGTAGAGCGTAGAGCCGGCGTCAATAATGAGCCAGGTGAGGGTGAAAGGCTCTGCGCCGCACGTGAAGTCAGCGCGGGCCCGCAGGTAGAGCGGATGGGCTTCGCCCCGGTACCAGCGCCGGGCGTGCATCCACGCCTCGAGTTCCGGAATCCGCTCACCGATGTCCCAACTCACGCTGCGTTCCCTTCTTCATGATCTGCGGTGTTCGCCGCGGTGGGCTTTTGCGCGGGTGCCGCGGCCGCCGGCGGCGCCGGGCGGGAGAGCGCAGCGAAGTCCACCTGTTCTCCGCTTTCTGCGGCGCGGGCACCTTCCACCGGGCCCGGTTCCGCTTGCCCGGGCGCATCTAGTTTGAGCCAGAAGAAATTGCGGCTGCCCAGCGTGACGTCATAACCGCCAGCGGCACCGACGGCCGGGAAACCTGCCCCGCCAAACACATCCGTGGCCAGCCACCCGGCATAGTCGGGCAGCTCGATGCGCCCGGCGCGCGGGGTATTGGCCAGGTTCATGATGCAGAGGAGGGTCTCCTCCGGGCAGGAGCGAGTGAAAGCGAGGATCGCGTCGTTATTCGATTCGCGCAGCACAAAATCACCCGAGCCCATGGCCGGGTGCCCGCGCCGCACCTCCAGAATCCCGTGAATCCAGTGGAGCAGCGACGCCGGCTGCGCGAGCTGCGATTCCACGTTGACCGCCTGGTAGTTATAGGACAGCGAGGTAATAGCCGGCAGGTAGAGCTGACCCGGATCCGCGGTGGAAAAACCGGCATTGCGATCTGGACTCCACTGCATCGGGGTGCGCACGCCGTCGCGATCCGGCAACCAAATATTGTCGCCCATCCCGATTTCGTCGCCGTAGTAGAGGTAGGGCGAACCGGGCAGGGAAAGCAGCAGCGCGTGCGCCAGCTCGATCTCCGCCCGGGAATTCCCCAGTAGCGGGGCGAGGCGGCGGCGGATCCCCACATTAGCTCGCATGCGCGGATCGTCGGCATACCAGCCGTACATGAGGGCGCGTTCTTCCGTGCTCACCATTTCCAGGGTGAGTTCATCGTGATTGCGCAGGAAGGTACCCCACTGGGCCCCGGCCGGAATCGCGGGGGTGCGCTCCAGAATCTCCCGGATCGCGGTGGCACGCTGGTCGCGCAAAGCGTAATAAATACGCGGCATCACGGGGAAGTGGAAGCACATATGGCATTCGGGCGCCTGCGCTGTTCCGAAATATTCGACGACGTCCTCCGGCCACTGATTCGCTTCGGCCAGCAAAAGCGTGCCGGGAAATTCCTCATCGAGGACCCGGCGCACCTTCGCGATAAACGCGTGTGTTTCCGGGAGGTTTTCGCAATTCGTGCCTTCCCGCTCATAGAGGTAGGGGATGGCATCTAGGCGCAGTCCGTCCACCCCTAGCCCGCACCAGAAGCGGAAAATATTGAGGACCGCTTCGTGCACCTTGGGATTATCGAAATTCAAATCCGGCTGGTGGGAGAAGAAACGATGCCAGAAATACTGTTTGCGCACCGGATCGAAAGTCCAATTGGAGACCTCGGTGTCCACGAAAATAATGCGGGCATCTTCGTATTTTTTATCGGTGTCCGACCACACGTAGAAATCCCCGTAGGGCCCTTCCGGATTCGCGCGGGAGGATTGGAACCACGGGTGATCCGCGGAGGTGTGGTTGATAACGATATCGATGATGACGCGGATACCGCGCCGGTGGGCCTGATCAACTAGCTCCCGAAAATCATCCATCGTGCCGTAGCGAGGATCCACGGCGGTGTAATCGGCGACGTCGTACCCGCCGTCCCGCCCCGGGGAAGGGTAGAACGGCGGGATCCAGATGCAGTCGATCCCCAGCCACTGGATGTAATCGAGATGCGCGATCAGGCCGCGGAGATCACCAACGCCGTCGGCATCGGTATCTCCAAAAGCCTTGAGCAGCACCTCGTAGAACACCGCGTGGCGATACCACTCCGGATCATCGATTAGCCCGGGGTGTTCGGACTGGGTGATGCGGGGCCCGGAAGTGGCAGCGTTGAGGGAAGGAAGGGACATAGGATCAGAGGGCCTTCACGGAGAGAATATGCGCTGGGGTGGTGAAGGGGTTGAGCCGCACGAAGGGCCGGTTATTCCACTGGAAATGCCCGCCGCCCAGCTCATCCACCACCTCGATATGCTCGGGTGCCTCGCCGCGCGGCAGACCGCTGGCATCGAAAGCACCGAAAGCGGACATATCCAGAGAGATCTCCGCCTCCTGGGTGGTATGCGGATCGAGGTTGAGCACCACAATCACGCGGTCCGCGGTTCCCGACGGAGTTTCCTCCGGGCGCGCCACCTTCGTGAAGCACAGAATATTCGGATTCGACGTGGGGTTAATGGTGATCCCGCGCAGGCGCTGGAGAGCCACGTGCTCCTTGCGGATCTCGTTGAGGCGGGTGAGAAGCCCTTGGATACCGTAGGGATCGCGGGTGTAATCCCGCGGGCGGTATTCGTATTTCTCGTTGTTATTCATTTCTTCGAAGCTGCCGCGCGGCTCCGATTCCACGAATTCATAACCGGAGTAAATCCCGTAGGAGGGCGCTCCCATCGCCGCCAAAATCGCGCGGATCTTCCAGCCGTTCGGGCCGGATTGTTGGAGATAGGGGGTGAGGATATCGTGCGTCGTCGGCCAGAAAGTGGGGCGCAACATCGCATCCGATTCCCGGCCGACCTCCCACAGGTAGTCCTCAATTTCCTTCTTTTCGTTACGCCACGCGAAGTAGCAGTAGGACTGGTGGAAGCCCACCGCGCCCAGACCCCGCATCATCGGCGGGGCGGTGAACGCCTCGGCCAGGAAAATAACCTCCGGGTGGGTGCGGCGGAATTCGGCCAGCAGCCGCTGCCAGAAACTCACCGGCTTGGTATGCGGGTTATCCACGCGGAAAAGCGTGACCCCGTGCGAAACCCAGGTTTCCAGCACGCCCTTGACCGCCTGGTAGATACCTTCCGGATCGTCATCGAAATTGAGCGGGTAGATATCCTGGTACTTCTTCGGGGGATTTTCCGCGAAAGCGATGGTGCCGTCCGGGCGGTGCAGGAACCATTCGGGGTGTTCGTGCAGCCACGGGTGATCTGGGGAGCATTGCAGTGCAATATCGAGGGCGACCTCCATGCCCAGATCCCGGGCGGTGGCTACGAAGGCATCGAAATCCTCGAACGTGCCCAGATCCGGGTGGATGGCATCATGCCCGCCCGCTTCGCTGCCAATCGCGTAGGGCGAGCCGGGTTCACCGGGCTGGGCAATCAGCGAATTATTCTTCCCCTTGCGATCAGTCAGGCCAATCGGGCTAATCGGAGTCAGGTACACCACGTCGAAGCCCATGGAGGCGATGCGGGGCAGATCTTCCGCCGCGGTGCGCAGGGTCCCGGAATGCCAGGTGCCTTCGTCGTCGCGCCAGGCTCCCACCGAGCGCGGGAACATTTCGTACCAGGCGCCGTGCAAGGCCAGTTCGCGGTCCACGGCGAGGGGGAAACGCGCCGATTCGCTCACGAAATCGCGCACCGGATACCTGTGGATAATATCTTCGACGACGTCGGACGTCACGGCCGCGAAACGTACCGAAGCCGGGATGGACTTTTTTCGAACGACGTCGATAGCGTCATTAATCGCCGGCCGGTCCTTTGAACCGCGCGGCAGCAATTTCGCCACCCTCTTGAGCAGCTGCTCGGCTTCGAGGAACACCAGGTCAATATCCTGGCCGACCGGGAGCTTCGCTTCGGCGGTATGCCGCCAGGTGGCCAGCGGATCCGACCACGAGCGCACAAAGAAGGCCCAATCGCCCGGCTCGGTGGGGGTGAGCCAGCCTTCGTAACGGCCCAGGCCCGGGCGTACCAGGACCATGGGAGCGCTCTGAACTTCGCGACCCTGCGGATCAACGAGGACGGCTTCACAGCCGAAAAGATCGTGCCCTTCGCGCCAGACGGTGGCCTGCACCGGGAAAGCTTCATTCACGGTTCCCTTAGCGGCCAGCGAGCCGTTTTGCACGCAGGGTGTCACATCCATAATCGGGATGCGGGCGATATTGGCCCGCGGGGCGGGGGCCGGGGCCACAGGTGCCTGCGGGAACGCGGGAGGGTAGCCTTCCGCGTTCGGGCGGCCGTGGGTGGTGGGGGAGGGTGCGGTTTTCGCGGTTGTTTTCGCGGGTTTTGCCGCGCTCGCGGACTTCGCGGTGCTCGTGGCCTTTGCCGCGGGGGCCTTGGCGGGGGCTTTTGCCGTTGTGGTGCCCTTTGCCGTGCCGGTGCTCTTCGCTGAACTGGTGCTCTTCGTCGAGCGCCGAGTGGTCGCGGGTTTCTTCGACGCTGCTGCCTTCGTGGCTGCCGGTTTCTTCGCGGCGGCTGACTTCGTGGCCGCGGGCGTAGTTGCGGGCGTGGCTGCCGGCTTCTTTTCGGGCGTGGGTGCCGAATTCTTCGCGGGCGTCGTCGGTTCAATGGACATGGCTTATCTCCTCGTATCCTCGGGCGACATATGGCGGGCGTGCGCGCAAGCGGCAGCAATCCCACGGCTCGCGCGGCGGCGCACGAGCCGATGATGCGTCTGTGTAAGGATGCTCACAAGCCCAATCCTATTAGGTTTCCGTGCTTCTGGCACACCGGCCCGCGGGGGTGGACGCGCGGCCGGTTGGCTGCGTCGTCGTATATAGAAGCCTGGGCGCGGCGCGCGGGAGGGACTATGTGTTTTCCGAGCTGTACTGCATTTGTTGTACATGCGAAGTACATCTCGGAAAAACACCCCTGCCCCGCCAGCGGATCGACCAAAGTGCAAATTGGGGACCGTTGGGGTCGCGTAGTGCAAGCCCAGGACGGGGGTGCGGACGGTTTCCTAGAGATTTTTAAGGAGATCGTTCAATGAATAAGAAACCGGGAGTTGCGAACGGGATC